>CAYZTG010000067.1:0-1533 GCA_964481475.1 uncultured Acholeplasmataceae bacterium | reverse complement strand
AGGATTGATATTATGAAAAATAAATTACGTACAATCCTTACACTAATAATTGTTATATTGTCGTTAGTATTACTTACTGGTTGTAAAAAATCAGATACGACTTATTTTTTAAGAGGTGTATCATCTAGTTATCAAATTACATACCAAGAAGGAAATAATCAAAATTTTGTCACTGACGATATCATACTTGAAACACAGTATATGGGAACCAATGTCTCGTGGGAGTCTAGTCATCCAGAGTTAGTTTCTACAACAGGTAAAGTAAATTTACCTGATGAAAATCAAAAAGTTATATTAACAGCGAAGTTTGAAGTTAATGGAAATTTTGATAGAAAAACATATGAACTAGTGTTAGTATCAAAAGATGCAATTGACGGCGCTTTATTTATTGATGCCAATAATAAAATTGCCCTATTTTCAACTAGAAACAACTTAAATAATTATTTAAGTGCTAAAGAAGCTTTTCAAAAGCTAAATCCAGAAATGGAAAACTATCAAAAACTCCAAACACAGTTTAATAACCAAGAACAAATTTATATTATTACTGGCTTAACTAGAGAATTACAACAACTTCCAACAACTAATAAATATAATGAAATTAACACTAAAATCGAAGCTTTGCCACTAGATATTCAAAATAATAATGAATATATTAGAACAAGCAAAGCACAGCTAGCAGCATTACAACCTTATTTAAATGTTGGTGATTCGGTAGAGTTAACTATTAATAATAAAACTCAAGTTAATTATGATAAAGCTATTTTATTAGTAGATGAAATGCCGTCAGGAAATCAATCAAAAACTTCAATGATTGGTTTATTAAATAAAGTTAAATCATTTTTAGATAATAAAGACTTACTACAAGCTAACACTGTAACCCAAGAAGAACTAGAATCAATTATTATTGAGAATCAAAAAAATGATTTATTATTAGAATCTGATTATTTATCAGCAAAACAATTATATGATTCAAATCAACAAAGATTATTTGAATTATTACCAGATCTTGGTTCAAGTTATGTAAATAGTAAAATTGATGAATACGAAGCAAGTTCTAGTTTAGATAATTTAATTGTTTCTCATCTTGTTAATAATTACGAAGGGGCTTTATCAGATGAAGTAAAAGCAAGGTTTGCTATTGTATTATTAACAAAAGAAATCAATCAAGAAAATGTTGATATTGCAAATCAAAAAAATCAAGCTGTTGTATCTAGTGAAGTAAAACAAAGTAATCAAATTATTATTGATGATTATCAATTAGTTATTACACTTGATGATATGTTAATTTCACTAGAAAATGAAACAAAACAAAAAACCAATTTAGACGAGTTTATAAGTTCAATTAATGAAGTAGAAGAAAAAAGTGAGGCACTAGTTATAGACAGTAATATTTCGTGGTTTGACGAGGTAATGGCTCCGTATTTACAGTTTAGAACAGTATTAGAAACAGCAGATGAAATACTAACTATTCCACTTACAATTGATGAAACTAGTCAAACTCATCCGTTAATTTCTAAAATTAGTGAAGCAAAA
>CAYZTG010000066.1:0-1539 GCA_964481475.1 uncultured Acholeplasmataceae bacterium | reverse complement strand
TATACTCAAAAGGTTCATTACCAGACTGACTCATATAAATTCCTCTATTAATTGTTGAATAATAATCACTAGAAGGATGAGTAATTATAATTGGTTCACTAATAATATCATTTGGATCTTCTTTATTAAAATCAATTTGGAAAATTAAATACTTACTTGAATAGCCGATATTATTATGAAGAGTAGCCATTGTTACTATTGGAAAAGCAAAAATACCATGTTTTGGAGAAACCATAATTGCTTTAGGGTTATAAGTTGCTTCAGAATAAATATAATTAGAGTCGTTAAAGTGGTCGTGTAATAGTATGTATTGATCGCTATAACCTAAAGAGTCATTTGCGGCAATTAATTTTAAACCAATAGTAGCGCCCAAATCATTTGCTTCAAAACCAAGACCAACAACTTCAGAGGCATCATCATTCCAAATATGCATGTAAGTACTAAAACCAGTAATTTTTTCAGCATTTAATATTTCTGGGTTTGTTGGATCAGAAAAATCAATCATATATCTTGGGTCAGTTTGTCTAAAGGTGACAATATAAGCAGTTTTTTCATGGAAACGAACAGATTTAACTGTTTCTCCTGGTTCTCCTAAACCTTCAGTAATTGAACCAATTACGTTTAAATTATCAGTTTTTTCATCTTCTCTTAAAACAAATGAATAATTAGCAATAGGACTAAATTTCGTAGTAACAACCCTTAAGTCGTTTTCATATTCATCTAGCCAATAAGAGTCCTGTATATAACCATCAACACTTCCCATAGCCAAATAATTTATTTTAGAGTTAGTAAAATCAAATTCATACTTAATAATTCTTGTCTTTAATTCATTACCAGTAAAAACAGAAGAAAGCATGTCAATTTCAGAATAATAAGAAGTAGTGTATAAATGATTTTCGTTTGCATAAATGTGATCAACATTTCCTAAAAAAGCTTCTGAGTTTCTAGTAAAAGTTTTTAAATTAAGACCAGTAAGAACAGTCATTTGACTAACATTTTTTTCATCAAAATAGTAAATATCTTTATAACCAACATAACTTTCTTTAGTTTTTCCATCAATGGTAGTTTTAAAAGTTGGTCTTAATTCCTTATCATAAATACTTTTATTAGAAATTAAAAATAAAGAATCATTAATTAAACGGTGTTGGTAAAAGTTAGTATCAGTAACTAGGCTGTATTCTAAGTCAAAGCTATTTTTATTGTATACTAAAACAACTCCTTCATAAGACATCATTGGCCAACCAATAATAACAAATTTTCCGCTATCAAAAGGATTAAATGGATATTTATAACCAATTACAATTAAATAATCGTCTGTTAAATAAAGTGCATCAGAATAAACATCGCCAAGTTCAATTGATTTAGTTAATTCAGCTTTTCCATCATTTAAAATAGTTAAGACTCTAATAACATTATCTGAATTAGAAGAGTAATAAATTCTTTCTTTATCAACTTTAATAATATCTCCCTCATCAACTCCGTCCACTTGATTATTAGTACCAATAACTTCACGCTCATTAGTATTAGTTTTAGAGCTAT
>CAYZTG010000065.1:0-1586 GCA_964481475.1 uncultured Acholeplasmataceae bacterium | reverse complement strand
GCGATGATTGTTATTAAATCAACAATTCCTGTTGGATATACAGAATCAATCTTTAAAAAGTATAATACCGACCGCTTTATTTTTAGTCCAGAATTCTTACGTGAATCAAAAGCATTATATGATAACTTATATCCAAGTCGCGTTGTTGTTGGTTATAAAGAAACTAGACCCAAAGTTAAAGAAGTAGCCCATCAATTTGCTAATCTTTTAGTTGAAGGGGCGATTGCGGAAAATATCGAAGTCTTATTTACTGATCCAACTGAAGCCGAAGCAATTAAACTCTTCTCTAATACTTTCTTAGCCTTACGTGTTGCTTATTTTAATGAATTAGACACATACGCTGAAGCAAAAGGATTAAATTCTAAAGCAATTATTGAAGGTGTTAGTTTAGATCCCCGTATTGGTGGACATTATAATAACCCATCCTTTGGTTATGGCGGGTATTGCTTACCAAAAGATACGAAACAACTTCTTGCTAACTATAAAGATGTACCACAAAACTTAGTGGAAGCGGTTGTTAATTCTAACCGGACAAGAAAAGACTTTATTGCGGATCAAATTATTAAATATCTTGGATATACCGCTGTTAGTGATCCAAAAGAAAAAGTTGTAGGTGTATATCGCCTAACAATGAAATCTAATTCAGATAACTTCCGTTCTTCTTCCATTCAAGGAGTTATGAAACGGATTAAGGCAAAAGGTGTTGAAGTTATTGTTTATGAACCAACACTTGAAGATGGTTCAACATTCTTTGGAAGTTTAGTTGTTAATAATTTAGAAAAATTTAAAGAACAAGCAAAACTAATTATTGCTAACCGAAATAATAAAGAATTAAAGGACGTTCAAGATAAAGTTTATACAAGAGACTTGTTCTATAGAGACTAATCATGATTTTAAAGGCGTTTAATAAAGCGCCTTTTTTTATGGGGTAAAAATGAAAACAAAAAATGAACTAGATAAATTAATAGCGGCTTTAGAATTAAATGAAGTGCGTTGTTATGGACAACATTCCTATGATGAATTAAACAATATTTACGATAATATATCCACAGGTTTTTATCAATTTGAAAGTCCTGATATCCTGCTATCATTGAACAACAAAACCATTTTAATTGAAGCCTTCGAATTTAATGCAACACAATCTAATAAAAAAGGAAGTAAAATTAATAGTGAAATAGGTCAAATAGAAAACGACCTTAAAAAATCTGTTGTGGATAAATATGATGGTGATTTAATGATAAAAAATTATTCTATAGAAGCTAATTTATCCTTGGAAAATTACAAAAATAACCTTTTTAAAAATTTTAACAACCATGCAAATGAAGAAAAAATAAAACAATATGAAAATCATTATTTTAAATACGAAATAGAATTAACTAAAAAAATATCTTTAATAAAAATATCGAGTTCGGCCTTTTAATTATTGATTCTTATCCACTTCCTACAATTATTATAGACAATAATAAAGAATTTTTAATGCATCCTTTATTTTTAGAAGAATTCAAAAATTTATTAATAAAAAATAAGAAAATTAAACACTTGTTTTTTCTTAATGAAAACGACCAAATACCATTATCATACTACTA
>CAYZTG010000064.1:0-1612 GCA_964481475.1 uncultured Acholeplasmataceae bacterium | reverse complement strand
AAAGGCACCGCGTGTATAAACGCGATGCCTTTATTAAGAGTTATATATAAAAATGTGTTGAGCGACCTATTTTGATACATTACAACACCCCTATCAAAATCTACTACACCCCTAGTGTTTTTTACTACACCCCCAAATTGATGGCTTTGTTAAGCCGTTTTTATTGTAGATTTAAAATTGTATTTAAAAAATCTAAAATTCTTTCTCTATATTCTTCTATATTTAAATAATGAATAAACAAACGGACATTAGGATAAAACGATAAATATGTTAATTTTCGATAAATTGGAATCATGTTTAACTCTTCTTTAGATAACTGATAGTTTTTTAAAATATAATCCATTCTCTTTTTTTGCGTAGTAACCATTTTATTTAATATTTCTTTAGGAGCCAAATTTAAAATATCGTCATCTGTTAAAAAATACATTGTTTCATTTAAGAATGTGTTAATATTCGTTTCTTTACCATACAAATTAAAATCAATAAGTCCCTCGAATTGATTGTTATGAATCATAATATTAGAAGAATTTAAATCACCTTGAATCATAGATTGTGGTAATTTTTTACCCTCTTTTTTTATTTTCAATAATAACATCGTTGTTTCATCTTTAATTTTTTCAGACAAATCAGAGTATTTTAGCATATTTAACGCATTGATTAGGTCATTAATATTTTCTTCTTTTTCTGTTAACTCTTTATCTAATGGTGCATGATCAATAATACTCCACATTGAGTTTCTAGTTGATAAGTATTTATCTTTAAATTTTTCTGTAAAAAAACCTAAATGTTCAAAAACTTGCTTATTGATTTGTTCGCGTATCTTTGGTGATTTTACAGACTCTAAAGATTCAAAATCTAAATAGGTCTCAACGTATGAAATTACAGGATTGCTTTTATAGTTTGTTAAATAAGAAAATTTGTTATGATTTGTTTTTAATAGTTTTGGAGTTTTAATGTTAGTGGCCTCATATCTTTTGGACAAGTTATTTATCTCTAAAAGTTCATTTTCAGATACTAAAGATTTTGAAGCTAACTTTATTACATAAGTGTTATCTAAAATAACAACAATTCTTATATCATCAGAAGACCTAGAGTTGTCATGGTAATTAGTTATATTTTTATATTTTAAATTATATTCTTTAGCGATAACATCTACTAAATTTGTTGTTTCATTGTCGTTTCCTATTTTCATTTTTTCGCTCCATTTTGATTTATACAACCATTAACTTGATTCCTTGTTTAATAAATTATATCACATTTGGCGAATTAAATGACGTATTAAATGGCGAATTAGTTACATATATATTAACAAATTGTTTTAATTTTAAAATATTAAATTCAAACTACCAACAGTCTATTTCAAGATTATTTATATTGTAAAATAACAAAATCGTTAAATTGTAGAGTAATCGTTAAATTGTAAGGTAATCGTTAAAATGTAGGGTAATCGTTAAATTGTAACTGTTATTTTAGTTGATTTATCTTTAATTTAGAAAAAAATGATTATGAGATAGCTTTTTAGTTAATTTTTCGTTGTTTTTTAACTGTTTTTGACTAAAAACCATAAAAAAAAGTCCAATACCTAACGTATCAGACTAATACTTTACTAGTG
>CAYZTG010000063.1:0-1612 GCA_964481475.1 uncultured Acholeplasmataceae bacterium | reverse complement strand
CTGTTGCGTCTGTTGCGTCTGTTTTGCCATCGTTAAGGTCTGATGCGCCATTCCATTCTACATCAAATGTATATGTGATAGAACTAACTGAAGTACCTGAAACTTCTCTTCCAACTGGTACCAAAGGAAATGTATCTGAAGTTCCACTAGTCACTGTAACTGTTGTTGAAACAGTTCCACCTGTACCAATTTTGATAGTTTCTTTTATATCATCAGCTTGAGTAACAGTAATACTTCCTGCCCAATAAGCATATGTAAATCCACTTACTACTAAGGCTAATAACATCATAAAGCCTATGATTAATTTTCTTTGTTTTTTCATTTTATTCTCCTGTTTTTCTTTTTTTATTTTTTTATTCTTTTGGTTCAATATTGAACCTTAGTACAAACTCAATTTGCTTACCTTTTATTTCTTGGAAGGCGAGCTCTCCATTTTCTACGTTAGCTAATTTACCAGTTTCTAAAGCTTCATTAGCATCTACCGGTTCTAACAACTTTACAACAATGTTTATTGTAACAGTTTCATTTAAGAAGTCAATTTCTTTTTTTCCAACTTCTTCTTCGATTGTTACTTCAACTAGATGAGCATATTTAGTTTTACCATCAATTTTAATATCAATTGCTTCTACTAATAAGTTCATGGTTTTAATCAATACTTTATCTAAACTTACCGAATATTCAAATAAGACTTGATCAACTTCTCCCTCAAAGTAAGCATACCCTTCGGGAACTAAGACTCCAGAAAATGTTGGACTTATTTTAACTACATTCATTTCAATATCTTCGTCTGTCCCAATTGTAATAGTCACATTACCTAGTTTTGAAACTTCTTTCCAATATTTAATAGCTAATGTTGTTGTAAATCCTAGTGCAAGTAATAATATTAAAATGACTACTAAATTTATAGCACTAATTTTTTTCAGCACCATCACCTCCATCAATAAACATCTCTAATTATGGCCATTTTTTGCCACAACATTGTTATATTATCAAAACACGATAATGATGTCAAGAAAATTATGATATATTTGCATAACATTGTTATATTTTGCATGAACAATAAAAATAATAAAACTAATAGCGGATTATTCTTTTGATTTTCTTAAGTTATTTAATGGTTTTGATTAGTTGTTTTGTTTATTTACCCCTAATGGTTAACTAACTCAAATAAAAAAAACAAGCACATATTAGAGCACTTGTTTTTATTTGAATATTTATATTATATCGCTAATTTTTTATAGACAATATTTAAAATATCATTTGTTATTGTTTGTGTTTCATCAATTATTTTTCTCATTGATTGATAATGACCTATTTTAATATCTTCATTATCAAGACCTGGCAAATTAATTAATACATTCATCGCGGCACCTTGAATACTTGTCGATAATGACAGCGCTGCAACTCCTAAGTCAGATATCGTGTTAGGATTGCTGTTATTAATAATTTTTTGCACTTTTTCTAAAGCATTAAAAGATAATAATGCAACTTTATAAGGGATATCGATAGCCTTAATAGTTCCTTCTTGAATTTTTTTATTCCTTAACTTAATTTCTTCATCAGATTCTTTTGGTAATTTATAAGCTTCTACAATTTCATTATAAGCATTAGT
>CAYZTG010000062.1:0-1633 GCA_964481475.1 uncultured Acholeplasmataceae bacterium | reverse complement strand
TTAAAGATGACAACAATTACTATACTTTCAAACCTAAAGATCCAACCAAAGCAATTATCTTTTATCCAGGGGGTAAAGTAGAAAGTTTGGCTTACGCACCTTTATTATATAAGTTAGCGGAAGAAGGCTATCTAACGATATTAATAAAAATGCCCTTTAATTTAGCGGCATTAAATAGTAATGCCGCCGTTAAAGCAAGAGATGATTATCCTGAAATAGAAACTTGGTATCTTGGTGGGCACTCACTAGGTGGATCAATGGCTGCTAGCCATCTAGCCAAAAATAGTGATAAATACCAAGGTTTAATCTTGCTAGGCTCTTATTCAACGGTTGATTTATCTAATTTTGATATAAAGGTTATTTCAATTTATGGCGAGTTTGATTATGTTTTAAATAGGGAGAAATATCAAGCAAACAAAAAACACCTGCCCAACTTACACGAACTAATTATAATCGGTGGAAATCATGCATATTTTGGTTATTACGGTGAACAAAGTAAAGATGGTATTTCATTAATTTCAAGAGACCAACAAATAGAAGAAACAATTACTTACATTATCAATCATCTCTGACAAATTATAATTAATATAATCATAATTTATAACTTATCTAAGAAAACCGCAATTTTTTTAAAAACTGCGGTTTTCTTTATAATTATTATTATTTAGAACGATTAGCGTTGATATTTATAATAAATTGGCGTATTATTATCATGAGGATAATAATATGAAAAAAATATCAAGGCATTTAAACTTAATATTTGTGATAGCCGCTTTAGTGTTTGCCGTTATCACAGGAATCTTAAGTCACTATCAAATTATTGGTAGTATTTTAACTCCGATTGGTTTTGGAATATCATTTTTATTAGGTGGATATTATAAAGCCAAAGAAGGGGTTGTTAAAACAATAAAGAATAAAAGTTTAAATGTCGAGATTTTAATGATTTTAGGTGCGGTTGCGGCCTTCAGTGTAAATAACTATAGTGAAGGAACAATTTTGATTTTAATTTTTGCAATAAGTGGTTTACTTGAAGACTATGCTAATCGAAAAAGCGAACAAACACTAACTAGCCTTCTAACATTAGAACCAAAACAAGCTACTTTATTTAATGATCACATTGAAAAATTTATTGATGCTAAAGATTTAGTTATAAACGATTTAATATTAGTAAAACCAGGCGAGCAAGTATCCGCCGATGGAATTATAATTGAAGGATACGCTTATTTAGATCAATCGGCGATTACCGGTGAGTTTAATCCCGTCTTTAAAAAAGAAGGAAATTTTGTTTATTCTGGTTCTATTAATACTGATAATGCGATCATTGTTAAAGTCACCAAAAACCCAAAAGACTCTTTAATGCAAAAAATTATTGATTTAGTATATGATGCTAAAAATAATCATACGAAAGTTCAAACTAAAATCGATAAAATTGAAAAATACTATGTTTATGTAGTTTTATTACTGGCAGTTTTGGTAATGGTGATTCCACCGTTATTATCGTGGTTGACTTGGAGTGAATCATTTTACAGAGGTATTATTGTATTAGTTGTTGGTTCGCCTTGTGCCTTGGTGGCATCGACGGCACCAGCAATGTTAAGTAGCTTATCTAATGCTGCAAAAAAAAGGATATTAG
>CAYZTG010000061.1:0-1703 GCA_964481475.1 uncultured Acholeplasmataceae bacterium | reverse complement strand
TTAAACACTTGTTTTTTCTTAATGAAAACGACCAAATACCATTATCATACTACTACAATTCTAAAAACAATTATGAGGAATTGGATAAATTATTTATAAAAGAAAATGCAAAAATTAAAACAATTTCTAACAATCCAAACGTTATTTTCTTTAGCTTGAAAATAAGAAAATAATTTCATTAAAAGGAATAATTTTATAATACCATTTGCTTAACAAGTTATTAAAAACCATTGCTATTTTAGTAACAACTTTTTATTCTTTTAAATAACCATTTTTTAAATTTTTTTGTATTAGTGGCGGTTAACACCTTCACATTCTTTTCTTCATTAAAACAGCCATCAATATCAATAATAGTAGTGCCTCTTAGATATTTACTAGTTACTTCAATACTCATAAATGCGTCTTTTATCGTAAACATTGATGGTTCAAGTAAATAAGCGATTGTCATTAAATCATAAATACATGGGCCGCCTTTTTGATTACCGCTACGGTAGTTACATAACAATGAAGAAAACATCTTGCCCGTTTTATTTATATGTTTAATCCGTTTAATATTAAGCGGAGTTAATGTTGCCCCTACTCCTGCATCCATTAAAGCAAAAACTAATGGCAATTTGCTATCTAAAACGATTTTAGCGGCTTCTGGGTCACCAACCATATTATGTTCACCTAATGGGCGACAGTTACCTCTTCCGAGTGCGCCACCCATAATAATAATTTGTTCTATTTTATTTAATTGATTGGACGGTTTGTAATTAAGTTTGCGATATTCGTTAATGGGCCTAGGGTTACGATTGTTACTTTTTCTTTTGTCGTTTCAAGCACTTTACTAATCGCGGTTACTGCATCGTCTTTACTTAATAAATCTTCCTTTAACGTTGTAAAAGGAAAGCCATCCATGCCTGTTTTGCCATGAAAAAAGGAACCTCCAATATGTTCCCCGACGAGAGGTTTAGAAGCACCTTTTGCATCATTTATATTCGTATCAAAAAAATTAACAATTTGTAATGCGCTTGAAGTTACGGTATCTATATCCATATTGCCTGCAAATTTATGATAGAACACGCAAAAAACACTGTCAATAATAACAAGAAAAAACAATTTATAATTTATGTTGAATGACAGACTAATCGCAACGAAAATATATAACAATACAAACAATTGCAGGTTACAATTTAATTAGGCCTTCCTTTCGAGAAAGGGGGTGCTTTGAATTGGAAACCCAAACTAAGTGTCTCTTAAAGAATAAAGATACAAATTCTTTTAGAAAGAAATTTATCGTTAAATGACAGTCTAAATGCAAAAAAAGAATTAAAATAGGTCAAATCGCCTTTTTCATAAATTATTTTGCGATTAGTTTGTCCAAGTTTGACAAAATATAGTGAAATAATGCATAATTAGAGTATAGGAAAAGGGTCGCGGCCTCAATTGGTCAAACCAATTGCAACGCGATTTATTGTTTGTGGAATCAGGCCTTCCTTGCATTTGAAAGTTAGATTATTGGTAGTAATCTAACTTTTTTTGTTGGAATACGTTTAATACCGATTGTGTCCATAAATTCTTGGCCATACTTTCTTAAAACAAGTTCATACGGTGTTGAATTGTTAATGGATTCTCTAATCAAGCAATTAATATTTGAAAACATTTCATTAACTTGATCTTGGGTAAGGTTGTTTAATGACTTGCCTTTAGGCAAACAGTAA
>CAYZTG010000060.1:0-1737 GCA_964481475.1 uncultured Acholeplasmataceae bacterium | reverse complement strand
ATAAAAGAATTAAATTTAAGTTTTATGATGGAATAGTAAACAAGTAAGGAACTCCATGTAGATTGATATGTGGAGTTTTTTTATTTGTTAAAATTTAGAAATAGCCTTCGTTTAAGTATGTAAATTGTGTTATAATTTAATTGTAAAATAATAATTAAACATTTATTTTCGATGTTATTTTTTATCTATAAACTACAAAGGTTTTCACGAAAAGGAGTGATGCAAAATGAAGAACACAATAAATATGTATATGGATGAAAGTTGCCATACAAAACACGATAAGACTAATGTTATGTCGTTAGTAACGGTCTACACAATAAAAAATAATGTTATTCTTTTTGATCGCGAGATAGAAAACATTAAAAATAAATACAAAATTGGTGGAGAAGTTAAATGGAATAAAGTTAGTCCTGCAAATATAAACTTTTATAAAGAAATAATATCGCTACTATCTGGATATGCAAAAGAAAACAAGATTAGAGTAAGGGCTTTGCTAATTTCAGCTGATAAAACAAAAATAAGATCAGAATACTCTGCTTGGTACTATAAAATGGTCTATCTATTATTTGAAAAAATAATTTATAGAGATTTTAATGAAAATGACAAATATGATACTTTTAATTTGTTTTTAGATAAAAAAGATTCTGATTCAAGCAAAGAATCAATAAAAACAGCTAGATACTTAAGCAATAAAATATTCAATCAAAAAACTGTTAATGGAATGGCTGTAGATTCAAAAGAACACTATTTAATTCAAATTGCAGATATAATATCAGGAGCATTAACTTATAAAAAAAGAGCTTTAAATACAAGTCAAGCTAAACTTGATTTAATAAGTCATATTGAAAAGGAATTTTCTCTCAATTTAAATCAAACCACAACGTTAAAGAAATTAGACTTCAATTTATTAGTGTGGACGGATAGAACAATATGAAAACACTTAAATTTTATTCTAAACGATTAAGCGCTAACGAACGCGAAAAAATAAAACAAACTAATGTTATTAAAAGAGATTTTATTTATCAAACAAATAAGAAGAGAACTTTTAAAGGTTATGAATTAAGGTACTCAAATAAATACATTTCAGATGATGAGTGTTGGTTAAAATTTGTTGCTGGAAGCAACTTTAACAATCCAGAAAGAAAATTAAATTACTCTAGAGTTAAGCGGGTTCATTGGATTTTTATGATATTAGATTTATATCAAAAACATGAACAACCATATAAAATATATTCTAACTTGGAGGAAATTGTAAACCCTAACAATAAAAAAGTTATCACCGTAAGAGTTGTAGATGAAAACTATAATTTGTTTTTTGAGTTATATGATGACAAAGAAAACCCATATTATTTATTAACTTCTGCTTATTACAAAGGTAAACAAAAGAGAAAAGCCGGCTAATGCCGGCTTTATGTTAATTTAACTACCACACGGTAGTAAATGTTAACCACATTGCCTCTTGTATGAGGTGTGGGGGTGAAAGATTCACCGTACAAGAACTAAGTTCTTCCTTTTACAACGATAATATATCATAAAATAATGGTATTGTCAATATTATAAAATCACTGAAAATTAAATACGATTGATTTATTTAACAATGTAAACGAAAATTAAGGTTAAAATTAAGTTAGAATTACTGTGTAAAACATGCTATAATTTATGTAAATAGATATTGTTTTACGACAAATACAATTAGACAAAAAGGAGAATAAAATGAAAAGAGCTTTATTGATTTTG
>CAYZTG010000059.1:0-1768 GCA_964481475.1 uncultured Acholeplasmataceae bacterium | reverse complement strand
ATAGAATTAGGTTCATATTTAGTAACAGATCCAATTGTTAATTATGAACAACAAAAACTAATGGAGTTTATAAACGAACTAGGGGACAATAAAAACCAAGATTTCGATATTAGAACACTTTTAGACGATGATGCAAATGATATAACAACAAATGATATTTTAAAAGAAGTTGTTGAAAGTGTCGTATATGAACCCAAAATAAAACAAGAAAAAGTTATTAGTGAAAAAAGTGCATATGCTAGAGATCCGGAGATAGCTAAAAGATGTATTGTTTTATCAAACTATAAATGTAATTTAGATAGTGATCATGAATCATTCATTACCAAAAAGGGAAAACCTTATATGGAAGCTCACCACTTAATACCAATTAGCTATCAAGACTACTTTGATTATAGTTTAGATGTTGAAGCAAACATTATAAGTCTTTGTCCTAATTGCCATAGAAAACTACATTATGGTAGTGATATTAAAAACGAATTAGAAAAGATATATAAAGATAGAATTCAAAACTTAAGAAAATCAGGACTTGATATTTCAATAGAAGAATTGTTTAAAATATACGGGTTAGATGTTCAATAATTAAAATAATAATAAACTTTAATTATAAAAGGATGTGATATTGTGAATGATTTTACTTTAGAGGTAACAATTAATTATAAAAACGAAAAGTATTCAGTAAGAGATAATGGTGCTGTACTAAGACACCAAAAAGAAAATTCAATAAAACCAAGACCTCTGGATAATAAGTGGACATTTGGCAAAGTTCAAGAAAATACTGGGTATTTAAATATCGCAGGCGAAAGAGTGCACCGTATAGTGGCAATTGCATTTCATGGTGAACCCGAAGATAGCCAGTTAATAGTGGATCATATTGATACTAACAGACATAATAATAGAAAAGAAAATTTAAGATGGGTTACTAAATTAGAAAATGCACTAAATAATCCAATAACTCGAAAAAGGATTATATTATTATGTGGTAGTATTGAAAGTTTTTTAGAAAATCCTTCGCAATTGAAAACCTCGACGATAGATAACAACTTTCAATGGATGAGAAATGTTACACCTGAGGAAGCAAGAATATCAAAAGAAAGATTACTAGAATGGGCAGAAAGCGATAAAGAACCGAAAGATGGACAACTTGGAGAATGGATATTTCAAGAGAAAAGTTTTAGTGGATTTGCACAACAACAACCAACAAAAGAAAAATATGTGCCTCAATCATTAACTTCAAATGCTCGTCAGGTTGATTGGAATACCCCATCAGAGTTTTTGAAATGTCCAACTGAAGTTACTCCAGAAAATTTAATTAAGTATTATGAATCACTTAGCATAGGAGATGTGTTTGTTAGAAATAGATATGGCGAAAACGAAGTAGTACATAAAGCATTAACAGAAGATAAGAATAACATGCTTATTATTACAGATTTAAGTTCTCCAATTAAAAACTATGCGTTGGCAAAGGTTTATATAAAAGATGGTTTCTATGTTCATGAAAGCATGGGTACTTTCTTTGAAGAGCAGGGAGCTTTAAAACAATTTACATTGGCACAAGGTTTGGAATGGGATGGAGAAGATTCAATAGATGATTATTCATAAGTAAAAATAATAGTTTAAAAATATAGACCTCATGATTAAGGATAAAACCTTATCGTGAGGTTTTTTTGCGTTTTAAGAGTCAACTTTTCGCTGTGTTGGCTTTTTATTTAAGTATTGAAGAATAATAAAAAATCAATAAAATTCACAAAATCTTGGCAAAACAACAATC
>CAYZTG010000058.1:0-1824 GCA_964481475.1 uncultured Acholeplasmataceae bacterium | reverse complement strand
CATAACTCAATAGTTTTTAAAAAAGTATTATTCATTCCCTATCTAAATGCATTAAGCTAACATTTTAGGTTCTAAACCAATTAACATAATACTTGCTTTTAAAGCTTAAAACAATAAAAAAAGCTTGTTTACAATTGTTTAGAAAATTTTCGTGCAATAAAAAACAACCACAAAATGTGGTTGTTTTAATTATTCTAAAGACTCTTTTTAGTAACAACAATTCCCAATTCTTCTTGAAGTGAATTTACAGCAAGTTTTAAGGATACAACAGCTTTTGCTTCTGCATTGGCAAGTTTGTTTAACTCTGTTCTAATATCTTTAATCTTAGCAGATTGTTCACCTGTTTTGTTCTCTTCGATTAAAACTTCTAGAGCTCTTTCATACATAACTTTAAGTTTAGATTTTTCATCCTTATACTTAATCATATCCTCAACTTGTTTCATTTGAGCAATAAGCTGCATTTTTCTTCTTTTTTCTTCATGTAAGTTATTTAACTCACCAAGCGCTTTATCAGTTCTTGATGTAGTCTCATTTTCAATACGTCTTCTTTCTTCTTCAAGTTTTTCTTTAAGATCATTGTACTCTTTTCTTAAAGCATCATTGTGCTTATCAATATTGTCTTGTCTATCTTTAGCCAAATCATTTTCGATTTCTTTATCAACTTTTTCAAACTCTTCTTTTTTAGCATTAATAAATTTAGTAACCAACTCATCAATTTTCTTTTCTTCGTATTCGATAAGTTTCTCTTGTTTTTGTGCTAGAACTGTAGCCCATTTTTTCTCAAGTTCAATAGCTTCTAAATAATCTCTTTCTTTTTCTTGTCTAATTGTCTTAGCAATATCATGTTTTTTCTTGGCTTCTTCGTATGCAAGCATTGGATCTTCAGACCTAACTAGTTTCCTAAAAATATCTTCATCAGCGTCAATCTCGAAAAATGATGCATATAGAGCATTTGTAATACCCATTGTATCACGTAATGCTTTCTTAAGTGAAATCTTATAATCTGAATCCACTTCCATATTTCTTTCAATCTCTTGTTTAAAGATTTCTCTAGCTTTTCCTAGAAAGTACTCATTAAGTCCAATTTCTTCTAGTTCAATATTTTCACTACCCACTTCAATAATAGGTTTAGAATAATCTTTAATAAAAGGATCTTTACGTGAAGCCTCACGGGATTTATCAATCTCTGATCCATCATCCTTATCTCCATCATGAAGCAATAAATTTGAAAACATTAATAATATAGTTTTGTTTAATGCATAATCATAATTTCCAGATATTAACATATCACTAGTTTCATTTTCAACATCGAATTCAAAATTTTGATTTTTATCTAAAAATAACCATAACAAATAAGCATTCTTAAAGTGTGGGTTTTTTAAAATTACTTGAGTTTTCATAATTGGAGGAACTACTTTATTATATCCCTTCATAAGTTCCATGAAAGGACTTCTATATAGACGATTAATTAGTCTAAGTAACTTTTCTGCTCTTTCATATACATGATTATTGTACTCAGTAATTTTATTTACACCACTTGCTTCTTCTTGATTAATATTTAATGATATTTGATAATTTGCCTCTTCATATATAAATGTACTATCAAACTTAAAATCTATTTTTTTTGTGGTTGATAAGTTTTCTTTAATTATCTTAACACGTTCATTTACAAAGTCTCTTAACCTCAGTATTAAGGTCATAATAAAACGATTCTCATAAATACCATATTCAATTTCTGATAAATTTGTAAGAATCTTCTGAGGGATAACACCCTCCTCAGTAATTTCCTTAATATTCTCAGTATGACTTGTTAAATGAACTACT
>CAYZTG010000057.1:0-2033 GCA_964481475.1 uncultured Acholeplasmataceae bacterium | reverse complement strand
AAATTAACAGTTAAATTAATGTGTGAATTAGCAAAAATTTCTAGAAGCGGTTTTTTGTAAATGTCAATCCCAAAGTGAGCCACTATATTGGTGCGAAATTGAGCCACTCTTTAATTCTTTAACCAATCCTTTGTTTCTTTGATTCTATATGAATCGCCTTTAATATTAATAACAGTTGCTTTATGTGCTAATCTATCTACCATTGCTGCAGTTAATGTTGGATCACCAAAGATTTCTTCCCACCTATTAAACGTTAAGTTAGTAGTAATAATAATTGACTTAGTTTCATTTCTCATTGAAAGTAAATTAAATAATAACTCACTACCTTCTTTATCAAAACCGATATAACCCAGTTCATCAAGTATGACTAAGTCATATGTGATGAATCTTTTTTTATAATTAGTTAATTGATTTAGAGTCATTGATTCTTTAAGTTCAGTTATTAAATTTGGAACCGTAATATATAAAACATTTTTCATTTTCATATTAGCAGCTATACCTAGACCAATCGCTGTGTGAGTTTTACCAACACCAGGATTTCCTACCAATATTACATTTCTTCCCTCATCTAAAAATCTAAGTGATTGTAGTTCTCTTATTTGATTAGATATATCAACTGAAAACATATCTAATTTTAAATCATGCATATATTTTAAATACGGATATTTTGCTGTTCTAATCCTACGATTTATACCGTTAGATTCTCGTGCTTTTGATTCGCTTGTTAATATTAGTTTTAAGAAATCTTCATAACTTGATTGCTTATCCATTGCCTCACTAATTAATAATTTATAATTTGCCTTTGTATTTGATAGTTTTAATTTATGTGCTAATTTTTCAATCTCATTCATTGTATTAATTCTCCTTGATTATATAAATTTGATATTTCATTTAACTGATTTAAACTTTTGTCTTCAATTGTTTCTTCCTTTTTAGATAAAATCAGTTTATAACTTTTACCATTTTCTAAGTGTTTTAGAATATCTGTTATTTCATAAATATCTTTTTCTTTAATCAATTTGATAAATTCTTTTACCTTTGTGGTAAAATATTTATGAAAAAGAGTTTGATAAACTTTGGGTGCTTGCTTTAACGCGACTGAGTTTAGTAATGCCCCAGGCTTTTTTGAAAAGGTAGAAGTGTAATGGAGTATGTCAATGGAATGCTCTCCCTTACCTTCTATTTTTTTATGACTTGCTATAAGTTCATGTTTCTCGTTATAAACGTTTATTAAATCGTTATAGACGTTAGAGTAAACTTTCTTACCTACATAACTATCAGGTACTGAATATCCGTTTGAATCTATTTGAATTAATGCTTCACTATTTACTATAGAAGTAACTAGGGTTCCTATTTCATATTTTACTAATGGTAGATCCATCAACTTAGTTTGTTCATTTTTAAAGCTTTCTTGAGTTTTTTTATTTAACTTAATTAACTCAAGTTTTGTATAATCTCTTAAATCTTCTAAATCATTGAACTCATAATTAAATGTAAATAGTTCTTTTCTTATTACTTTCCCGCCCTGTTCAACATGACCTTTTTCATTACCTCGTCTTGGGTTTGTCGTTTGAATTTTAAAGCCATAATAATTAGAAAATTTAAGTAATTCTTCAGTGTATTCTTTTTTACCACCATAAATAAATTTTCTAACGACATTTCTCATGTTATCAAAAACTATTGTTTTTGGAACACCACCGATTGTTTCAAAGAAAGTTATTAGACTATCTAAGAAGTTTTCTTTTCTTTGGTTATCGTAGTGTTTTGCGAATACATAATTACTAAAGGGAAGAGTAATTGTTGCTTGATATCTTTTTTTAACTACACTACCTTCAATTACTTTGATTTCATGGAAATCATATTCAGCTCTAAAACCTGGATCATATTGTTGTTTTATAAATGCTTCCTTATTACGGTTTTTATACTTATTAAACTCTAATTGGATTGTTGTTATTCCTACTTTATATCCTTCTGATATTAGTGTTCTATGTAGAAGAGAAGCTGTTAGTTTTTGTTTGTTTGAGCCAAGTTTT
>CAYZTG010000056.1:0-2035 GCA_964481475.1 uncultured Acholeplasmataceae bacterium | reverse complement strand
TTATAGCATTTCTTTTTGTCAATAACTTTAATTTGATCAAAGACTTTAAAATTAACAAATATACCAATATCTAAATAATCAAAGTATTTCTTAGCTTGAGATTTAGTTAAATAAAAATAAGTCATATTGCCACTAATTAAGCAACCAAAAATTTTGTTTTCTTCATCTATTTGTCTAATTACACGTTTCATACAATCAACTTTCTTTTAATTGGTTAATGATACTCTCTCTTAATGTTTCATTAATACCAATACTTTTATAATCATCTATAGAACCTTGGATCATGTTATCTATAGTGATAAACTTATCTAACAATTTTCTTTTTCTAACAGATCCAACCCCTTTTATATCATCTAGTTTACTTTTCATTAAAGTTTTAGAGCGTTGTTGGCGGTGGAAAGTTATCGCAAATCTATGTACTTCTTCACTCATTTTACCTAACAAAGTATATAGGTAAGTGCCTTTTTCTAAAGGAACATCATTATTATTATACACCAAAGCATCTAATTGGTGTTTGTCATTTTTCTTTAAACCGACTACTGGTATCGATAAACCTAAGGATTCTATGATAAAAAGTGCGCTACTAACTTGACCTTTACCACCATCTACTAGAATCATATCAGGCAATTCTTGTTTCTCAAAGAGAGCTTTTTGGCACCTTCTATAGATAACTTCTTTAAACGCACCATAGTCATCACCTTTTTTAGTGTTTTTTAGTTTGTATTTACGGTAATAGTTTTTAGCTGGTTTTCCATCTTTATATACCACCATACAACTTATTGGGTTAGCCCCAAAAAGATGTGCATTATCGAATATATCAATCCTAGATATATTATCTAAACCTAATAAATCTTTAAAAGCTTCCTGGGCTTCACTAATTTTTTCAGAGACATTTTTATGTAGTAACCTTTCATTTTCTAAATCATATAACGCATTCTTATAAGTTAAATCAACTAGTTTTTTCTTGTCACCTATTTTTGGAATAATCGCTTTCTTTCCAAATGCTTCCATTAATGATTCAGGTGAAAACAAATCTTGAAATAGAACTTCATCTGGCATTGGGTAAGTATCATAATATTGATACAAATAAGTGATTACTTGTTCAGAAGCATCCAAATATTTAGGAAAAATATCAGTGCTAGAATCAACTATTTTACCACTTCTCATTTTCAATATCTGTAAACTAATGTCTTCTTCATCACTCGCATAAGCAATAAAGTCTCTATCTTTAAAATCATTCAGATTCATTAATTGTTTCTCTGTGGTGTGATCAATATGATCAATAAGGTTTTTATACTCTAACGCTTTCTCAAATTTCAGTTCTTCGCTCGCTAAATACATTTCTTCTTTTAACTTATCTTTCACTTTTTTAGTATCGCCTTTTAAAAATGCTTTAACTTCATTTAATATTGAGTCCCAATTAATTGGTTCTTTAGCTATACAAGGCGCTAAGCATTGATTCATATGATAATATAAACAGGCCTTTTTAGGTAATTTTTCACATTTTCTAACGGGATAGATCTTATTTAATAATCTAACAGTTTCTTTAGCACTATACACATTAGGATAAGGTCCAAAATAGATCCCATCACCTTTATTAGGTTCTCTTGATACCATTATCTTTGGGGCAATCCCATTGGTAATAACAATAAATGGATAGGTTGAATCATCGGTTAATTTAATATTGTATTTGGGGAGATTTTCTTTAATTAAATTCAGTTCTAAAATTAAAGCTTCTCGTTCAGTTTTCGTAATTAAAGTCGAAAAATCAGCAATCTCGCTGACTAATTTTGTCGTTTTTGAGTTATGAGCGCCTGTAAAATAACTTTTAACTCTACTCTTTAAGTTTTTAGCTTTACCGACATAGATGATTTTACCAAATTTATTATAAAACTGATAACTACCTGGTTGATCAGGAAGCAGTTTAAGTTTTTCTTTTATAAGTTCCAAGTTATCACCATCTATATTTTATCATATTTCAGTGAACTACCCACCACTTAATCGAAGTGGGGGCTTCCTATCCAAACTGATGTAC
>CAYZTG010000055.1:0-2050 GCA_964481475.1 uncultured Acholeplasmataceae bacterium | reverse complement strand
CTCGTTGGTTCAAATCCAGCTGGGCCTGCCATATTAAATTAATCCGCTTTAAAAAGCGATTAGGTTGACTAAGAAAAAGTTAACATCTTAAAAATCTCTTAAAAAAGATTTTAAAAAGCACTTAGAAAACATATTCTAGGTGCTTTTATTTTATTTTTTAAAATAATCATATGACAATCGATTTTAAATGATGCAATTTAGTGTTTATTAATGCTAAATTTGCATTTTTATTAAAAAGTTGTGTCAAGGAGTTATTAACCCAAACTAAAGCCTCATTAGATGTTTAAAAGATTTATTAAAAAAAGTAAAATTGTTATCTTTATTCTATTATTAGGCGGAGGTTGATATTATGAGAAAAATATTTTTTAGTTTAATAATCGTTATTGGATTATTTTTGGTGTTTTCATATGACATGAATGCACAAGAAAGTAGTGAGGGACAAAACCTATTAGATTTAAGAGAGGTCAGACATCATAATAATCGTTATTATATCGAATATATTGATCAAGTCGAAATTGGAACGAACTATACTTTTTTTATTGAAAGAAGAGTTTACGGTGAAGATGACGAGCTTTTTAATGATATTGCAGATGAAGTCTTGATGATTTATTATGGTAAAGATTTTAATTATGATGTGTTTTACCAAGATGATTTTGGAAAAAATGAGTATGGTCGTTATGTTGAGTTTATCGCATCATATAATTTGGAGATAACAATTAGTGTCGCTAATCCGAGTGGGAATATCTTAAATAACCCTAAGTTTAGTTTATATGTTGGTAAACCAAGTGACTTTAAAGGTTTTTCAAACCTTAAAGACACTACTTTAAATACAGTATTAAAACCAATTGTTCATTTTGTTGAAAAAGAAAATCCAGTTAGTATTGAAACAATCACTAATAAGCTAACATACACATCACCTAATAATTCATTAAATGTAGTTTTATCAGAAGATAATTATACTAATTCTGAGTATAACTATGGTGATTATAAAGTCGTTTACCATATTTTAGATGAAGATAGTAACCTAATCAATACTCAAGACGTTATTTTAAGAGTAGTTGACTCAATTCCACTCGAGATTATTGGTCCAGATGTAGTTGTTGTTCAACTAGCCAATTCATTATATAAAAATAAACTCTTACAAGAATATACGATTAGCGATAACAACGAAGTAACTGATACATTAAAATTATACGCACCAACACTTAATATTTATAAATTAGGAGATTATGAAGGAACATTATCAATTTTCGATCATAACAATCAAGAAGTCAAAAAAACTATTACAATCAGAGTTTTAGATACAAGACCACCAAGAATTGATCGTCATGCTGAGATGATATATCACTTTACCGATCAAGATCCATTTACTGAACAAGAAATTATCGATTTGTTTTTAGTGGTCGATGATATCGATGAAGAAGTAATTAATATTGAACTAGTTAATTATCAAAATTATTTGGATAATGCTAATAAAGTTGGCCAATATACAGTTACCCTAAAAGCAACTGACTCGAGTAACAACTCAGCAACCAAAGACATAACTATTAGTGTTGTAAGTCGTGATACACTTCAAGTATTAGTTGAAAATCGTTTCTTTTTAACTATCGAAGAAGCCGATCAAATGAGTATTCAAGATATTAGAGAATGGTTTATCCAGCAACTAAATGAAAATGGTATTGACGCTAGTTACGTTGAAGTAGTTCATAGCGAATATGAAACTAATAGCGAAGCGGGCCGCTATTATGTTTCATTTACATATCACACAAAAGATGGAAGCTTCAAGGAAAGAATCGCTGTAGATGTAGTTGACAAACCAAGTAAAACCTTGTCACCACTTTATATTTCATTAATTACAATAAGTGCCTTAATTCTAGTTGCTGGTAGTGGCTATTTCATTTATTATAAATTCAAAAAGAGAAATAATTGACATCAATAAAGTAAAATGATACAATTTAATGGCGCGGGTGTGGCGGAATTGGCAGACGCACTAGACTTAGGATCTAGCGCCGAGAGGCATGCAGGTTCAACTCCTGTCACCCGCACCAAA
>CAYZTG010000054.1:0-2080 GCA_964481475.1 uncultured Acholeplasmataceae bacterium | reverse complement strand
AAATAAAAAAAGTTTGACACAAATTGTATCAAACAAATTTCTAATTTGGTGCGGGTGACAGGAGTTGAACCTGCATGCCTCGCGGCGCTAGATCCTAAGTCTAGTGCGTCTGCCAATTCCGCCACACCCGCGCCATTAAATTGTATCATTTTACTTTATTGATGTCAATTATTTCTCTTTTTTAATTTATAATATATAAAATAACCACTTCCACCAGCTATTAATAATGCGCTAATTGTAATTAGTGAAATATAAAATGGTGATAAAGTTTTACTTGGTTTATCAATAACATCAACAGCAATTCTTTCTTTAAAGCTTCCATCTTTTGTATGATATGTGAATGAAACATAATAGCGACCAGCTTCGCTATTAGTTTCATACTCACTATGAACTACTTCAATGTGACTAGCGTCAATTCCGTTTTCGTTTAGTTGTTCAATAAACCACTCTCTAATATCTTGAATAGTCATTTGATCGGCTTCTTCGATTGTTAAGAAGAAACGGTTCTCAACTAACACTTGAAGTGTATCACGACTTGTTACACTAATTATTATATCTTTGGTTGCAGAGTTATTACTAGAGTCGGTTGCTTTTAGGGTAACTGTATATTGTCCGACTTTACCGGCATTATCTAAATAATTTTGATAATTAATCAGTTCAATTTCGATTACTTCATCATCAATATCATCAACAACTTTAAACCGATCTTTAATTTCTTGTTCAGTAAATGGGTCTTGATCGGTGAAATGATATAATCGATCAGCATAACGGCCAATTCGTGGTGGTTTAGTATCTAAAACTCTAATCGTAATCGATTTTGTAACTTCTTGGTTGTTATGGTCGAAAATTGATAATTTTCCTTCATAATCACCTAATTTATATATATTAAGTTGTGGCGCGTATAGTTTTAATGTGTCAGTTACTTCATTGTTATCAGTAATCGTATATTCTGCCAAAAGCTTATTTTTATATAATGGATCGGCCAGTTGAATAACAACTACATCTGGGCCGATTATCTCTAGTGGAATTGAATCAACAACTCTTAAAATGACTTCTTGAGTGTTTACTAAATTGCCATCTTGATCTAAAATATGGTAAATGACTTTATAATCTCCATAACTATACTCAGCATTGGTATAATTATCTTCAAATAAAACTATATTTAATGAATTATTAGGTGAGATATAAACTAACTTGTTAGTAATTGTTTCAATACTAACTGGATTTTCTTTTTCAACAAAGTGGACAATTGGTTTTAAGACTGTATTTAAAGGACCGTCTTTAAAGTTTGAAAAGCCTTTAAAGTCTTCTGATTTACCAATATATAAACTAAACTTAGGATCATTTAAAATTACCCCACTTGGGTTCGCGATACTAATTGACATCTCCATATCATAAGTTGGGCTAAATTCAACATAACGACCATACTCATTTTTCCCAAAATCAGCTTGGTAAAATACATCATAAGTAAAATCCCCTCCATAATAAATAAGGACAACTTCATCAGGAATATCATTAAAGAGTTCATCATCTTCCCCGTAAACTCTTCTTTCAATAAACAAAGTATAGTTAGCTCCAATTTCAACTGGACCATCATACTTTATATAATAACGTTCATTATAATGATTAACCTTTTTTAAATCTAATAGATTTTGTCCTTCTTCATTTTCTTGGGCATTTACATTATATGAAAACACTAAAAAGAATCCCATTACAATTATTAAACTAAAAAATATTTTTCTCATAATATCAACCTCCGCTTAATAATAGAATGGAAATAACTGTTTTACTTTTTTAATAAATCATTTAAGCATTAAATAAAGGTTTAACTCCGGTTTATAACTACCAACACTACTTTTTATTAAAAATGCGAATTTAGCATTTTAAACTGCTAAATTGAGTAATTTAAAATCAGACAATAATAAATTAAAATAAAAGCACCTAGAAAATAAATTCTAAGTGCTTTTTAAAATCTTTTTATCAGATTTTTAAGGCGTTGACTTATTATTAGTCAACTTGATCGCTTTTTTAAAGCGGATTAATTTAATATGGCAGGCCCAGCTGGATTTGAACCAACGAG
>CAYZTG010000053.1:0-2099 GCA_964481475.1 uncultured Acholeplasmataceae bacterium | reverse complement strand
ATATTACTCAGCATGCTGCATTTTATATGACGGTCTTAGTTATTCAAATAATGGCGATTGATAAAGCACAGCCAGTAACTAAAATATCATTTGATGAGCCAGAAATTTACCCAACACCAAGATTGCAACTGGAATAAATACGAAGATTTTGCCGAAGCTAAAATTACTAGATAATTTAAAAGCTTCGGCTTTTTTATTGAGGTCTACTTTTATGAATCAATATAATATGCTTGAGTCAGCACTTAGTAAAAAAGTATACCAAGGTATTTTAGACCATTATAAAAACTTAGATGTTACTAAGTATCAAGATCCGGTAAATTTAGTTATTGATCACGAAGGCGAATTTGATGAGTTTGATATTCGCTTAGGGGCAATTGCTTTTGGTAATGATTATAAAATGTTTTTTTGGTTTCAAGCTTCTTTTGAAGATGAAACCAAATCAAATGGAACATGTCTTATTATTTCGATTAAATATGAAACAATTCAAATATATAAAGATGTTAATACATTTATAAAAGATTTTGAAGAAATACTAATTAACCGTGAGGCAATTAAGCGCGAGTTTTTAAAACAAAAAAGTACTTATCACCAAATTAAAGTAATTCACGATTGGCTAGTTAATAATAATACATATACAATTGATGGTGAAGTTTCACACACACCAGCTGGAGCCTTAGTAAAAAATAGGGGCCCAGTTTGTGAAGCTTACGCTGAAGCATTTCATATGGTTTCGGTTTATTTAAACTTACTAGTTTCTTATGGATCTGGTTTGGCAACCAACCAATACGGCAGCGATTATCATGCTTGGAATTATATCAACATTAATGGCCTTTGTTATTTTGTTGATGTCACTTGGGATGATCCTAAAGACGGCGAACCCACTATTATTTATGACTACTTTTTAAAACTAGTTCCAAGTAGTCATGAACCAAGCTTCGACTTACCAGCCCCAAGCCCATTTGCCACTAAAGCATACCCAACCACAAATTTAGCTGAGTTTGAAGTTGAAGGTAATAATTATTACTATATTAAAGATGGAAACCCAGTCATCGGGTATACCAATTTAAAAGTTAAAGACTCATCAGAAAATGTCGTAGTAACATATTATAAAAAAGATGGAACTAAATTAAATCAAGCTCCAAGTGAAGTTGGGAAGTATTATCTAACTGTGGCAACTGAAAACTCATCAGAAAACACAGGATCACTAAATCTTTACTTCGAAATAGTAGATGAGTTATATACTGTTAGTTTTTTGGGTTTTAATGATGAAGTTTTAAAAAACTGAATCAGTTCCTAAAAACAAAGCGGCCACAGCCCTAAGTCTTGCAGAAGTTTCAGGTTATACATTTTTAAGATGGGATCAAGATTTTAGTAGCGTTCAATCCAATTTAACCGTAAAAGCTATTTATCAGTTTAGTATAAGTAAAAATACTCTTTAAAATAGCATCAAAGACCTTAAGATAAAACTTAATAGTATTAATGAATTAGTTGGCAATTTAAAAGACTTGCCAAATAATAAAAAGTATATGGAAAAAGAAAAGCTTGCGAGTTTCAAACAACAATTAACCGAACTTGAAACTAAAGTTAATATAGAAGAACTAACTAAGGAAAAAATGATTGAAATAAATGATAGTATTATTAAATTAAATAAAGATATCGAGTTTGAAACAAAAACCGGCATGCAAGCGAGCAATAACTTAGATCAACCAAAAAAAGCCAATTCTTTAATTATTATTTTGATAGTATTAGGAACTACTACAGTGTTAGTAGCATCTAGTCTTGTAGTTATAAAAATATTTAAACGCAACCGATAGAAAATAAAAAAACATATTTTCTGTAATCATATGATATAAACTTATAAAATAACATAATGAGTGTTTCTAGCCTTTATAAGGCTTTGGGACACTCATTTTTACTATTTAAAAAGAACTTAACTAAACACTTAACAACATTTTTAGCACTTAACAGTTGACAGTGCTAAAAGGATGTGATACAATATAATTGGCACAAGGAAGTATTGAGTGCTAAAGAGGTGATTAAATGTTATCGAACAGACAAAAATTAATCTTAAAAGCTGTAATTGAATCATATATTCAAGA
>CAYZTG010000052.1:0-2142 GCA_964481475.1 uncultured Acholeplasmataceae bacterium | reverse complement strand
ACTCAGTTTTACTCAGTGCTAACATTAATGTTCCATCCACTTTTATTACCTCCCCTGCACCCTTATTATATAATCAAAAATGTGGTTTGGCAATTAGTTTTTAAGATTATGTTAAAAATAATAATATTATATAATATTATATTATTTTTTTGTCTTATTTAGACGATAACTTGTAATACTAGATACAACTTAAATCACACTTGCAATAATTGCAAGTAGGCTTGTAACTACTTTTAAAATAGTGACGCTGTCTAAACTTAAAAAAATTAGTATACCTTAAAGATTTTTTTATCAAAGTAGTTTATTTTTTAATTTTTTCGATAAATCGTAACCATGCGTCACTATTACACATTTCTTTAAAAACTTTTACTATATTACCATTTTTATCATAGACAGTTCTTCTATAGGCGTCTACGTTTATTTTATTACCATTTTTTAAAGTTATTTCAATAGATTCATCTGACTTTGATTTAATATCTTGACAATATCTTTTGAACTCAATACTAGAAAGATTTTCTACTAATAATGAATATTTTTCTTGATCTATATCTTTTATATCTAGACCATCTTCTTTAATTGAAACTAAAGAAATTGATTCAATATTTTTAAGATCAACATAAAAATGTCTAACTCTAAAATGGTTTATTATTAATGCCAATATAATAACCGAAAATAAAATTGTTATTAATATGATCGCTTTTTTCATTTTTTTACCTCTTTTTAATGTTGTTAATCAGTCAACTAGTTTTATTAATAATTCTTTTTCTTTGATAGTCCCAATAATGGTTTTGATTTCATATAAAATAAATAAAGTAGAATTAACGGCATTAATTCTACTTAAAGACTATTTAACAAAAAGGGGCTCGCTTACTTTACTATTTTTGGCTTCATACATTGCTAAATCAGCTCTTGAAATTGCAAGATTAATATCTTCATTATCTTTTAGCATCGTATAGCCCATTGAAACTTCTACTAAAAATTCTTTTCCTTCAAATCTAATGATGGTCGCTTTTATAAGCATATCAATTTTATGAATTATTTTATCTACTTCTTCTTTGTTAGAAGCAAAAATGATAATCACAAACTCATCTCCACCATATCTAATTAAACTATTTTTGCCGGTAAGATTTTTACTTATTGTTTTAGAAATTTCACTTAAAACGATATCACCTAATTGATGACCATAGTCATCATTGAAGTTTTTAAATTTATCGATATCGATAAAACAAACTCCAATTTGGCTATGTTGGTTTTTATTTATTAACATTGGAACTTCAATGTTAAGATAGTGACGATTAAATGTATCGGTAAGGGCATCGATAAAAGATAAAGAGTCGCGAATTTTTGCTTCTTCTAAAAGCAAGTTTTTCTCGGTTTTATCACTAAAAACCTCAATCGCACCTTCAACTAAACCGTTTTTGTTATGAATAGGGATTGTTCTGACATGAACTTTAATCCGATGTCCTTGTTTATGGTGAAGATAAACATAGTGTTCTTTTACAACATCTTCATTTATTGAGTCAACTAATGGACATCCTTCAAGACAAATATTAACACCACTTTCGGTAATATGATTTAATTTGTTGTCATAACAAAATGAGTTTTCCATTTCACTTTTGGAAAACCCCGTTAGTTTTTCAGCTTCTGGGTTAAAGTAAACTATCTTGCGAAATTTATCAACAATATAGATTGCTTCATGGAATTGATCAAATAATTTTTTTAAAGTTTCTAAGTTATCCATATAATCTCCTATACCATAATTATAACAGTTTTTAATAAAAAATATTATTAAACTTAAAAATGCATTAATATGTTTATTAAATCAATTATATCATCAATTGGTATAAAATAACTTTTTGCTTTAAACTATAAACTATCTAAATGCTTTTTTTACATAATATTGTTAAAAAATGTTTTGAAACTATCGATGATAATAAAGCTTACATTGTTAGTTTAAAAGACTCGTGTTTTACCACTAAACTACCCGGGCGTATGTAAACACTTTTTATGGTTTTTTGTACTAAAAATTGACAATAAAAAAAGAGGACTGATTAAAGTCCTCAAGAATGATAATCTCATTTCTTTACAGTCCCCTTGTTATTCTTCTTATTTAGACGATAAATCGTAAGACTAGACACAACT
>CAYZTG010000051.1:0-2158 GCA_964481475.1 uncultured Acholeplasmataceae bacterium | reverse complement strand
TAAAAGAATTGGATAAAATAAAATATGAATTAATAGAAATGGTGGAGAGAGTTAATGAGAAAATATGAATTTAATTTAATAACAACAGAACAGGTTAGCAAATATCATCCTGATAAATACGCTGACCAAATTAGCGATAAGTTAGTATCATACATTTTAAATAAAAATAAAAATGCTAAGTGTGCTATTGAAACCTTTGTTAAAGATAATGCAGTAATTATCGGAGGCGAAATAAATGGTTATGAACTTACTAATGACGAATTAAAAGAAAATGTTAAGTTTGTAGCAAACGACCTAAATTATAAAGTTGATAAAATTATAAATTTATTAGGACAACAGTCAACTGAGATTAATAAGGCTGTTGAAAGTAAAGAAATAACAGCTGGGGATCAGGGCATTATGTTTGGCTTTGCAACCCGAGAAACGCCAAGTTATATGCCTTACGGCCACGATTTAGCCAATAAGATTATCAAATTAATTGAAAAAGATGTTAAAAACAATAAAGTGTTAAAAGGTGATGCAAAAACACAAATAACAATGGAGGGCGATTATTTAAAAACAGTTTTAATAAGTGCGTGTCATTATGCTGAATATGACCTAGATTTTATCAAAAATTATATCACTAATTTAGTAAAAGATTTAATAGGTGATGCCGAGTTAATTATAAATCCTGCCGGAGCGTGGACTATTGGTGGACCGACAGCCGATAGTGGACTTACAGGTCGTAAAATAGTAGCCGACCAATACGGTGGTTATATGGCAGTCGGTGGTGGCGCATTTAGTGGTAAGGACTTAACTAAGGTTGACAGGAGTGCGTCGTATACAGCGAGAAACGTTGCTGTTGGTTTGTTAGAAAAACACAAAGAGTTAGAGTGGGTTAAAATACAAGTTGGATATGCTATCGGTTTGCCATACCCTGTTAGTTTGACAGCAATAAGCAATTTAGGGGATATTTCTTATATGTTAAATAGAGAAACATTTAGGGTTAAAAATATGTTAGAAGAGTTAAAAGATATAAATTTATACGATTTAAGTAAGGGGTGTCATTTTAGGTGAATTATGGGATACCTTATATGGGGAGTAAAAATAGCATAGTTGATAAAATAATATTTTATATTTTACAAAGACATCATAAAGTAAATTATTTTATAGACGTATTTACAGGTGGATTTGCTGTTAGTGATTATGTATTACAACATACTAATAAAAAAGTTTTAGCAAACGATTTTAATAAATATGTAATAGCATTATTAGATAAAACCCTAAAAGGTGAGTTGCCTGATAAAATATATGATTGGGTTAGCCGTGAAACATTTATGGATGTAAAAAACAATCCCGATAATTATGAGGATTGGTATGTAGGTTATATTTTAACAATTTGGAGTTTTGGTAATTCGCAACAAGCATATATGTATGGCAAAGATATAGAACAAGACAAAAAAAATATACACAATATTATAGTTTTTAATAAGTTCGCTGATGAATTTAAAAACTTTAAAAAAATAATACCCGAAAAAATACAAAAACTTGATTACAAAAGACATAAAGAAAAAAGAAACAAAGTATTAAATGTGTTAAAGAATTATTTTAACGAAAAAACATTAATTGAAAATTTACAAAGAACCGAGCGATTAGACAGGGTGCAATTATATAATAAAGATTGGAAAAGAGACAAGCGATTAGACATGGTGCAAAACTTAGCGCAATTAGAAAGGGTGCAAAACTTAGAGCGATTAGACATGGTGCAAAACTTAGCGCAATTAGACAGGGTGCAATTATATAATAAAGATTGGAAAGACTTTTTAAAAGAAACACCACACGAGGTATTGAAAGATAGCATAATTTATTGTGATCCACCATACGAAGACACTGCCGAGTATATGATAGATGGTTTTAATCACGATGAATTTTGGCAATGGTTTAGAGAAACGCCTTATTGTGTTTATGTAAGTAGTTATAAAGCACCTGACGATATTGAACCTCTTAATTTTGAATATAAAAACCAATTATTAAGTGGTGGGGTTGGTAAAGTAGCAACCGAGAACATTTATTGGAATGGTAAAGGTGATTATATACCAACAATGGAAGATTTATTATTTAATATTAAGGAGTGATAATATCAAGTTAAGAAATTACCAAACCGACCTTATAAATAAAA
>CAYZTG010000050.1:0-2226 GCA_964481475.1 uncultured Acholeplasmataceae bacterium | reverse complement strand
TGAATATTCTATACCCAGCTTTAACAAGCTGGTTTTTTTCTTTCGAAAAATATTTAGTTAAGTAATTGGCTATTGAATAACTATATTTATTAGTTATTTTTTTTGTATAGCTGAATCCATAAATCCAACTTGATATTAATTTTTCTAAAGTTTCTTTTTCAACATCAAATACTATTAAGTGGTAATGAATTGCCCCGCGTTGTTGATGTTCTTTAATTGCTAGATATTTTATATTTTTATTTTTTATATTTATAAAATATTTGAATTTTTCATTTGCTTTTTTGTAGTCTTGTATATTTTCTTTAAATGTTAAAGTTAGAAAATAGCTTTTGTCGTCTAGGTTAGCATTTAAGATGTCTTGAATATTTTTGCGGGTTCTACGAATGCTCCTTTCAGTTCTTTCTTTTTTATATTTATTTGATTGTAATATTTTTTCTCTTGCTTGTTTGAATTCGGGGTCGTTTTTTTCAGCCCAGCGAATATCGTTTAATATTTGAATACCGAGATTATTTTTTGGAAGTGTTTTTAATCTTTTAACTTTATTTTTTGTTATATAAATCATTTTTATCACCTACTTTCTTTTTATATTTTTTAGTTAATATTATACTGTTATATACCTTTAATCAAGTTTAAGGTATATAACCACACGCACCCTAAATTATCAGCTATGGAGCTTTTAAGTGGGGGGGCGATCCTATTAGACATCCCCCCCACTTAAAACCCCCCCCCCACAGCTTAATATAAGGGCTTTAACAGCAAGACTGATAAAATCAACCTCATCAAATGAGTTTGCTTTTATTCTACGCGTGAGCCTTGGTCTCACTTGTTATTAGTCTTGAGCTTGTAATCTCAAGCCTTAAGCGTGAGCTTGTAATCTCACGCTTTTTTTTTCTTTTTAAGAAAGGAAATACAAACCCCCTTAATAAATAAGGGGGTTTTTGTAAGTAAGACCTGCGGTCTTGGTTTATTGGTCTTGCTTTATCATTGGTTTTTGAGCTCTTGTCTTAATAACTCAGTGAACATACTTTTTATTTTTTTTGATTGTTCTTGACTTTCAAGGTATTTTGATATTGCTAAATGTAAAAATGTAGTAATCGTTATATCGTTCTCTTTAATGAATTCTCTCATTTTATCATCTAAACTATCACTGATTTTCATTGTTAATCTTGCCATTTTACAACCGCCTTTCTTTTACAGTTTCTATTTTATCATAAATGTTATGTGTAGTCAATGTTTTTTTTATGTTTTTTAGTTTATTAATTTTTATATGTTCATTTTTAAATTTATTTTATGATATAATAACATTAGATAGATATATCTACTGCTAAATCATAAGTCGGCTTACTTTCTATTATGTAATCGTATTGTGACCAATCATATTTTACTAAGTCTACATCGTAATTATATTTTGCCAATATCTTATCTTCCAACCCAGTAGAGATAACTAACGGCTTTTGTAAGTTCGTTGACTTAGTGAATATTCTATACCCAGCTTTAACAAGCTGGTTTTTTTCTTTCGAAAAATATTTGGTTAAGTAATTCGCTATTGAATAACTATATTTATCAGTTATTTTTTTTGTATAGCTGAATCCATAAGTCCAACTTGATATTAATTTTTCTAAAGTTTCTTTTTCAATATCGAATACTATTAAATGATAGTGTATTGCCCCACGTTGTTGATGTTCTTTAATTGCTAAATACTTTATACCTTGATTTTTTTGTCTAATAAATCGATTAAATATTTGATTTGCTTTTTTGTAATCTTGAACGTTATCTTTAAATGTTAGTGTTAAGAAATAGCTTCTATCATCTAGGTTAGAGTTTAGTACATCTTGAATGTTTTTTCTTGTGCGCCTAATACTTCTTTCGCTTCTTTCGTTTTCGTTTTTTTCTTGTTGTAATATTTTTTGGCGTTGTTGTTTGAACTCTAGATTCATTTTTTCATATAGTCTTATATCTTTTAATATTTGAACACCGAGATTATTTTTTGTAAATGTTTTTAGTCTTTTAACTTTATTTTTTGTTATATAAATCATTTAATCACCATCCTTTCTTTTGTGTTTTATTTAATAATATAGTAGTGTTATGTACCTTTAATCAAGTTATAAGGTACATACCTTTACACGCCCTAAATTAACAGCTATGAAGCTTTTAGCAGGGGGGGCGACATTAGACATCCCCCCCCTTGCTAAACCCCCCCCCTAGCTTGATATAAGGGCTATAACA
>CAYZTG010000049.1:0-2340 GCA_964481475.1 uncultured Acholeplasmataceae bacterium | reverse complement strand
TAATGAGTTTCATGAATTTTTATTTGATGATGTTAATTTTGATGATAATTTTTTATTAAAAACAGGATCTAAAGTACCTGTTGACGGTAGAGTTATTGGTGGTATTGGTTATATTAATGAAGCAAGTATTACAGGAGAGTCTATCCCCGTTAAAAAGGATATTAACTCATATGTTTATGCTGGAACAATTTTAGAAAATGGAACTATTGAGATAATAGCTGAAAAAGTTGGTGAAGATACAACTTTTGGCAAGATTATTGAACTTGTTGAAGAAGCGCAAGATTCTAAATCAAAAACTGAGAAATTTATAGATAGGTTTTCTAAGTACTATACACCAATAGTCTTACTAATAGGAATTATTGTTTATTTAATTTGGCGTGATTTAGAACTTGCAATAACCGTTTTAGTACTTGGTTGTCCAGGAGCATTAGTAATAGGAGTACCCGTTTCAAATGTTGCGGGAATTGGTAATGGAGCAAGAAACGGTATATTACTTAAAGGTAGTGAAGTTATTAATGACTTTAGTAAGGTTGATGTCTTTGTCTTTGATAAGACAGGAACCCTTACTATTGGAAGACCTGAAGTTAGTAGCGCTAGATCATATTCAAATAATTATGATAAATATTTAAGTTATTTAAAAGCTGTTGAAAAAGAATCAGATCATCCCCTTGCAAAAGCAATTGTTAATTATATTGATAATGATAATAATAATTTAAAAGTAGAAGATACTAAAGTTTTTAAAGGTGGAGGAATCAGTGCAAAAGTTAATAATGATGAAATTGTAGTAGGTAACATTAAGTTAATTGAAAGTAAAAATATTCAAATTACAAAAGATATGCTAAGTTTTATTAAACTTTTAGAAGAAAAAGGTAACTCACTAGTCATTACAGCAGTTAATCAAGAGATAGTTATCATTATGGGAATTAGTGACAAAATTAGAAGTGATGTAAAAGATGAAATAACAAGACTTAAAAGGCTTGGTGTTAAAGAATTAATTGTCTTATCAGGCGATAATCAAGCCTCGGTTGACATAGTTTCAAAAGAATTAGGACTAACTAAAGCATACGGAAACATGCTACCAGAAGACAAACAAGCGTACATCAAAAAATTACAAGAAAATGGATTAATAGTAGCTTTTGTTGGAGATGGTGTCAATGATGCGCCATCACTTGCCACAGCAAACATTGGAATTGCGATAAAAAGTGGAACCGATGTTGCAATTGAGACTAGTGATGTTGTATTAATTGATTCAAAATTCAGCAAATTAAACCACGCTCTTGGTCTTACTAAATCAATTGTAAGGAATATGTGGCAAAACATTATAATCGCCCTTTTAGTAGTAGCAGTACTAATTATAAGCCTACTAACAAGTGACTGGATGAATATGTCGATTGGAATGTTAGTACATGAAGGAAGTATCTTAGTAGTAATTATTAATGGAATGAGATTATTAAAATATAAGTTAAAAAAATAAAAGGAGAGATTTTATATGAAAAAAGCAACATTAAGTTTAGAAACATTAACATGTCCATCATGTTTACAAAAGATCAATAATGCTGTAAAGGGCTTAGACGGAGTTGATAAAGATAGTGTCAATGTTATGTTTAATTCAAGTAAAGTGAAAGTTGATTTTGACGAAAGTAAAATATCAGTAGATGATATTAAAAAAACAATTGTTAAACTAGGCTACGAAGTTAAAAAAGTACAAGTGAAATAAATTAAATGTCTTACAATATTTGTTGATAGGAATAGTAACAATTGAGTCGAAATTGTTTTGGCTATTAACCAAAAAAAGAGATTTATTTTGTCAAAAAAACAATTCATTATTTGATATAAAACAGTTGACAAATAAGCAATTAAATAGTATACTATAGATACCATAAAGAGAAGGTAAGAGACAAGCTCTATGACCCTTCAGCAACCTACCTAACGGCAAGGTGCTAAAGCTTGAATGATGGCAATAATAGATAACTTTATTATGCCATCAATCGATGGCATTTTTCTTTTTGGAATATTTTCGAAAGGAGAAAAACAATATGAAATTTGAAGTAACTTATAATATTAGACCAAATATGTTTGGTGGAAAGGAAGGTACTCAGACAATTATGAGTGACGATAACTCATCACCATATACGATTGATGAATGTTTAAATGAAATAATCTTTCCTGAAATCAAAGATAAAAATATTCTTGAATTGGAAAAAAGGAATCTATTAAAAATGTTGGAAAAGTTTCCAGTTGGGGCCACTAGCGGATTAGTTTTTAGAAATAGCAACAAAATCATATATATTAAAAGAATTGATGACTCTGCAACAATTGCTGATTTAATTACAGATTGAA
>CAYZTG010000048.1:0-2375 GCA_964481475.1 uncultured Acholeplasmataceae bacterium | reverse complement strand
CTACTTCAAACATATATCAACAATACTTCAAACACATAAAAAAAATGCCACACCGAAGTGTAGCATTATTTAATTCCATGATGTCATGTTGCGAGCGAAATGCTACGGTTTTCGTAAGCCTGTTGTGAAGCAATTACACCCTTTTTCACAAGCGTGTTGTGAACTGATTACACTCATTTTCGTAAACGTGTTGTGAAGCAATTACAACATCCATTATCAATAGTAACAACTTAAGATAATATGATTACTAAGCCTACATACAATTATATGGAACTTTTATTATATTGCTATTGTTTTTTTATTTTTCTTTTTTAAACCATTTAAAAGGCTATTCAAAATTAGATTTTCTTTTAAATAATAAAATTTATTTTTTGATTTAAAAGGGTATACGAAATGCAGTAAAAAGCAACTCTTTTAAAAAAACATTCCTTAATTGGTAGTGACGCCAAAGGTACCATAGCTGTTTGGTTCTGCTGATCTTACAAATTCTAGTTTATCAAACGCCCTAATCGCTTCAATTACTTTATCTTTACCATGAATTTTTAACATAACAAAAACAGTTTGATGATAATATCCATCCCCTTCATATTCATCAGAAAAATAATAATCTGGTGGAAGTTCTCCACCAACATATTCAACACTTTCAATATTTTCTATACCAAAATCTCCTACTTCTAGTTTTGGGTATGTTTTAGTTCTTTTTAAAGTTAAAATAACCATATCATCGGCAAAATCATATTCTTGATTTTCATCCCAAATATATTTATCATCTTCAAGATCAAAGTGTTTGAGTATTTCCGCTATTCTATCGTTATTTGAATTGTTGTCATCTTTTTCATTTACACAAGAACTAACAACAAAAAGTGATACCGTCATCAATAGCACCATTAATAATTTTTTCATAATAAATCTTCTCCCTTCAATAAATAATACGCAAAATAAATTCTTTTGCCCAAATTGTTTTATAAATCTATTTTCACCTTTACTATATCACATTATTTTAAATTTATTAACTCTTTTTTAACTTTCTTTTGTCATATCTTCATATAATAAGGTGCAAATAAACATGTTTTATTCGCACAAACTTATTTTTATGATACAATTATAATTTGTGAACTCATTAAAGGAAGTGACACTATGCCAAATACATTAATAAAAAAGGACGTTATTAAAGATTTCAAAAAAGGTCTAACAACTAAAGATCTTATTAAAAAATACGGTTTAGCCAAATCAACAATTAATAGATGGCTTAGACCTATAAGACAAAATATCGCACATTTAAATTATAAAGAGTTAACTAACAAGCACTTAAAACTAATAAAAGAACATGAACAAACTAAACTTGAACTAGAAATTTATAAAAATTTAAATTGTCTACCTTCTTCACCAAGATTAGACAAACTTAATGCTATTGAGAAATTTTATGATATTTATCCAACTAGAACTATGTGTAGATTACTAGATGTTAATGTAGGAACTTTTTATAATCATTTAAATAGAAGAGTTAAAGAACCTGAGCATATTAAAAATGATAAAATGTTAAAACCTTTAGTTTTAAAAGTATTTAACGATAGCAAAAAAAGACTAGGTGCAATTAAAATTGCTCAAGTTCTTAGAAAAGATGGTTATACTATTTCAAATAAAAAAGCCAAACAACTTATGAATGAACTAAATATTAAACCAATTTCAGGTAAAAAGAAAAAAAGAGAGCCTGTTTTAGTTGAGAGTAAAAATAAATACTTAAAAAATAGAGTTGGTAAAAACTTTACTAGAGATAATCCGAATGAAGTTTGGGTTGGTGATGTAACCGAAGTTGATATATTAGGTAATCCATTTTTTATTTGTATAATTCTAGATTTGTTTTCTAGAAAAGTAATAGCTCATAGAGTCCATCCAAAAGATAATATCAATTTAGTAAGTAACACATTAAAAGATGCGTATGAATCTAGAGGGTTTCCTGAAAATGTTATTGTACATAGTGATCGTGGCTCAAATTATACTTCTTTTAAGTATAGAAACCTTTTATATTCACTAAATTTAATACCTTCTTATTCAGAAACAGCTAGACCTAGAGATAATGCAGTTGCAGAATCTTTCTTTTCACATTTCAAAAAAGAGGAAATTTATAATATTGATTATCAATCACTTGAGGAATTGACTGAATCAGTTGATGAATATATCGAATATTTTAATGACTTTAGACCACATCACCACTTAAACGGTAGGACGCCAAACGAAGCTGAGTCAGAATATATAAAGAAAAAAGGATTGACGGCTTCACTAAGCTATCAACCCTCTTTAAGTTTACAAATAAAAAAGACTTTCTTGTCCGGTCAAATGACTCTAAACAGTTCGAAAGTCTTCGTATAGTCACA
>CAYZTG010000047.1:0-2430 GCA_964481475.1 uncultured Acholeplasmataceae bacterium | reverse complement strand
TTCTCTTTCATCCAGACTATAACTGTCGGTTCTAGAATTGCACTAGATCAGCCCGTAGGCTCGTGGACTATTACCACCGGTGGAGACTTTCACTCCGCCCTGAGATATTCATTTACAGTACTATTGTACCACTATTATAAAATTTGTCAAATGTTTTTATAATCCAATCTATTACATTTAATCAAAATTATACTCAGCAATTGATTGCATCTTTTGAACGAAGATTTTAATCTTCATTTCTAAATCATCTGCCATTGGTTCAGTCAGTGAAATATTTAAAAAGTTCGAACTTTTATCACGTAACCTATGGCCTAGTACATAATAAGCTTTATTATTTTGAATCATTACTCCAACTTGACTAAATGTTGAAAGTTTATTAAATAATTTTTCAGCTAATTTAGATGGCATTTCAAAGTTTGGATTATCAGAAAATAATAAGTATTTATTATCAAATTTTTCAACACCAGTTGTTAGTTTTAACATTTTGATTTTAGGTTTATAATAGTAATTATAATTCATAAAAACAAAATCCTTTACTGGATTGTTAAGACTTTTTTTAATAATAAAGCCTCTAAATCTTAAATCTTTTAACATTGAAATTTCATAAATTGAATAATTTTGGGTATGTAATTCATTTAAAACTGTAAATTTATGTGATTTACCAATTAATATAATATTAGCTAAATCTAGTGATCTTTTTTCCTCTATTAGTTCTTTATCAAATGATTCTTTTAATATAGGTCTAACTATTTCATCTTGAAATTTCATATTATATTTTTTCATAAATCTTCTTTCGACATAATCTGCTAAAAACAAAAAGAAAAATACTGAAAATAATGCCGAGGCCACTAATATTAAAAAGACCCACCACTGAATGTTTAAATTTAAAAAAACTAAAACTACAACGGCAGCAATCATAAAAATAAATGATATTACTAAAAACATCATATAAAATGGAAAATATTTTTTTCTTAAATTTTCAAAATCTTGGATTTTCACAATATCACCATCCATCTTATTTTACCATTATTTTCAAGTATTGTTGAAGCAAGTATATATTATTAATTTTGAAAGCGGTTTCAAGTGGAAAAAAAGCTACCAATAATGTATAATCAAGGTATATGTTATTTAACTATTAGGAGGCTTTAATCATGCTAAAAAAACTTATTGAATCATTGCAAAAACAAAAACCTAATTATCCAATGAATTATACAATTCCGGCGTTATTAAATTATAAAGATTTTGGTAAATTTGAAAAAAATCATGAAGTTATTGTAAACCCATATGATTTTTATTCTTTTTTAATTGAAGATTTATTTTTAAGTCAAAAAGAAAAAGGTGTTGAATATAACCAAAGTTTATCTTTATCTAAAGGATTTAACCGAAAAACAAACTGGCATAAACGAAGCGTTTATTATAGCTTAATGGCTCGTACTTCGACAACTTGGGATAATGATCGTAATAATGTTATTGATGATAGTAACATTTATAATTTAAGTGAGACGGGTTCTTTTGTTAAGTCAATCGCCTTACTTCCTTACTTAAAATCAATTGGAGTAAATGTACTATATTTCTTACCTCTATCTAGTTATTCTAAATATCGTCCAAAAGGAGATTTAGGCTCTAGTTATGCGGTATTAGAATTTACTAAATTAGATGAGAATCTAAAAGAGTCAATGACTGGCAATTTAATGACTGTTGAAGAGGAGTTTAAAGCTTTTGTTGAAGCGGCTCATATTTTAGGAATTAGAATTATGATAGATATTATTCCTAGAACTAACGCCCTTGATTCTAATTTAATTATTGATCATCCGGATTGGTTTTATTGGATTAATTCAAAAGATTTAAAAAATTACAATCCTCCTTATATTGATACAATTAATCAAGAAACAATTCCGCCTCTTCCAGAATATATGGATAAAGTTTACAAGCATCCAAATACAATTAAGCATTTAAGTTATTTTAAGGAAAATCCTAAAAAGCTTAATCCAAACAAATGGCCTGAAGTTAAAAAATTAGTTGATCAGGGCGAAAATATATTAGATGCGATTCACAAAGTATATAAAATGAGTGTCGCCCCTGCATTTTCAGACCATATCAATGACGTTCAACCTCCGTGGTATGATGTAACATTTTTTAGACTTTATTTAGACCATCCGGTAAGAGCTAAAAAATATCTTAAACCAAATCAAGCACCATATATTTTATTTGATACAATTAAATCTAACTTACATCCAGGTAAAGTACCGAATATCGAATTATGGAATTTAATTGCTGATATTATTCCGTATTATCAAAGAACATATGGAATCGATGGAGCAAGAATTGATATGGGACATGCTCTACCTAAAGAGTTAGTTGAAATGATTATTAATAAAGCAAAAGCGGTTGACCCAGACTTTGTCTTTATTGCTGAAGAGTTAAATCCTG
>CAYZTG010000046.1:0-2865 GCA_964481475.1 uncultured Acholeplasmataceae bacterium | reverse complement strand
AAATATTTGGTCTTTTAGGCCTTAATGGTAGTGGAAAAACCACTACCTTTAAGGCGATTACTGGAATTCATCCCTTTGATCAAGGTGAAATTATTGTTAATGGAAATAATTTAGTTGACAACCCGATTGAAGCTAAACTTCAAATTGGCTATATACCTGATAATCACGCGACTTTTGAGGAGTTGACGGGATTAGAATATATCAATTTCATGGCTGATATGTATCAAGTTAATGTCACTGATCGCATGGAGCGTACAGCGCAATTTGCTAAACTATTAGCGATGGAAGTACATCTTAATAAACAAATAAGAACATATTCCCATGGCATGAAACAAAAAATTGCGATTATGGCTGGAATCATTCACTATCCTAACTTATGGATTTTAGATGAACCACTAGTTGGTCTTGATCCGATTAGTATGACGGAAATTAAACAGTTTATTCTTAATTATGTTAAAACAGGTAAAACGGTTATTTTTAGTTCGCATATATTAGAAATTGTCCATGAATTATGTGACCGGGTTGCTATTATTGATCATGGTAAAATTGTTGCTCTTCATGAATCAGTTAATAAAGACGATTTAGGTAAAATGTTTTTAGAATTAGTTCAAAGATAAAATGAAAGAACTACTAACATTATTAAAACTTCAATATAAAAAAACAGGCATTAAACTGCCAGAGATGAAAGGTCGGAAACTATCACAAGTAATCGCGTCGATTATTTTAGTAGGTGCGGTCTTTGTCGGATTTTTTTATGTGATGTTAAAGGTTTCAGTTCCCTTTTATAAACTAGATTTAGAAAAGACATATTTAACTTTTGTAATTGCTTTATTATTAATTATATCGTTGATTTATCAAACAATTGAGATCTTAAAAAACTTTTATTATGATAAAGATCATGAACTATATGCAAAACTACCTGTTCAGGATTGGAAGATAAAATCAGCTAAAGCGATTTATATTATTGGTAAACAAGTTTTATTAGTCGTGGTCTATTTTGGGTTCTTAGTTTTTCCTTTTGCGATTATCGCTAATTATACAATGTCATTTTATGTAAAAATTATGATAACAGCCCTAGTATTTATCCCGCTACCTTTTGTAGGGGCGGTCTTAATAAGTATTCCGGCGTTTTTCGTTTTAAATTTATTAAAACGAAACTTAGGAGTCACATTAATATCAGTAATAGTTTTATTAGGGGGCTTTTATTATATATATACTAATTTTATTAGTGTTGTTATGGATTTGATTAATAATTCCGGAGGTTTTATTAATCAAGATCAATTAATGCAAATTCAAAATGTTACTAATGGTTTGATAGTTAGTAATTTCTTTTACTTAATTATAACTGAGGCTAATATTGGTTTATTTATTTTGTATATTGTATCCATTTTATTATTCTTATTATTAATAGGGATGTTTGCTAATATCATATTAATGAAATTAAGTAATAAGTTAGTGGAAAGAAGACATGGTAGACAAAAGATTTATAAACCTAAAAAGATTAAACAGTCTAATCAGTTTGTAGCTATCTTGAAAAAAGAATTAATTACTATTGTCAGAAATAGTGATTACGCTTTTCAAGTAATTGTACTAAATTTATTAATGCCCGTCTTTATGGTAATGACAGTTCGAGTAACAGCTCAACTAGGGGCGCAATCAGTCGGAATTATGATTGTTCCTGGGGTAGCATTATTAACGACTTTAATTTTTATTTTAATTTCTAGTAACTTTCAATCTAATCTTATTTCTAGTGAGAGAGAAGCTTATTATATTGGCTTAATATTGCCAATTAGATATCGATATTATTTATTAACGAGAATTCTTTTACCAATCTCATTAAATGTCGTGATGATGACAACCGGATTAATTATCCTAACAGCAACTGCGATGATAACAATTGGTCAGTTTTTCTTGATTTTAGGTATCTCATTTTTCTTTTTAATGGGCTTTTCAACGATCTCAATTTATAAAGACTATAAATCACCAGAGTATCACTCTGGAGTTGGACAAAGTGTTAATTATTTAACTAATGTCTCAATTGGGATAGTGTTTGCGATTATCTTAGGATTGATTTTAAGTATTTTGCCATTCTTTAATGAAAAAAGACCAGGTGGTTATTATTTTCCGATTGAAGTAACCTATACTATTTTACTGGCGATGTCATTTACATATTTTGCTGTTACGGCAATTATGTTTTACCGACAGTTAAGGAAGGACCGCTTATGAAAAAATTATTAATGTTATTTTTATTAGCTTTTCCAATTTTAATTTTTGCTATTATCAACCTAAGTGCTTCAATTATCGGGTGGTATATACCACTACCGGTAGAAAAAATTGAAGTGTCGGTTGATAATATTACTTGGTCTGATACAGTTGACTTAAAAGTTCATCAGTTAAATGATAATACTCAAGAGCAAACAGTTTATGTCCGAGTATTACCATTTAACGCTAGAAATCACGGCGTAACAACTTTCTCATCTGATGAAGATATTGCTGTTATTAATGATGGTGGAATTACCCTAAATAATGAAGGTGTTGGGGTCGCGATTGTTAATCTTTTAGATTATGGTTATAATGAAATTACAATCATTACTGATGATGGTAAATATGAGGCTAAAATAGATGTCTCGGTTGTTAATCCAAGTGATGATCCTAATTTAGTAAAAAGTATTATTTTAGAATATAAAGACCGGCTTCATAGTAATTATTCGTTTGGTTATTCGAATAATTTCTCAATTGATTTTAAATATTTTCCAAAAGAAGCAGCAATTAATCAAGTGTTAGATCAAATTAGTTTTGATTTTGAAGGTAATATTGAAAATGCCGAAGTTTTTGGTAATGGCCAAGGGCGCATTGTCATTCGCC
>CAYZTG010000045.1:0-3272 GCA_964481475.1 uncultured Acholeplasmataceae bacterium | reverse complement strand
AGCTACCGGCGCCGAACGCCTATATAATATATATCAAACTGAGAAAGTTATCAAGCGAAAACTCTATAAAAGCACTCAGTTTCGATATAAAACAAATAACCAAATCATTAATAATCACACAATTTATTAATACATTAAAAACTCTTGTGGAATTTCTTCTTCTAATTCAAAGGTAATCGTATGATTATATTGTCGTTCGCTATTTTTAAAAACGTCTGAAACATTACTTATACGTAGTTTACCGAGATTAAAATATGATGTGTTTGTATATCCAAGATGAGGAAACTTAGCACAAATATTAAAAATATAATTTCCATCAATAAACTCTTTTACCTTTTTGTTTGCGGCTTCTTCCGATTTTGAATATTGTGTAAGGTAAACAATGTGCCGGCGATCAATAACTCTATTGGCGTAAAACGACTCGCCCTTTGTAATTTTAATCGTTGAAAAAACTTCTTTCTTTTCGTGATCAATTAATTCGCCTACACTATTCATATAACAATCTTTAGAGCCGGAATTAAATAAAAATTCTGCTTTTTCTACTAATTCAAATGTGCCCATTTTATATGATGGGAGTTTTGCTAATTCTTCTATTAAATCGATGTGCTCAACGAATAATTCATAGGCGTTTAACTCTTTAAGTTTTCTTATAATATCAGGATTTAGACTTAAGCCTGAACTTGTAAGAATAAATGCATCAATAAATCCCCAAGTAGTTTTATTATAGTTACTATTAATCGCAGTTGGAATTCCGTCTCTAACTTGTTGCGCAACTAAAATTCTAATTAAAGTAATATTATTAATCGTTTGTCCTTTTAATAAGCGCGCGTAATCAGACAGTTGTTCTTCATTGTAACCTCTAAAAATAAACTGGGTAATTAAGCGGAAGAAATGTCGCAAAAACAGATTGTTTTTCGGAGTTTTATATTTAACATCGTAATAATTATCAAAAGCTTCATAAAAACTTTTGTTTAAAAGCTGTAATAAATCAAGTTCTTGTAAATAAGGATTATTGTACATTTCCTTTAGTGTTGGAATAACTTCAAACCGTGAAAGTTCATCTTTAAACTTCTTATTTAATTCACTTTTCACCGTAAAATTATTTGAAATTGATTGAAGAATATTATCTTTTGCTTTTTCTTCAATAAAAACATTTACGAATGGTGATACCGTGACAAAATCAGTTGCCAACTGTTTATAAAGCTCACGTTTATCCGCTGTTTTATTACCAGTTAATACTTGGGCAATTGAATAATTGTTATTAGAGTTTCCAATAAAATCTAAAACAGTTACAAACTTATCAGGATCAACGGTTCTCCGTAAACCACGGCCTAATTGCTGGAGATATATAATTGACGAATGAGTATTTCTTAACATAATAATCATATTTATATCTGGAATATCAATTCCTTCATTAAATTTATTTACCGTGCAGATTATTTCAACACTATCAGAGGTTTCTTTTTTTAAAGAAGCTATACTTTGTTCAATATCTTCCTGGGTTGATTCCCCACTTACGGCAATAACACTATGGAAACCTACATCATTTAGATATTTACTTATTTCTTTCGCCTCCGAAATAGTCGTTGCAAAAAGAAGCGCTTTTAATTTTTTTCCATAATGCTTCTTATCTTTTATTTGTTCTTTAATATATTTTGCTAATTCAAAATAATCAAATTTTTCATTTGTTGCTAAAAGACGATCGTCAATATTTAGCCCATAATAAACAAAAGGACAAACTAGTTGAATATTTAATGCGTCTAATAGCCTAATTTCATAAGGAACACTATATTCAAATGTCTTGAATAAAAAGTCAGGATCCTTTGTCCGTTCCGGAGTCGCGGTAATGCCTAAAGTAAATTTAGGTTTAAAATACCCAATTAGATCTTGATAATAAGTATCTTCACCAATCCGGTGTGCTTCATCGAAAATAATATAATCAAAATAATTTACACCTATTTTGTTAAGCAAATAACTATGAGCGGTTTTATCAGTCGTAAATATCAAATCCGCCGTTTCCATTTCGGCAAGATTAGAAGATTTCAATTCTAAAATAACGTGATTTGGGAAGACTTTTTTAAATGTATCAATTGCGTTAGTTAAAATTAACCGGTTATGGACCAAGAAAAGCACCTTATTTGCATTCATATTTTTAACATCAAAGGCTGCTAAATACGTTTTGCCTGTACCAGTAGCGGCAATAACAAGTCCTTTTTCTCCGCCATTCTCACGACATTCGACTAGACCAATTAGGGCTTTCTCTTGCATATAATTAGGCTGAATCTTTTCGGTTAATAATTTGTATTCATAAAAAGAGTTTTCAAGCCGTTTTTTTTCATAAAATAATGTTTCGTATTTATCAATAAATTCATCAGTTAAAGGTACGCTTAAATCATCATTCCAAAGTTCTTCAAAGGATTTAAGATATTCACTAACAATATAACCTTGCTCTTTGGAATCAATTTCCACCATCATTTCGTGTGCTAACCCAAAAGCGCGAGCCGAAATATTATTACTTCCAATTAAAATTGTCTTATCTTTTTCTTTTGAAAAATAATATGACTTTAGGTGGAAGCCTTTTGCTTCCTTATCAAGAGGATTGTATATTTTCACACTAATATCTAATTCTTTAAGCTTCCTTAACGATACCGGATCAGTTACATATCCTTCAGTAGTTATTAAAATTCTACTATCTGAGCCAAACTTTTTTAATTCATTAAAAATTAAAGAAAGTCCTGACCAAACGACATAACTAATAGCAATATCTATTTGATTTGCTTCACTTAGATTTTCAATAACCCGAGACTTTATTGTTTTTCTGTATTGATTAGTAACTATTTGAGGATTATATGAGAATTCATTTACTGTTTTATCAATAAGTGATTTGACAACACGATTATCTAAAGCTAGCTCACTAATTAGTTTTTTAATAATCGTGAAATCAGCAGGTGCCCAGTCGACATTTAACAACTCATCTTTAGTTAACCACGTGCTATTAAGATGTTCAGTTAATACTAATGAACCTTTTTTTAATTGGCATAAATAAGCATGAAGAGTAATTGAAAATGTTTTATATTCATGTTCTACACTTATAAAATGTTCGCCCACAAATATGTCTGCTTTTAGCTCTTCTTTAATTTCACGTTTTAAAGCTTCTTCGTGAGTTTCACCTGGTTCAACTTTGCCACCTGGAAATTCCCATTTAAGGGCGTTTTCGCCATAGTTATTTCTTTGGGCCGCAAAATAACGATCCCCATCTTTAATAATCGCGG
>CAYZTG010000044.1:0-3836 GCA_964481475.1 uncultured Acholeplasmataceae bacterium | reverse complement strand
GCTGCATGTTCTTTTGTATTTAATCCTTTCCCTCCGGCTTCAACTCCTATCAGTTTAACCGCTTTATCATCAATAAACTCATAAAACGACCCAATCGAGTTGGATCCTCCCCCAACACAGGCAATCACTACATCAGGATTTCTTTTCTCTAACATATTTATTTGCTCTTTTATTTCTTTGCCAATTAATTTTTGAAAGTCTCTAACCATAGTTGGATAAGGATGTGGTCCAACTGCTGAACCAATTACATAAAAGGTGTTTTCTAAATCTTTACTCCAAGACATTAAGGCACTATCAACAGCTTCTTTTAAAGTTCTTGAACCCACATTAACCTCAAAAACTTTTGCTCCTAATAGTTCCATTTTATAAACATTCAACGCTTGCTTTTTAATATCAACTGAACCCATATGAACTTCACATTCTAAATTAAATAAAGCTGCTACAGTCGCTGTGGCAACCCCATGCTGGCCAGCACCAGTTTCTGCAATTAGTTTCTTTTTTCCCATCTTTTTAGCAAGCAACGCCTGACCTAAAACATTATTTATTTTATGTGCCCCTGTATGATTTAAATCTTCTCTTTTTAAATAAATCTTTGCTCCACCTAAATCATTAGTCATATTTTTTGCATAATATAAAAGACTAGGCCGGTTTGCATAATTTGCTAAAAGACTATTATATTCATCTAAAAATTCTTGATCTATTATATATTGATTATAAGCCCTCTCTAATTCTTTTACCGCCTTTAAGATCTCTTTTGTTACAAATTGACCGCAATACTTGATAAATTCCATCTTTATCCTCATTTCTCAATTACCTTAAATAACCTCTTTAATACTTAAACTAATTAAACTTTTTTATTTTATACTGTTACATCTTTTAAATAATAATGTCAATCTCATAATCCTTTTTATTTTTATTAAGAGACTACTTTATTATTAATCCTAAATAAAAAAAGTTTGATTAAACATCAAACCTTTTAATAAAATACTTAACCCTTTATTTTATCTTTTTATTCAAAATAAAACCCTTCGTCTTCTATAAACTTGTAGTTTAAACTCTTTAAATCTTCAATCATTTGTTTGGCAAACTCTTTTCCTGTTTCTTCTAAAACAAAACTAAGATATCCAAACGGCATAAAATTCAAAATACTAATTGATAATGCTAATTCATCTATTAAAACTTGATCTTTTAATAAATCATCAATTAATAAGGTTTTATTGACTACTTCATCATAAAAACTATATTTAAGTTGAACTCTGATGAAGTCTTTGCCTTTATAACCTACTGACAACACACTCTCGCTTGCTTCTAAGTAATTTATTAATCTTTCTAAATCGTTATCATCTATGTCTTTATTAATTATTACATCAACATTTAAACTCCATCTAAATAAGGTTAAGCCCTTTAAATTATTTAAGTCCTTAAAATCATCCATTGTTAAATCATTTAAGTAAAAATCTCTTAGATGCTCTTTTGAAATCTTTGCCGTAACTATTGTAGCTTTTTCTGCAATAGTCCTAACAACTAAGTCGACTTTTGTAATTTGTTCCAAATCACTCTTTTTAATAGTGATAACTTCCATCCATGAACTAAGCGCAGTTAACATACCTTCAAATCTATTTATATTTACTGTTAAAGTGTTTCCTTTTTTTGTTATTGAATAAACATAGTTTTCAGAAATATTTGCTTCAAATTTATAGTAAAAAATTAAAATGTTATCTAAAAAATAGTCTTCATCGTATTGTTCTTTTAAAGAATCAAACTCTTCTTCTGATAAATAATTATAAGTATAAATATTAGGATTATTAGCCTCATTTAATTTAGTTAAAAATTCCTCATAAGTAAATGCATAAAAGAAGACATAGTTAGATACTTCTGAATTTATTTGTTCTTTCCATAAATCAAATTCTTCTAATTTATTATTAATCTCCTGATAAGTATTTCCTTTATCTAAGGAAAATTCCACCTTTTTATCATTTAATGTATTGTAGTTATCATTAGTAAAATCATCATACATTAGTTTTTGTGGATAGTATATAACTTTTTCAATTACATTACCAAAGATTACTTTATAATTAGAACCAATAATTGTATTTCCTGAATCATTATCATAAAATGACATGAAGATTTCGTTTTCGCTTATTTTCTGATAATAAGCACTAGATATTTCATTTTCAAATGCTGGTGGGTTTTCAGTTTTATAATCCTTTATAGCAAACAAAACATTAAATTTAGATAATTCGGTCTCCTTATTGTATACATCTAAAAGGGTGATTACATCTTCTATTTTAACTGGCAGCAAATAATCAGTTAAAACAAACATTTTAGTAACGTTAGCGCTTCTTTTAATAAAGTTGTTATAGACCAAGATTTTATACTTAGAATTATGTTTAACAATATCTAATCTAACATAAAAATCTTCAAGAGGTATAATGTCATTACTTCTTCTGGAACCAATATTTTTTTCAATATAGTCGATACCCTCAACATCACTAAAAACACTACTAAGATTTTTGTAAACGATAATTTCTTCAAAAATGTACTCTACTTCTCCATATTTCTCACTAACTATTTTTTCTTTCTCATTTTTAGAAATTACAAGATCTGTAAAAACACATGAAGATAGAGTAATCGTTATAATTATTAATAACACTAATGTAATGGTTTTTTTCATAGCACTTATCTCCTTTTCTCTTTATAACGTATTTTACCATATAAATATTGGTTAATAAAAAAGAGCAAACAAGATGCTCTTTTTGCTGATAAGATGCATAAACAATTTGTTTACTCATTTTTATTTTCACTATTAAGTGCTAATTATATCATTTTCGATTTCCAAACATTATTACTTGCATCTGAAAAACTATGTTTTACATTATAAAAATGATAATGTTCTTTATCAACAGCAGATGTTAATTGAATCATAAACGCTCCTGCTTGTTTTGCTTCCTTTATTGCTTTTTCTAACAACAAACTCCCATATCCCTTACTTTGATAATCCTTTAAAACTAAGATCTCTAATAATTCGAACACTAAGCCATCATCAAATTGCATTAGTTGTCCTATAAAAAAACCAATAAAAACCTTTTCAACTACTAACTCATAAGCGATCAAATCTTCTCTTAGAAAAAGTTGTTTGAATTTACGATTAACAGTTTCAGGGGTCCAAGAAGCATTTTCTTCCTTATTAAAATAATTTAGATATAAAGGTTCGATTTTTTGAAAATTTCTTTTAGTAAGCTTTGAAAACTCTACTTTAACCATTTGATGTCACTCTCTCTTTCCATACTATTTCACTTTGATTATACAACAACGTTATTGCTTTCTTTATTACTTTTTTACTTATCTCTAGTTATAGATGCTATTCTTAAAACTAAGACCTAACTACCTTTTAATAAAATAAATACCATTTCTTTAATTTCTTTTAATCCAAAAAAAACAGTTTAATTAAACATCATCTAACTTACTTCCAAACTATCTTTATGATCTTCTACCACTACTAGTTTTCTAAATTGATTGTTATATTAAACTGTTCATTTTATTTTTGATTGTTATACTTTTATAAGGCTAATTTTAATTAGGGTTAACTCGATAATGAATTGATACCATTTTCTTGTACTTTATGTTCTTTGTAGTTATTATATCTTTATTCTCTTTTCTTTGTGTCTATTTTATTATAACCATTCCAACAAATAGGTTTTTTATTATGAAATTAATATATTAGGCAATGATGAAATGATTACTAAAGCTATATTAGATAGAATAATTCATCATTCTTATTTATTTAATATAACTGGTCCATCATACAGACTTAAAGATAAACTTGAATTAAGTCA
>CAYZTG010000043.1:3157-3923 GCA_964481475.1 uncultured Acholeplasmataceae bacterium | reverse complement strand
AATTTTAAAAAATGGATCTTGTTATTTATTACTAACTTAATCTAATTTCTACTTCTACATCATATGGTGGCATAAAAACAAATGTTTCATAGTCATAAATCATATTATTTATAAAACTAAATTCTTTTACAAATTCATTGTTAATATATAGTTTTGGTGTTTTTTCAATATTTGGTTTTAATACCTTAAAATTAATTAAACTGCCAAATTGATATTTTTCACTATAGTTACCAAACAATAACCCGTGTTCATCTATAATATCTATTTCATAGCCTTAATAAAAAAGAGCTTATTAGGCTCTCTGGAGTTAGTTCTTCTTCTATAGCTAAGTTAACTAAAGGGAAAAATGTAACAACTGATGTTCTTTGCAAAATATGCTCTGTATTAGAGTGCGATTTCAAGGATATAATGGAATATCTACCAAATCATAGTATTGATTAAACAACAATAACTATAAATAGGTGGTATAATAATGTCTGAAATAAATCTATTTGAATTCAAAAAATAGCCCAGCTAATGAGGCTTTACTTCATCATTTTACATCAAAAAAATACAAAACATCATATAAATATACTATTTAAACAATTTTTATATTCTTCGATTTGCAAAAAAGCGACCCAGCTCTTTAATTTGAGTTGAGTCGCTTTTATAATATTAAGAAAATTTAAATGATAATATTAATTAATAGTAATTTGCTTCGTTAAAAACAATGAAAGTAAATAATTTCTCATTTTAATGATTTTCTGATTTTCACTTAAATTTAAAA
>CAYZTG010000043.1:0-3147 GCA_964481475.1 uncultured Acholeplasmataceae bacterium | reverse complement strand
GTCATTATAGAAAACTCCTCAATTACTTTAATCGAATATGCAATTTCTAATTTTTCAGTCTCTTTTGACTTAGATTCTTCTGAGAAGTTCCACCAGAAATTTTTTCAACTGTTAATCTGACGGCTTGACTTTTAAAAAAACAGTATAAGAATGAATTAATTTTTTCATTTTTAGGTTTTCTACCAAAAAGTCTTCTAAAAAAGCTCAAATAATCACTCCATTACTAAAAAATATTATACCATATAAACAACTTTATAGTTTCATAAACCACTTATTACCAAGTTTTGATAATAAAATTAATTCTATTAAAACCAGTATTGAAATAAAGCCTAAGGCAATTAAATATATTAAATTAGAGTTATTTATTACTCTAAATAAAAAGACAGCACCAATAATTATTACAAATATTAAAAGAAACGATAATATCATATGAATAAAGACACTTAAACTTTGTTTAACAACTCTAACCGGTAGGTCCCACTTTAGTTTTGGAAACTTTAAATTAATTAATAGCCCTAAAAGTGCATTATGTAATCCTAATACAATAATAAATAAAGTTGTTAACAATAATCCAATAATATTAAATGGTTTAATTATAACGGCAATACCTATTATACCAATAATAGCTGGTAGATATGTAGTAGTTAAATCAACAATAAGTTTCGATATAAAGATTTGTTTTGGTTCAACTGGACTTGATTTTAAAATCCATAATTGTCTACCATCTAAAGATATTGAAACTGTTGTAGTTGATGTTAGAGTGATTGCAAAAATTGCAATCGCACCAATAACTAAATATAACATTTCGTTAATATCAAATGGTAGTGGTTCAGTTATTTCAATTTTTTGAAATTGGATTGCGATTAAAATCATCCCAAATGGTAGTAAGATTTTACCAAAGATTGTATTTATTACATATTGGGGAATACTAAAGTATCTTTTAAATTCATTTTTAATTAATGTTTTTGTTTGACTTGATTTTTTTATAGTTAATACTTTATTATTTTTTCTTGTTCTTCTTTTTCTACCAGTATTAATCTTTATATACATCCTACCCATAATATTAATAAATAAAATAAATGCTAAAATATTTATTAATACAAAAATAACTAAATCATTAAAACTTCCTTTTAATGCATTAACAGCAAAATTAGCAGGATAATATAGATAGTTTAATAAATTCCCTATATTACCTAGTGCTGATCCATCAGTAAAATCTAAAGTAAAACTGTAATATAAATAACCCATTAATAAAAGTGTGACTACTGTAATTGTTATTAAGTTTTTATATTTAAACCTATTTAATAATAACGATACAAAATATGAAACAAATGTAAAGACACTAATTATTAATAATGGAAATAAAAAGAAAATTATTGTTGCATTAAAATAAAAGATAAACTGTGTTATAAGTCCAAACATAGAAACAACTACAATAGCTGGAATAAAAGTTATTGCCATTATTAAATAATTTGAAATTAGTAGTGTTGATATTTTTGAAAGGACGATATACTTAGGTGGTATTGGCATACTAACTAATAAATCAAAATCATTTCCTTTAAATAAAAATCCATATGATTGAAAGAGGGTTGCGATAATAAGTGCTATTGCTGAAAAAATAAATGCTGCTTTTAAAACATTACCTAGCGCATCATTAGGATCTGGGCTAGTTATCATTATTGGATAATAAATAAATCCAATGTTAATACCAAGAAATACTATAACTCCTATTGTTAATATTAGAAACAATATTTTTTGAATTAAATTTTTCTTATTAAACAATTTATTAAGTTTAAAGTTTTCTATTAAGTTTATTTTTAGAAGAGTAAAAAACTTATTCATTTTCTAACAACTCCATAAAAACACTTTCTAATGATTTATCACCTTTGACTTCTTGCATTGTCCCAACTTTCATCAATTTACCATTTCTAATAATTCCAATTGTGTCACAAAATTTTTCGGCAACTTCTAAAACATGCGTTGAAAAGAAAATGATTGCCCCACTTTCTGCAAGTTTTTTCATTTGTTGTTTCATTTTGAAAGTTGCATTTGGATCTAGTCCGGTAAATGGTTCATCTAATATTAAGAGTTTAGGATTTCTTATAAAAGCTGATATTAATAAAAGTTTTTGTTTCATACCATGAGAATAAGTATTTATTTCATTATTTAGTTCTTCAACAAGTTCAAATTCAGACGCGTATTTATTTATTTCTTCATTAATATTTGTATCATCCAAATTATAGATATTAACAATAAAATCTAAATATTGCATACCTGTAAGGTTGTTATATATTTCTGGGTTATCAGGAATATAAGCAAACTTTTGTTTAAATTCAATAGGATTTGTTTTAATATTTAAATTATCTAATAATATTTCACCTTGATCAAAATCCAGTGTACCAACGATTGCTTTAATCGTTGTTGTTTTACCTGCTCCGTTATGGCCAATAAAACCAAAAATTTCGCCATCTTTTACTGTTAATGTTATATCATCAGCAGCGTTTATACCTTTTACATAACTTTTTGTGAAGTTTTTTATTTCTAACATAATATTTTAATTCCTCCTTTGTTGTTAGGCCTTTTAACCTCAACTAATGGTAACCCATTTATAAAAAGAGTAATATCAGGTCTGAATTCTTCCAAATCTCGTTTACAGGTAAATTCGGCAGTAAAATGAAATTCGTTATTTTCAAAATTATCAAAATCAATTAGTTTTATTGGAGAGACACTAACTAATCTTTTATAAAAACTCCGTCCAATATCGTCGTTATCCAACTCTTGTCGTATATCCTTTAAAATTTGATCTGCTTGATTTTCTTTACCTGGATTTAATATGGCAAATTGTTCTTTAAAAACATCTAACAAGATATTAGTGTCTCCATCGTAAAGTTTCCCTGATTGTTCTTCAGAGAGTTTTCCGTAGTACTTGTATCCTAATCTTTGGAGATGGACCATTGCCGGCATCTGTACTCGTGTGGCTTCATTAAAATTTTTTCCCATATTATACATCCTCTCTTGCGCTAATATTTATATTATGTTTTCCACATAATGCGATTATTTTTCTCTTTATTTTAATTGTTGGTTCATACTTTCCATTTTCCCATCTACTAACAGTTGTGTAACTTACACCTAATAACTCAGCAAACT
>CAYZTG010000042.1:0-4244 GCA_964481475.1 uncultured Acholeplasmataceae bacterium | reverse complement strand
GCTGATAAACGCCTTCAGAATCATATGCTCCGCCAAAATAATTACTAAAGTTTTTGTTATGAAAATATGCATTAGCAACCCATTTTTCAGCTAATTCAAGTTTATCATCAGTCATTGCATATAAACGATGTGTATATAGTGATGATAATTCTGGTGCTTCATCTTGGCTTAATTCTAATCCTTTAAGATGTAGGTATGCTCCAGCACCTGAATCACTATTTTTAGGCCAGTTACCGTTATTTTGAACACCACCTGTTTGTTCAATAACTAAAATGATATCTTCGCCTTGATAGCTTGATACATCTAGTGATACTTCAAAAGGTAGTTCTTTTTGTTTCCAACGATTAGCTACCGTTGTCCAGCCAATTAAATCATTAACCTCATTAGTTTCACCTAATTTAATTGCTAAAACTCTAAAGCTTGTACTTTCTAAAACTCTATCATCGTTATGTGAATGAACTAAAAACTTAAATGATTTGATTAAGCTATCAATATGAACTTTATTCCATGCAATATTAACAGCACTATTTAAATTAGCAACAGTAGCATGACCTTCAAAAATCATTTTACCGTCGTCTTCACCATATTCTGCAATTTTAGAACCACCATGAGATTTATCAACAGTTTTTAAATTCCAATCTCTAGCTAAATTAGAAGTATTCCAAATTTCATGTTTAGAAGTTACTGTGTTAAGTGCTTCGGTAATATTTATACCTTTACTTAATACTCCTTCTTCTGAATAGGCTACTACATTAAATGACAATTTAAATTTCAATTCAGCGTTTCCACTAGCCGTAAATTCAATTGTAGATTCACCAACTTCAATAAATTTAATCTTAGAATCTACAAATTCAATTGATGTTCCTGTAATTTCATGTGTATATCCTGTATTACTTGCGCCTTCATTAAAGACTGCAACAACATCAATAGGAATATCAGTATTGTTTACACCTGATGCACTTGCATCATATGTAGCATTTAGAGTTTGATTATTTTCAAAGCCTAATATAGAAAAACTTGTTGTTGCAACATTATCATCAACAGTAAGTGTTAATTGAGTTAAAATAGTTGGATCTTCTACTGACATAATATTAATCGTATAAGTTCCAACTTCAGCATCGATAGATACAGTAATTAAACCATTTGCATTTACACTAACGCCTTTATCAGCAGGTGTAACACTATAAAGTAAGTTTTTATTTGTTGCATTAGTTGGTGTAACAGTTGCTAAAATTTGATATGTCGAATCTTGACTGATTGTTACTTCAGTTGGATCTACAGAAACTCCAGTAACTGCAACAAATTGATTAATCCAAATACCTTTAATATGCAATTCTCCGTTATTTTCTTTCTCGCCTAGTCTTTGCTCGATTGCTAAAGCAACTGTTTTTCCTTTAACTGCGGTTGGTATTTCAATATCCATAACACGGATGCTACCATTTGGATTTAATAGTTTTGTCCAGTCTTTTAAAACATGAACTGTTCCATCAGCTTCAACCATAACAATTTTATACTCATTGTGAATTTTATCATTATTTCCAATAACAATTTCCATTGTAGTTGCTTCTTCATAAATTGCTACTTTATTCCACATTAATGCTGTTGTTTTAGTAATATCACCTTGATTTTCATTAACTCTTGATTCTAAAGCAACACCATAAACACGGTTAGGTTGACCTAAGTAAAACATCTTTTGATTTCCATCAGAACTAATCTCGCCACGTTTAGAGTTCGTTTGAACTTGGACTAATTGCCACTCAACTAGTAATGGTCTAGTTGCTAGATCATCTGGTTCATGGTCAAAATCCCACTCATTAAGTGAGCTAACTTCTAAATTATCAAAAGCTTCTTGTAAAATACCTGAATATAATGAAGCTTTAACTTCAACTGCAATTGTAACTGATACATCTGGATTTGAATAAGATTTGATTGTAACAATAGTTGTACCAGCTTTTAATGCTTCATATGTTCCATCTTGATTAAATCTAATAACTTCAGGAGTTGAGTATTCAAATAATAAAGTTGGATCAGATGCTTCTTCTGGTCCTACCACAACATCAACTTTATAAAGTGATGGCCAGTAAGTTAAGTCTTCTGGGGCTTGACCGGCACCAGGACCAGCTGTTCCATCTATTAAGCCTTGTTTTCTAGCTAATTCTTCACCACTCATATCCCAATTAGTCTTTGCGGCAGTTACTAACTTATAATCTTGCGTTTCATCTTCTAATAAGTTAGAAATACTAATTGATGAAACAGCTGTATATTCTGTAACATCAACTTTAATAAAGACTTTAATACCAGAATCGTCTTTAGCACTTCCCATAATTATTTGTGAACCACCAGAAACTAATCCTTTAATAGTTATCCTAGTTGCTTCTGGAGTTAGTGAAATTGCTAAATCTTCTGTTTTTTCAACAAACTCTCCTTCAATAATTTCTCCTAGTTTCCAATCAATTGCTTTATTAGTTGCATTATTTGGAGAAACATTAAAAGTAACAGTTTTTTCAACTGTATTTGCAACTTCTAATAAATATGGGCTAGCTAACGTTCCATCTCCGCCATCAGATGGAACAAAAATACTTTTAACTAATACTATTTCATCTACTTGTTCAGTAACTACTATTTTGAAAAATATTTTTACATTACTTTTATCTTTTGCAGCTACCAAAACTCGAGCTTCTCCAGCACCAAGTCCTTTTAATACTAATTTTTCATTAGTACTTCCCGTAAGCGAAACAAAACTTTCTCCTTCTAAAATTTTAAAATCTAATTCTAAGCTTGCACCCTCATCGGCAGTAACAACTAAATTAAATTCTTTTTGTAAATCTTTTTCTAATGTTACTAAATAAGGTGATGCTTCTGTTCCTAGACCTTCTAGATTTGCCACTGCAATATCTTTGATTAGTTTTTCATCAACTGGTTTTTTCTTACAACCTGCTAATAATACTAATCCAAAAATCATTGCAATTACTAACAGCCAACGTTTAGAGTTCATAAATTTACCTTCCTTTCTTTTTTAGGTTAATCTTCTCTTTTAAATTGCGGACTGATTCTCCATATATAATCTCACACTCAAAGTATTTGTGTGTTGATTTTTTAATTTTATTTTCCATAACATCAACTAACATTTTTACACTTTCACTACCCAATTGAACATAGTTTTGAGTCATTGATGTTAATTTAGGAACTAGTGTATCTGAATATTTGGTTCCACCTAATGAAGCTATTGATATATCACGGCCAATTACTATATTTTTATTTTGATAATATTCGTATAAATCTTTAGCTAAAATGTCACTAGATGTTAATATTACAGAATAATTATCATCTATACTTTCAATAATTGATACTGCTCTGTTTTCTTTATCTTCTGTGTATCTAGTAATAACCTTTAGATCTTTATATTCTTTTAACAATTCTTTTATCGCATTATCACGTTCATTAGTAATTTCTAAATCTTTCATTGAGTTAATAAATAATATACTTCTATGACCATAATCAATTAAGTGTTTTAAGATAAACTTTACTGCTTCTTCGTTTTTAACGTCGACACTAAAAGAAGTGTTATCTTTACTCATTGTTCCAATTGTGACATATGGAATATGTTTTTTTTCTAACTCTGAGATACGACTATCAATTTGATATGGCGCTAATAAAATGGCACCTGCTAGTGGTGATTTTCCTTGCCCTAATTCAGTTGTTATACTATCTTTATTAGGCGAAAAATAAATTAAGATTTGCTTTTCAAGATTACTTGCCTGTGTAACACAGCCTTCAAAAAGCTCATTGTAATAACTATAGTAATCATTATTACCAATCTCTAAAAAAAGCCCAATAATGTTGGTTTCTGCATTTAAAATATTCGATGCAAAATAATTTGGGACATAATTTAACTCTTCACATGCTTTTAAAACTTTTGCAGTAGTCTCAGGAGATACGTATCTTCTCTTTGTTAAGACATTTGAAACTGTCGATTTAGCAACACCAGCTCTTCTGGCAATTTCATTTATGTTCATTTTTCCTCCTACAAAAAACTAGTTTTTTCAATTTAATTATACCATATTTATTTGATATGTCAATACTTTTTGTAACCGTTTACAAATAATAATATTTATCTTTACCATTATTCATAAACATAAGCACCTGTTAAAGGCATTTTTAACTGTTTTACTTTTTTGTCATTAAAATAATTAATAAAAAAAGCGACTAATGTCGCGTTTGGCCGATCTCACTAGTTGTGGCGT
>CAYZTG010000041.1:0-4555 GCA_964481475.1 uncultured Acholeplasmataceae bacterium | reverse complement strand
TATAACATAGTTTGCGACAAATAGATTACTATATTGATAAAAGCACTTGATTATAGTAAAATAGACTCTATAAAGTCAAACGGAAGTGGGGATTAATTATGGGAATTATCTTAATAGTAGGACAGTGGTTGTTTGTATTTTTATTTGCATTGCTTTATTTTTTTATTGGATTTAGAAGAGGAGCGAAGAAATCATCGTATTATACAATAGTAGGACTTCTATTAACGGTAGTTTTCCTTTATGTCATTTCAATTTATTCAACGAGATGGTTTATAAGCGATGGACGATTGCTATCTTTGATTGAAAGCATGACGGTGATTCCCGAAAGTATCAAAATACGTTTGTTAAATGACCCTGACTATTTTGCAGTTGTTTTTGCTTTTGCTGACTTATTAGTTAAAGTTGTTTTATTTTTAATAATTTATCCAATTGTAAAATGGTTAATAACATTAATTATTGGTTTACCAATTTGGCGTTTACTAATTAATAACAAAAAGTTTCAAATTCGAAGACAAAGAAGAGCTAATCGAAAAGCTTTACGAGAAAAAGAAATTATCCCGGTTGTAGATAAGAGTGTATATTTACCTTTTTACAGTGATGGAGAGTTTGAAAACGAAAAGAATAAATATAAAAAGACGGTAAGAGAAGAAGCTAGTAAAATTACTAAAAAAGAAATTAGACAAATGCGAAGAAAAGACCGTAAAAACATTTCGCTTGGTAGTCGCTATTGGGGTGGATTATTTGGTCTTGTCAGAGGCTTAATCGTCGTCTTTTTATTTTTTATGCCATTTGTAGTATTAGCAAGTTCAGTTAACATCATCACTAAGTCTGGTGAAGAGACAATGGCTTCAAGTATCGCCGATGATTTTAAGTGGGATAAAGAGAAGATTTATGATATTACAGATGCTATTAATAAATATGGTATTGGTGCAGTTACAAATAATATTAAAATAAATGGGGATTCTTTAAGTAATCAAGTAGCTAATCTTATTTTTTCATCAACAATCAAATATCAAGATGGTACGAAAATAAAGGCTAAGTTTTCTGATGAAGTTGGTGGTTTAATTAACATTGGAGCCAATCTTTACTATCATGACTATCTTACAAATGATTTCGATTATTTAAAGATTAGTAGTAAAGAAACTGCTGAAATTGATTTGATTTTTAACTATTTAAGTAATTCCAAAATACTTAATGAAGCAATGTCTAAGTTTGGTAGTTTGGCAATTGAATATTTACTCCTGGAAGAGGGTTATAATTTAGAAGGAAGAGAGTTTGCTCTTAATAGTTTTGAGACTTTTAAAGGTCTTGATCTAAGTAAGGATATTAAAACAATTCATGAGATTATTCTCCTCATTATCAACTCAGTGGATAATGTTGGTGAGTTATTAGATATTAATACAATCGATTATGCCTTTAATTTAACTGAGACCCAAACTGAGAATTTAATATTGGCATTAAGAAAGTTAGATAATTTGAATTCTTTTGTTTTAATTCCGTTAGCACTTGATTTTTTAATTGTTTCCAACAAGTTAGATGAGATTGTTGATTATGCTGAAAGAATTGATGAGAGTTTAACTCAAGAAGTATATTTAACTGAGATTTTAAAAGATTATTTAGCAAATCCTGACTTTATTATTAAAGATAAACTTTTTAGTAAAGTGGCGAATTTAATTGAAATTAGTTTGACTGGTGATTTAGAAGAAAATGATTTTGCTGATTTGGAGACTAATTTAGATTTAATTAAGTATTTACTTGATGAGAATAATGGTCCTGATCGCTTTTATGTTTTGTTAGAAACATTTGGTGCTGATTTCGTTACTAAACTGTTAGATGAAGTTTTTGAGATGAATACGGCGATTTCAATTGTTCCTTTAGTGGTTGACTATGTTGTCTTTAAACAAATGTATCAAGAATTAGAAGATTATGCTCATAGTCTTGTTGACAACTTAAAAGAGACTAATTGGAAGAGTGACTTAAAAACAATCAATGATGTTTATAGATCAATTGCTAAATTTGGTTTAAGTTCAGTTATAAATGATCAGAAGTTTGGTCCTTTTATTGATAGTTTATTAGAAAACTATAGTGGAGATGTAGAAGTTATCATTGATAAGATTTTAGATGAGAGCCATGCAATTAATAAAGTTTTAGATACTTTAACACCTTATCTGATTGAAAAGTTTATTAGTGATGATGAATTAAAAGAAAATGTTTTAATTTTATTAGAACCAAATGAAGATAAATTTAAATATGGACAAGAGTTTAAAAATGTTTTACATGCCGCTATTGAACTACAAAAAGTAGTTAAAATTGATGATTTATTAAATATTAAGCAAATTGATCTTGAAACAGTTAAATTATTAACTAAAGTTAGCGAAATGAATGAAGCTGATTATCAAATCTTTAAAACTTCATTAACAAATTTACAAGTATTTAAGAGAATGCATAATGGTCTATTATCATATGGTCAAGAAAAGATAAATACGTCTTATATAAATTTACCATTTGACCAAATTGAAACTAATTTAGCGATTACAACTGACTTAGGCAAACTTTTAGATTTAGTTTATTATTCTTCAGCGATTTTAAGTGAGGAAATCTTGGATAAAGATTTAGCAGATCTTAACCTTGCTAAGTTTATTAATGATGATTTTTATAATATTATTAAGTTTAATGAAAATGATACTAATAGCCTTTTATTCCATTTATTTGTTCAAAATGTAAAAGACTTAGAAGCATCAGGTGAAATAAGTAAATATTTAACAATACCAAACGATTTAAGGATTGGTTTTAATAGTGCTTGGATGACGGAATTTAATAGTATTATTGGAGGAGTAACCAATCTTGCTAAGTTATATAGTGATGAAAGTACTCCATTTGTGTTATCTTATAATAATTTCACTTCACTAAAAGATAATTATCAAGACCTTAATACAAATACGGTTTTACGTTTAAAGACAGATTTAGATTCAACCTTTGGTAATCTTTTTAATTCTAAGATTGTTAGATCGACTTTAACTAATTTGTTTGAAAACGAAGGATTATCACAATTGAGTAATGTTATTACAGATTATCAAGGAACAATACCAGCGGTTTTATTGGATAGTAGTGGCTATTTAAGTAAAACTGATTTAAGTGAACTAATTAATGTTTTATTAGATACTGCTGAACATTATATTACTTTTTATGATTACCAAAAGGTAAGTGATTTACTAATAAAAAGACCAACAGATTACTATCTTGATGTCTTTAATGATTTAGAACCAATTTTACTTGAAAATATTACTAAAAATGTCATTATTGAGACACTTTTTAGAGATACTTTAACTAACGATAAGGTAATAAGTTATTTAGATGATTTAGTTTATGATCAACTTCCAAGTAATTTTAAAGGAGCGAGGTTGCTTGATTTAACTGAAAGTAGTGCTAATGGTTTAATTAAAAAAGATGAACTTTATTACCTTTTAGGTGGTATTCATCAACTTCAAGTTCCTTCCTCATTAATACTAAATGCGAAAACCGAAGATATTCTTAATTATCTTAAAACTATTAATGAAGAAGATACGAACATTATTTATGAATCAACAATTCTTTTAGAAATTTTTACTAATGCTTTAAATGATGAGGTTATTAGTAATTATGCTCTTGATACAATTGATGAAGAGTTTGCAAAAATTAAAACTAGAGTTCCAAATGGTTTACTTGATGAGTTGTATATTGACTTTGGTCTTGTTATTGATGCTTTAAGAACGATTAAAGATAGTGAAAAGACTAAGCTTTTTAATAGAAAAGAGTTTTTTACTTTAGCAAAGGTCTTTAAAGCTGTTGATAAAACAGGAATTGACTTTAAAGAAGGTAGTTTATCTAAGATTCCTAGTTTAAGCGAAGTTTTATATGAGAATAGATCAACTATAGATTATCTTAGTGATTCAGAAATACTTACTGCAACGCTAGCGAACATTGTAAACCAAGATGCTTGGTTAGTATTTTTAAAAGATTTGGCTGAAACCAAATTACTTTTAAATGGTAAACCTTTAATTGAAATTAACGCTGATGATCTTCAATTATCAAAAAATTATTTAACAGATAAAGGCTTTTTAAAGAGTGATATTACTAATCAATTGTTAACATTTGGTGCGGCACTTGATTGGAGTTTAATTGCTCAAAATAAAATTGGAACCAAAGAGTTTGTAACATCATTTACGAAGCAAGCCTTTAATTATAGTAGTAATGATAGAATTCATTATTTATATGAAATAGGTTTTATTAAAGCTTCCTTAGATAATTTTGATAATGAGCAAAACTTAACAAATCTAACTAATTCAATTAATAAGATGATTAGAAACAACATTTCTAGTAATATTAGTTTTAATGATTTTACAAATGAACAATTAGCGCTTAATTCTAGTTTATTTAACGCTGATATGACAAGAAGCGTTATTAATTTAATTGATTCTTTGAACTTTGCTGAATTTAAAGATTTAAGCAACTTACGAAGTGTAGAAGAGATTGGCGAGTTATTTGATTTAGAAAATACAGATGAATTATCAAATGC
>CAYZTG010000040.1:0-5253 GCA_964481475.1 uncultured Acholeplasmataceae bacterium | reverse complement strand
TTCTCTCCTTCATGCTTGCTTAGTAGTTGTCCACAAGCTTCATTAATATCATGCCCTTGTTCTTTTCTTAGGGTTGCATTAATTTTATTGTTTATTAATGTTTGAAAGAAAATATCCATTGTTTCTCTTTCGCTTCTTTCATAAGGCTGTTCAAATACAACGTTATAAGGAATTAGATTTACATAAACATTTAACCCTTTTAGAAGATCTACTAATTCTTCAGCATGTTCTTTTTTATCATTTAATCCTTTTATTAATATATATTCAATTGTTACTCGTCTATTTGTTCTCGTCATATAATACTTAATCGACTCAACAACTTCATTAATAGGGTATGCTTTATTAATCGGCATAATTTTGTTTCTAATTTCATTATTTGGTGCATGAAGACTAATTGCTAAATTAATTTGAAGTTGTTCATCAGCATATTGTTTTATTTTAGGAACGATCCCGCATGTACTAACGGTAATATGTCTAGCTCCTATCTCAAGTGCTCTATGATCATTAATGTTTTTAAGAAAATCCATTAAGTTCTCATAATTATCAAATGGTTCGCCAATACCCATTACAACAACATGACTAATTCTATTATTAAAAAGTTGTTCAGCCATCATAATTTGCTGAACCATTTCTCCAGTAGTTAAGTTTCGCTTTTTTTTAAGTAATCCAGATGCACAAAACTTACATCCCATATTACAACCAACTTGACTAGTAACACAAACAGAAAAACCATAGTTATGTGTCATTATAACTGTTTCAATTAAGTTTCCATCTTCAAGCTTAAACAAATACTTAACTGTACCATCAACACTTACAGATTTAACTTCAACCTCTAATTTACCAAAATAAGTAGTTTCTTTTAACAACTTCAATGTTGAATCATTTAAGTTAGCCATCAAATCAAAGTCAGTAACTTTCTTTTTATAAAGCCAATCAAAAATTTGAGCCGCACGGTATTTCTTTTCATTATTTTCTATTAAATAGTTTACGAGCTTATCGTAAGTAAAATCATATATATTTATCATATCTTCACCTTCTTTATTATACACTATTTATTTAATCATTAAACAAAAAAAGAGGTTTAACCCTCTTTATTGTTTTATTTGAGCACCTAACTCCCTTTCAAGTCTAATATGAACACTTCTCATAATTTTATCTATATCTTCTTTTAAAAGTGTTTTTTCACTTGAGTTAAAAGTTAGTCGATATGCTAGTGAAATATAATTATCTGCTAATTTTTCATCAATATACAAATCAAATAATTCAATCTCAATTAACTCTTTTTTTCCTGTTTGCTTAATAATATTTGTTATTTTGTCGTTGACAACCGCTTTATCAATTATTAGAGAAACATCTCTTATTATTGAAGGATATTTAGAAACTTGCTCATAATGTGTTGTCAAACTAACGTTTTTTAACAAGATATCTAAATTAAGTTCTGCCACGAAACTGTCTTTTAAAAAATTAGGATGGATTTGACCAATAATTCCTATTTCAGTTTTATCTAAATAAATCTTAGCTAAAACCCCAGGATGCATTCCTTCTATGCTGTTTATTTTTTCATATTTAAAACTAACATCCAAAAGTTTCTCTAAAGTAGTTAATAATCCTTTTAAACTAAAGAAATCACTTTTTATTTTGTCATATAAATAGCTACCACTTATAAAATCTCCTTGAATTATTAAGGCTAAATTATTAACTTCCTCGTCATGAAAATATGTTTTCCCTATTTCTAAAAAAGCACTATTATCTTGTTGTCTTTTTAAATGATAATTGACATTACCAACTAACCCATTTATTAGACTTTGTCTAAGAGTTTTTTTGTCTTCACTTAGTGGTTGCAAAACAGAAATTGGTTCTTTTTTAGATTCTTTAAATAAGTGAACTTCATTTTCCTTTATTAAACTATAGTTAATAACTTCATTAAAACCTAAGTGGATAAAATGATTTCTAATTAATTTAGTTAGTAACTGTTCATTTGTTCGCATTCCTTTACTATAAATTGGTGGTAGATTAGTTGCCAAATTATTAAACCCATAAATCCTTCCTATTTCTTCAATTAAATCTTCTTTAATTATTAAGTCCTTACGGTAATTGGGAATTAAGTAAAGATTAGGTTTTGTTTCAATAATGTTTAGTCTTCTTAAAAAATCTTTAACGTTTTCTTTAACAAAGTTCGTTCCTAAAAGCTTGTTCACATCTTTAGTATCTAATGTTATTAATGTTGGCTTATCAAATGGTTCTCCTGCAAACGAAATATTACGATAAACCCTTGCTCCTGCGATTTGTTGAATCATTTCTGCTGCTTTGTTAAGAGCGGTTAATACTCTTAATTCATCAACACCTTTTTCGAAACGAACACTTGCTTCACTTTCTAAATTAAGTCTTTTAGCTGTCTTTTTAATTCTCTTAGGTTCAAACCATGCTGCCTCTAAAATTACACTAGTTGTCATATTATCTATTTCACTATTTAAAAGGCCTATTACACCTCCAATAGCTTTAACTTCACTACCATTAGTAATCGTAATGTCTTCTTCGAGTAATGTTCTTCTTTCTTCATCTAATGTAACAACTTCACTTAAATTTTTTGCCCTTTTTACAACTATGTTATTACTACCAAACTTATTTGCATCAAAAGCATGGAGTGGAGTACCTAATTGTAATAAGACATAATTTGTAATATCAACTATATTATTAATTGGTCTAATTCCTGAGGCTAATAAGTCAGCCTTTAACCAGTTTGGTGAACTACTAACTTTAATATTGTCTAAATATCGGGCATAGTATCTTTTACAGCCTTTATCTTCAATGACTACCTTTAATGGATTGTCTAGATTACTTTCCATAACTACTGGCTCATCGTAAGTTATTTTTTTATTTAAAACAGCGCCTAAATCATAGCTAAGTCCTAAAACGCTTAATAAATCACTTCTATTCGGTGTTAAAGAAAGTTCTAATGTTGCTTGATCTAAGTTAAGTGCTTTTAAAGCATCACTTCCTACTTCTTTTGGTGACTTAAAATAATAAATACCATTCTTATACTCATCATCAATATTTTTTTCTTCAATACCAAGCTCTTCTAATGAACAAATCATTCCATTTGATTCTATTCCTCTAATGGTTGTGGGCTTAATTAAAAAATCCCCAGGAAGCATTGTCCCTTCTAAAGCAACGATTACATATTGACCCTCTCTAACATTGCTAGCTCCACAAACTATTTGTTTGATTTCATCTTTAACATCGACTTGGCAGACACTTAAATGATCACTATTAGGATGTTTTTTACGCTCTTTTACATAGCCTACAATTAAGTTAGAAACATTGACCAAAGGAGTTAGTGACTCTACTTCAATAATATAATTGTTTGTTAATTCGTATAACTCTTCATTAGTTATTTCACCAACGAATTCTTTTAACATATTAGTCGATATTTTCATTTATTTAACCCCCTTAAACTGGTTTAAAAACCTCTTATCATTTGTATAAAAAGCTCTAATATCATCTAAACCATATTTAAGCATTGTCACTCTCTCTACACCAATTCCAAAAGCAAATCCACTTACTTCATCCGGATTATAACCACCCATTCTAAGTACATTAGGATGAACCATCCCCGCCCCTAGTATTTCAATATATTCTTTACCGTTAAAAACATCTACTTCAACCGATGGTTCTGTAAAAGGGAAATAAGATGGTCGCAATCTAATATTTTTGTCTTCGCCAAAGAAATGTTTAGTTATTGCAAGCAAAGTTCCATTTAAATGTGTCATATTAATATCTTTACCAATTACTAATCCTTCAATTTGCATGAATTGATGACTATGATACTGATCATCTTCATCTCTCCTGTAAACTTTACCAGGGCATATTATTTGAAGCGGTTTACCTCCACTTGCTAACATTGTTCTTGCTTGAACAGGGGAAGTGTGTGTTCTAAGTAACTTATCAACAGCAACATAAAATGAATCTTGCATATCTCTAGCGGGATGATCTTTTGATAAATTTAGCATTTCAAAGTTGTAGTAATCACTTTCAACTTCTGGTCCATCTTTAATTTCATAACCCAAGCCGATAAAAAAGTCTTCAAAGTCTTCAATAATTTTATTTAATAAATGTTTTGAACCACTTTTAAAAGCTATTCCTGGCAGAGTTACATCAATATCCTCACTTGAAAGTTTATTAGATAATTCTCTTTCAATAATTTCTCTTCTTTTAGCTTCAATTAATTCCTCTAACTCCTTCTTAGTATCATTAATTAATTTCCCGAGTTCTCTCTTCTCTTCATCGGAAAAGTCTTTTAATAAGCTCATCAGACTAGAAAACTCACTTTTTTTACCTAAAAAATGCCCCTTTATATTATTTAAATTATTGACATCTAAAATATCAACTAACTTCTCATTAGCATCTTTTATAATTGCTTTAACCTTTTCTCTCATTTTTCCTCCTAAAATAAAATAAGCCCTTAGAAAAAATTTCTAAGGGCGAATATTCCGCGGTACCACCTTAGTTCTAGTAAATACTAGCACTCATATGTTTTAACGCAACATTTACGGACATTATTAGTGTCTTCTTTAAGAGTGAATTCAATATTACTTATTTAACTACTCACACCGCCCGTAGTCTCTCTTTGAAAATAAGTTTAATACTTACTAATCTCTTTTTTCGAATATTCAATTAATCTCTTCTCGATAATATTATAGCAAGTAATCTTAGTACTTGTAAATAGATATATATCGTGGAAACAATTAAACCTAAACCAACCATATATTCATAATCCTTACTAGCCCCTGATTCAACAATTTGTTTCGCATTATCAAAAGATAACACTAACATAAAAGAACCATATAAAATAAATACTAAAGATAACAATAAAACAATTGGACTCATTGGGTCTCCAAAAAGCAAATACCAAGTTGCTCCACTATCAAAAATAGAAACAATTCCCACAAAAAGCATTGTAAATAATATTCCTAGGGAAACACCAAACATTACTTTTCTAAACCTATTAGTGACTTTAATTAAATTTGTCATATAAAGGACTAACATTCCACTAAAGATTCCTAAAGTGATTAACATTGCTAAACCAACAATATTAAAATCAGGAAAGCTTAAAGCAAATAATAATGTAATAAAACCAATTGTAAAACCTTCGCAAATAGAATATATAAAACTCCAAACTTTCGCTCTTCTAGGTGATGAACTTGCTACCATAACAGCAACAAATCCGACAATCATTGCGATTATTAATAATGT
>CAYZTG010000039.1:0-5342 GCA_964481475.1 uncultured Acholeplasmataceae bacterium | reverse complement strand
ATGGTTTTCGATTTGACTTAATGGGTTTAATGGATATTGAAACAATGCATCAAATTGAAAAAGCATTAAAAGAAATCAACCCTCATATTATGTTATATGGTGAAGGCTGGAACATTTCTAACACAATGAAAAGAAATGAGAGAGCTAATATGTCAAACCAAAAACAATTTAAGGGTTATGCCCACTTTAATGATCAATTCCGCAATTTAATGAAGGGAACCGATCAAGCTGGTTATGCAATGGGCAATAACAATAACTTTGAGACTATTAAAAATTCACTATTAGGATCACTTAATATCTTTGACCATCCAAATCAATCAATTAATTACGTTGAATGTCATGATAACTACACATTTTATGATGAAATTAGTATTAAAACTAATTATGAAGAGTATAAGAAGTGGCACTATCAAGACTTTGCAACACACTTAGTTTTAATTGCTCAAGGAATTCCATTTATTCATGCTGGTCAAGAGTTTTATAGAACCAAACAAAGAGTTGAAAACTCATACAAATCATCAGATGAAATTAATCAAATTTATTGGAATCCTGATTTAGCAGCAGTAGATAAGTTAAAAGAATTAATTGAAATTCGTAAAAAACATAAAATATATACTAACTCAAACGCTAAACAAAAAACAGTTGAACAAAAACAAGGTCTAATTATTTTCACCTTAGAAAACGGCACAGAAAAAATTGTTCACTATTTACAAAACGATTATATTCTTCGTAGAATTAATTTAGAAGGTGGTAAGATTTTATTTGCCTCTCAAGATTATACTCGTGATAAAGACTCAATTAAAATTACTAAACCTGGAGTTTACGCAATCCATTATAAAACTAATCAACAATAAAAAAAGGCTTTATTAAGCCTTTTTTGTTGTTTCCCGTTCAATTAATTTAACATCAATTACTTTATGAGGAGAATCGATCTCCTCTTTTTTTATTAGTTGATATAATAAGTTAAATGCACTTTTACCCATATATGATGGAGATTGTTCAATGGTTGTTAGTTTTGGAACTGACATTTCGCTAAAGATATGATTATCAAATCCAACTACCCGACAATCTTTAGGAACATTGATTCCTAAACTTGCTAATACTCTCATTGTTGCAAGAGCAAGGGTATCACCAAATGCAAATATTCCATCAACATCAGGATGTGATTTAATAACATGCTCGATTAAATCTGTTTCAGGTTTTACTAAATCAAAGTCATAATAACTATATTTAATATGAGGATTTTCAGCAAAAACTTCTTTAGCCCCAATTGTACGTTCCATCGTCGTTGGTAAAAATGATGGACCTCTAAATAATAATATATTAGTAGAACCAGAATCGACTAAAGCTTGAGCTGCTAAGCGTCCTCCTTTAATATTATCACTTGTTACTGATGGGTAAGTTTCATCAAGAGTATGGTCAACAGTAACAATTGGTAATTTTAATTGTTTGATTGCTTTAATATTTAAAAAATCAGAAGCAACAATAACGCCATCGATATTATATTGCTCAACAAAGCGTAAATAGTCAAGCTCACGCTCTGGATTGTTTTGTGTATTACAAAAGATTATTCTATATCCATAAGTACCAGCTTGAGCTTCAATTCCTTCAAGTAAATTTCCATAAAACTCCGGTCCAATGTGTGGTACAAATACCGCCACCATCTTACTAGAGTTGCTAGTTAAACTTTGAGCTAGTTTGTTAGGAACAAACCCTAATTTTTCAATCGCTGCGATTACTAGTGATCTAGTTGATTCATGAACTGACTCTTTATTATTTATAACTCTTGAAACAGTAGAGACACTAACGTTTGCTTCTTTGGCGACATCTCTGATAGTTGGTTTCATATTATTCCTCCTTCAAAATATAGAAACTAAAAGGTTTAATTGACTTAACTTTAGTAAAATCAATTAACTTCATTTTGATTAAATCAAAATATTTTTGATTGATATTTAGTGGTTTTTCTTCATTTGAATTGTTAATCACTATTAACAGTTTACCATTTTTTAGAATAAGTGTGTCATTATATTCTAAAACTTGAATATCTTGATCAAATAAATGAAACTCATTTCTAATTTCTATAAGACGTTTAACAAATGATAGTAGATCATGATTCCATCTTTCTTCATCCCAAATCATCGGTCTACGGTTATCTGGATCTCCAGCCCCGCCCATCCCAATTTCATCTCCGTAATAGATACATGGTGTACCATGAGATAAAAATAGTAAAACATAGGCAATCATTACGCGGTTAACATCGTGTTCAACACGATGCATAATTCTTTCAGTATCGTGAGAAGAAATTAAATTGAATTGATTATTAATAATATTTTTAGGAGTTTTGACTAAATAATCAACTAATCTATTTCTAAATTCATGATTGTCAATTTTTAAATCGATAAAATCCCAGATGATGGTTGTTAAAAAGTAGTTCATAACCCCGTCCATCGTATCACCACGCAACCAGGCTAGTGATGAATCCCAGTTTTCTCCTAAAATATAAGTGTTTGGATTAGCTTTGCGTGCGGTTTGTTTGATTTTTCTTAAGAAATCAAAACTAATTTCATTTGAAACATCTAACCGCCACGCATCGATTTTGTATTCCTCAATCCAATATCTAACGACATCTAGTAAATATTTTTGAGTAATTTTTGATTCAAAATTCCATTTTGGCATATACGGAGTAGTGGCAAATGTTTCAAAGTTAAGGTCTTTTTTACGATTATGATATATTTTTTCATCATCGTATCTAAAATCAACTGCTGGCCATTTTTTCACTGCAAAAGCATCACGATATTCGCTTTCTTGCCCCTTTTTTGCGACATCAAGAAAATATGGGTGATAAAACCCACTATGGTTAAATACTCCGTCTAACATTACTTTAATTCCTAACTTATGAGCTTTAGTAACAAAGTCTTTAAAATCTTCTTTAGTACCAAAACTTGGATCAATTTCAAAGTAATCAACGGTGTCATATTTATGCGCGGTATTCGCTTTAAAAATTGGAGTTAAATAAATACCATTACAACCCAAGGACTTAATATATTTAAGTTTTGATGTTATTCCTTTTAAGTTTCCACCATAAATTTCATCATTTTTTACTGTAATATTGTTCCAATCGTGTTTGCTATCGTTTCCGACATTACAAAAACGATCCGGAAATATTTGATACCAAATAGTATCACGAACCCAGTCTGGTGTATTAGTCATATCAGCAGTGTGTAAGTATGGAATATTAAATAATGTATTAACATTTTCAATTATTAATGGATTTGGAACTTGTAAAAATCCTTTAGCATGATAAATTATTTGGTTTTTGTTATTATCGGTTATTAAAAAACCATAACGAACTCGTTTGCTTGGCACAACAAGTTCGATAAAGTAATAGTCAAATAAGTCATCTTGATATTTTAAAGACAAGAAATCTCGCTTCATTTGCCAATGATATTCATTTTGGTTATTGCGCTCCCAAAAGAAAGGATCACCATATAATAGCTCAACACTTTTTATATCATTTGTAGCTACTCTTAACAGTAGATGAACCGTATTTTCATTAATTTGGTATGAATACTCTGAGTGAGTATAATGTAGGATTGCTTCTTTCTTCAATTTTATCACCTATTATCATTATATCATATAAAATATGATAAACTGTATATATACAGCAATGAAAAGGGAGTTTGTTATGCAGAAAAAATGGTGGATGGAATCTTTTGGATATCAAATTTATATCAAAAGTTTTTATGATTCAAACGACGACGGAATCGGTGATTTAGAAGGAGTTTATCAAAAACTAGATTATCTTAGTCATTTAGGAATAAATTTAATTTGGTTAGTCCCTTTTTATGACTCACCAATGGATGATAATGGTTATGATGTTAGAGACTTTTACAAAGTCGCTAAAGAATATGGAACTATTGAAACTTTTCAAAAAGTTATTAAAAAAGCTAAAGAGTTAAATATAAAAGTAATCATTGATTTAATACTAAACCACACATCTGATGAACATAAGTGGTTTTTAGAATCAAGAAAATCAATCGATAATCCTTACCGGGAGTATTACATTTGGCAACCACCAAAGTTTATAAACGGCAAAGAAGTAGAACCAACTAACTGGGGTTCTTTTTTTGGCGGCAGTGCCTGGAAAAAAGATGAAGTTACTGGCCATTATTTTATGAAAATATTTTCTGATAAAATGCCAGATTTAAACTGGAAGTCATCAAAAGTACAAGATGAAATGGTTAAAATGGCAACTTGGTGGATCGAACAAGGCGTTGATGGGTTTAGAATTGATGCCGCTTCACATTTATCAAGAAGTGAATTTGTTGATTCCAATTTATATAAAGATAAATATGTATGTGATTGGTCAAAGTTTTCTAATTTACCAAAAGTACATGACTACTTACAAATTTTAAAAGACCGAGTTTTCTCAAAATACGATATTGTTACAGTCGGAGAAGTTGGAGGCGGAGCCCCAGTTGAATCAGGCTTAAGATATGCTTCTTTTGATAAAGGCCAGTTAGATATGGTCTTTAACTTTGATCATAACTGGTGTAAAAAAGATGTTAATGGAGTTAGTAAAACTGATTTAATTAGATTAAAAGAAGTGTTTAAAAAATGGCAAGAAGGATTTAAAACTAGAGGTTGGAATCCACTTTATTGGTTAAACCATGATCATCCACGTCTAATGAGTATGTATGGAGATATGAACTATCACGAAGAATCAGCTAAAATGTTAGCCAATGCCTTATATTTAATGAGAGGAACTCCATTTATTTATCAAGGCGAAGAAATTGGAATGACCAATTTCCCATTTACGCGCCTTGATCAATTTCATGATGTATCAACCATTAATCCAATACGCTTAATTTTAGAAGAAGATCCATCTAGAGATGTTAGCGAGCTTATTTTAGAAAGACGTGACTCATCTAGAGATCAAGCTAGAACTCCAGTTCAGTGGAATAGTTCATTAAATGCTGGCTTTACAAAGGGAATTCCTTGGATGGAAGTAAATCCTAACTACCGAAACATTAATGTTGAAGATAGCTTAGAAGACCCAAATTCAATTTTAAATCATTATCGTAAGTTAATTGATTTTAAACTAAATGGTAAATACCGAAACACTTTAATTTATGGTGATTTTGAAATTATCGATTTTAATAATAAAAACATTTATTCTTATTTAAGAAAATACGATGATGAAGTCATATTAGTAGTTAATTCATTTAGTAATGTTAACAGACATTTTAATTTAGATGGAATTAAAATTAAAGATGTAATATTTTCTAATTATGATAATTCACATATTTATACTAAATTTATAAAATTAAGACCATATGAAT
>CAYZTG010000038.1:0-5897 GCA_964481475.1 uncultured Acholeplasmataceae bacterium | reverse complement strand
AAGTTTGTTAGGCATGGGATTGAACCGATGAGTCAAATATCTTACTCTAAGGGGAAAAATGCTGTTGATATTAGAATGACGATCGAGGCGATGAGTTTACTTGAAAAGGATTATATTGATTGTATTTGTTTAGCGACTAATGATAGTGACTTTACTCCGCTTGTTTATGAGTTGCAAAAACATAATAAATATATTGTTGGTGCTGGTGATAATAAGGCAAATGATAATTATAAGAATGCTTTTAATTATTTTATAAGTGTAGAAAAGATTACTTCTAAAATTACTAAAGAAGTTAAAGGTAAAGAAGAAGATGTTTTTAATGGATTAATTAAAGTTATAAATAGAATTATTGAGTCAAATCATGATGATAAAGGTTTTAGTGATTTTTCTTATGTTATTTTAACACTTAAAAATCAAATGAAGGATTTTAATCCTAAAAACTATGGTGCAAAGAATAAACAAGTTTTACCTTTTTTTCAAAATGAGTTAAAGCGGTTTTATGAACTTAGTAAACAAGGAACGATTTATTCAGTAAAGATTAAATAAAAAGGAGAAAACAAGTGACTAAAAAGGTTTATCGTAGAGATGAAGTAAATGTTAATGAAACATGGGATTTAAAAAGACTTTATCAAACAGAAGAGCTATATCTTAAAGATGTTGATAAGGTAGTTAAATTGGTGGGTGAATTTAAAGAAAATTATCAAAACAAAATAACTGATGAAGTTATTTTAGTTAAGTCATTGGATGATTATCAAGAACTATTAAAGTTATTAAGTTATGTAAGAACTTATCAAAGTCTTCATCTTAGTAGTGATCAAACTAATCTTCAAAATATTGAAAGACAAGGGAACTTTAGTGTTGTTGTTAGTAAACTTCAAAAAGACTTAGTTTTTTATTATAGTAGTTTGCTTGATTTAAGTGATGATCTTTTAAAGAAGGCGATTTTATTAAATAATGATTATAAAAACTTTATTGAAGATGTTATTCTTGATAAGAAGACTAGATTAGAACCGGTAGTTGAAAAAGCTTTAGCAGAATTTAACCAAGTTTTAAATGCTCCTTATGAAAACTATAATTCTTTTAAGTTTGCTGATATGAAGTTTAATGAGTTTATTGTTAGTGATAAAAACTATGCCCAGTCGTTTACATTATTTGAAAATGAGTGGCAATTTGATGTAAGAACTGATTTAAGAAGAGCAGCTTTCGAAAATTTTTATGGAACACTTTCGTTATATGAAAATGGTCTTGCTAATAATTATAAAACACATGTTTTAAAAGAAAAAGCTTATGCTAATTTAAGAGGATATGAGAGCGTTATTGATTATTTATTAGTTAATCAAAAGGTTAGTGCTGATATGTATCATAGACAAATTGATTTGATTATGAAACATTTAAGTAAACCAATGCGTAAGTTTGCTAAATTACTTAAAGAAATTCATCATCTTGATAAGATGACTTATGCTGATCTAAATTTACCAGTAGATGAGAGTTATGAACTTGATATTTCCATTGAAGAAGCTCAAACTTATTCAGTTAAGGCGCTTGAAGTATTAGGTAGCGATTATAAGGAAATGGTTCAAAGAGCATTTAGTGAAAGATGGATCGACTTTCCTCAAAGTTTAGGTAAATCAACAGGGGGCTTTTGTTCAAGTCCTTATCAAAAGGGTTCGTATATTTTACTTAATTGGAATAGTAAAATGAATGAAGTTTTTGTTTTAGCTCATGAACTAGGTCATGCGGGACACTATCATTTTTCTAGTGCAAATCAAAGTTTTTTTAATAATGGTTCAACAATGTATTTTGTGGAGGCGCCTTCTACTTTTAATGAATTAGTTATGGCTGACTATTTAAGTAAAGAACGTAATGATTTGAGATTTAGAAGATGGGTTTTGGCAAACTTAATTTCAAGAACTTATTACCATAACTTTGTAACTCATCTATTAGAGGGAGCATACCAAAGAGAAGTTTATCGTTATGTTGATAGTAATAAGCCCCTAAACGGAAACGTTCTTAAAAACTTAAAACTTGGTGTTTTAAAAGAGTTTTGGGGAGACGAAGTGGAAATACCAAATTATGCAGGTTTAACTTGGATGAGACAACCTCATTATTTTATGGGCCTTTATCCTTATACTTATAGTGCAGGACTAACAATATCTACGTTAGCATTTAATAAAATAAAGGCAGGAGATTTAAAGTATAGTGATTGGGTTCAAGTTTTAAAAGCAGGTAGTACTAAAAAACCTCTTGATCTAGCTAAAATGGTAGGTATTGATTTAAGTACTGATAAGCCTCTTTTAGATACGATTAAGATTATTAGTGATATAATAGAGGAGATTATTAGTATAACTAATAAATTGAATAATAATAAAGAGTGATAAGATGATTCAAATTGAAAATCAAATGATTTTTTTAAAAGAAAATGATAAAATGATTGCTTATATTAGTTTTCCTAAAATAAAAGATAATAAAGTTAACATTAATCACACCTTTACTCATCAAAGTAGAAGAGGAGAAGGACTAGCAAAACAGTTAATGGATGCTTTATATGATCATTTAAAAGCAAGTAATTTAAAAGCTGAACCAACATGTTCTTATGCAGTTCTCTATTTTGAAAGATATCCAGAAAAGAGAGACATTTTATAAGTGGAGCATAAATTAGAAAAGAATATTTTTAAGTTAATGATACCAATTTTTATTGAGTTGGCTTTTTTCATTTTGATGGGAACTGTTGATACAGTAATGATCTCTATTTATGAAAATAGTCGAGGATTATTTGGAAGTGTTGCAGCAGTGGGAAATGCGACAACTGTTTTAAATCTCTTTGGTGTTTTAATTAATATTATTTCCATGGGGGTTGGAGTGACTGTTTCTCAGTACTTAGGTGCTAAGAAACGTAAGGAAGCTAACGATACGATTGGAACGGGTGTAATTGTCCAAATCTTTGTTGGAATAACGATTATGACTGTTTTAATGTTAACTGGTAATTTGCTTTTTTCAATAATTGATACCCCGGTTGATATTAAACCATTAGCAAATGATTATTTATTTTATGGTTCAATTGGTATTGCTTTTGTAAGTATTACTGGTTCAATTAATGCCGGTTTAAGAAGTAATGGTAAAGGAAAGCAAATTGTGACAGGGGCGATTATTGCTAATATTGGAAATATTTTATTTAACTTAATATTTATTTATGGGTTTTGGTTTATTCCAGAACTTGGAGTAGCAGGAGCAGCAATTGCTACGACTTTGATGAGATTTATGATGATGATAATCTCTAGTTTCTTTTTATTTAGATATGTCGGTCATAATGTTTTTAAATCAAGAGTTATTAAAGAGCATCTAGATAAAATTTTAAAGATTGGAATTCCTAGTGCTCTAGAAAATATGAGTTATAATATTTTACAGTTTACTGTTTTAGCCTTTATTAATAAGTTCGGTGAAAAAACAATTACCGCAAGAACTTATGCGAATACAATTTTATCCTATGTCTTTTTATTTTCCAGCTCTTTTGCTAGTGCTAATGCAATTATTGTTGGTTATTTTGTGGGAGAAAAAGATTATGCTAATGCTATTAAAACAACCCGCAAAGTTACTTTAACAGCCTCTATTATTGGCTTTAGTGTAACGTTACTAATTAATATTTTTAGAGGACCGTTAGTGGGGCTTTTAACACAAGACCCTATGATTGCTGAAGAAGTCTATAAAGTGCTATTTTTAGCGATTTTCCTAGAGATTGGAAGAGTTTTTAACATGGTTCATTTACAAGCTTTAAGAAGTGCCAATGATACAAGAATTCCTTTGCTTGTAGCTGTTTTAAGTATGTTTGGAGTAGGAATTGTTTTTGCATATATTTTTAGTATTAAACTTAGTATGGGCCTTTTTGGAGTTTACTTAGGGCTCTTGCTTGATGAGTTTTTAAGAGGTATACTTAATATGATTAGATTTAATAGGAAAAGTTGGTTAAGACCTTTGGAGGCCCTACAAATATGAAACCAGTTGTAATTGCAGTTAGCGGTGGTTCTGCTAGTGGAAAAACTACCGTAGTTTTAGAGATTTTAGAAAAGTTAACAGTTAAAGATGTTATTATTATTAAACATGATGACTATTACAAGGATCAAGCTAATTTGGCATTTGAAGATAGGCTAAAAACAAACTATGATCATCCTAATTCTCTTGATAATGATTTACTTATTTGTGATTTAGTTAAGTTAATAAATGGTGAAACGATTGAAAAACCATTATATGATTTTGTTAAACATACAAGAAGTGCTAATGTTGAAATAGTTAAACCAAAAAAAGTAATTATTTTAGAAGGAATATTAATTTTAACTGACGAAAGAATTAGAGAAATGTCTGATATTAAATTGTTTGTAGAATTAGATGATGATTTGCGGTTCATTAGAAGATTAGAAAGAGATATTACTGAACGAGGAAGAACTGTGGAAAGTGTTATTAACCAATATTTAAAAACAGTGAAACCAATGTATAATCAATTTGTGGAACCAACAAAAAGATATGCAGATGTAATTATTCCCAATAATTTAAGACATGATGTTGCCGTTGATATTATTGTTGCAAAAATCAATGCTATTTTAGGAGAGTAGAGATGATTTTAATTGTAACGGCGATGGAAAGTGAAGCTAAAGATCTTAAAAAAGGTTTTCAGGAAAAGGTTTTGTTTAATAACCATAAGTACTATCAAGGAATTATAAACAATAAAGAAGTATTGCTTTTAATTACCGGTGTTGGTAAAACTAACGCTAGTACCTTTTTAAGTAGTCTTTTAATGAAAGAAAATATTAAAAGCATTATTAATATAGGTTATGCTGGTGCCAAGGGAAACTTTAAAATTGGCGAAGCCATCTTAGTAGATAATGTGACTTATGGTGATGTGGATGTAACTGCTTTTACTAATTATGAAAAAGGTCAAATTCCTAAAATGCCTAAATACTTTGAAAGTGATCAGGTTATGTTTAATAACTTTAAGAAAGTAATCCATAAAGAAAGTCTTTTATACACTCAAGATCAATTTGTTTTAAGTAGTGAGTATGATAATGCTTTGTTTGATATGGAAGGGGCTAGTTTTTATCAAGTTGCTTATCTTTTTAATAAACCAATTATCGCCATTAAATTAGTTTCTGATTTAATTGGTAAAAAAGATCAATCAGAAATTTATAGTGATTTTGAAGAAAATAGTAGTAGTTTAATAAAAGAGTTAATTTATCAAGTAATTTAGGAGGTATTTAATAATGAAAGGATTAATGTTGTTTCATGATAATATGGAAGATGTTGAAGCACTAGCGACGAAAGCTTTACTAAAAAGAGCTAACATAGAAGTTGAAACAGTTAGTGTTAGTTCTAAAAAAGAAGTTAAAATGTCTTATGGCACAAAAGTAAAGGCTGATTATTTGTTAGAGGAAGTTAAACTTGATGATTTTGAATTTTTAATTATTCCTGGGGGAAGTTACGTTAATTTAGTTATTAAAGAAGATGTTAAGATAAAATCTTTAATAAGTAGCTTTCATAAAAATGATAAGCCTCTGTTTGCGATTTGTGCAGCACCAAAGTTTTTAGGGGAACTAGGGTTATTACAGGGTAAGAATTATACAATATTTCCTACTTTAGATGAAGACGCATTTTTAGCTAATTTAAAGAAAGAAGAAAAAGTGGTTAGAGATGGAAATATTATTACAGGAAGAAGTGTAGGATCACTATTTGATTTTGTAAGCGAAATAATTAACTTTTTAAAGGGAGAAGAAGCTAAAAAAGACTTTTTAAATAAAATATATTACTAGTTTAAAAAAGATATTGACATGGCTCTTGTTTATGATATAATAAAAGGAGCGTTTGTGGCCCGTTGGAGAAACGGTTAACTCACATGCCTTTCACGCATGCAT
>CAYZTG010000037.1:0-5994 GCA_964481475.1 uncultured Acholeplasmataceae bacterium | reverse complement strand
CGGTAAACTCAAAAATATTGATATAAATATCAAAAAACCAAACTTTTTTTAGATGTTTGGTAATTTGTAACTAATAATTTTGCTCTTTTTATAATTTATTTTACTTATAATTCATTTTAGTTAATTTGTTTTTAGGTTTGCTTAAGGCTTCTTTACTCAGTAAAACTGACTCCTTAATCGCCTGTTCAATATCATCAGCAGTAACCCCTAATTTAGTAGCCGCAATATCTTTATCAATAAATTGCATTTTTGATTGTAAGTTAGCAAACTTAGCTAAATTAAGACCCATTTCGATTCCTTTTTTTTGATTTTTTTTCATGATTCTTCTAGCAAATAGTTTATATAAAAAATTAGGAACAGTTACAATCTTTCTATTTTCAAGTCCTAAGTATTTATGAAAAGTTTCTAACATTTCTTTCCATGTCATATTAAAATAACCTAATGGATAAGTTTTTGCACCTTTACTACTAATTAGCGCTCCTCTAGTTGCCTCAGCAACTTGACGAGCCGTTACCATAGCAGTTCCGCCTTTAGTCCAGTAAGTTTTGTTTTTCATTTTTAATATTTCACTAATTAAAATGGTCCAAACCGGTTCTCTTCCTGGTTGGATACCAAATACATAAGGTATTTCAATTACTGAGACATTAAAATTATCACAAACAAAAGAAAGAGCTAATTTTTCTTGTTCAACTCTTGATTTAATATAAGGATGATGCTTAGTTAATTCTAATTTAGGCCATATTTTATTAAAGTAAGAAAAATACGATCCATATATAACAACATTACTAATACCAACTAGCTTTGCTAGTGGTAATAATCTTTTTAATGGTTCAATATTATATTTATAGTAAAGATCATAAATTGGAGCTGGTCCTTCAACTCTTTCATCAATTCCAGCTGCAAAAACTAAACCTTCGCATCCTTTCATATAATTTAGTAACTCATCATCTGTAAGGTTTAAATAATTTTGAAATACTAATTCCATTTCTGGTGGAATCTGTAGATGTGTTGGTTTTGGTGGCAAAGCAAAAGAGATAATCTCATGATTATCTTTAGCAAGTAGTTTTGCAGTTTCAAAACCTAATAAGCCAGTTCCGCCAATTATCATTACTTTCATAAATATTTATTTTTAAACTCCATTCCTAAATCAGTAACTCTTAAAATATTATTATCTAACCTAACATATTTTCGGGTGCTAGCATAATGATAAATACGGTTAAATTCCGCGTCTTTCCAGCCCATCATCTCAACAATTGTATCAAGCGATATTTCATCGGCTTCATCTAAATCACCTTCGTGGTTTTTAATATGGACTAACATCGCAATCACTTTATAAATATATTTTAACCTTTGTCTTCTAATAACTGTTGCCATAATACCTGATTTAGGATTAACAAGTAAAACTATTAAAAATACTAACATCGTAACAACCGCAATCGCACCCGATATCGGTAGCACCATATAATCCGCGATGAAATAGCCTATAAATACGTTAATAACGGCAATTCCTACTGTTATTAATAATGTAAATTTTAAATCTTTAGTTAGTAAAAGAGCAGTTGCTCCTGGTCCTACCATCAACGAAACCACCATGATAGCACCAACTAAGTTAAAAGCTGTAACGGCAGTTACTGATATTAAACTCATCAATAAATAATGAATTAATATTGGTGAAAATCCTAATACTTTAGCTAATGCTGGATCAAATGAAACAATTTTTAATTCCTTAAAGAAAATAGTAATAAAGACTACATTAATAATTAAAACTACTAGTGGCATCAATAAATTTTTAGGCATAATAGCAACGCCGTTAATATAAAAAAGCTCTAAGCTTGCTAGTTCAATATGTCCAATAAAGATACTATCAGTATCGATATGAGCATTTCTTAAACTTGAACCAGGGGCACTTATAATTAAAATTGCTAGTGAAAATAACAGTGGAAATACAACTCCAGTCGCCGCATCTTCACTAGTTCGTTTTGATTTAACTAATAACTCAACTAACCATGATGTTAATAGACCGGTTGCACCAGCAAACAAAATAATTAGTGGTGAGTCAATATCTTTGATTAATAAAAATCCCACTACAATCCCAAATAATACCGTATGTGAAATTGCATCTGTTAGCATCGACATTTTTCTTAATACTAAAAATAAGCCGATAATTGATGAGGCGATTGCTGTAACTAGAGCAATTAACAAAATAGCAACACTACTGCTCATATCGCTTACCTCCCAATATCATATTTACTTTAACTAACCCGGTATCTGTTAGACTATATTTATTGTTTTCAAATTTAACATAACCACTTTCAACAAATGTATCTAATTTACAACCATCTTTTTGTGGGCATGTTTCATTATGATATAAGTTAACTAATAGGCCATATTTTTTAACTAATATGCGGTAATTATGTTGTTTAATTTGTTTAATAATAACGCCATTTTTTGGTGCAAATAATAAAGAAATTAAAACAATCGTACTTAATACCACTATAATCGTCGGTCCTGGTGGTAAACTCATCGAATCACCAATAAAGACCCCAATTAAACCAGAAACAGCTCCGATAACTCCAGCAGTTACAAAGTTAACTGATAACCGGTGGCTCCATTGCCTAGCCGCTACTGCAGGAGCAATTAAAAGGGCGCTAATTAAGACGATTCCAATCATTTGAATTCCTGCTACTACAACTAAAACAATTAAAATTGAAAACACAAAGTTAACAATTTTTGAACTAAAGCCTAATGAATTAAAAAATTCATTATTAAAAGTTTGTAGTTTTATCTCTTTCCAAAAGATGAATATAATAATATTAATAAAGACAGTAACTCCCAATATTAAATACATATCTTTTAATAATATAGTTGCCGTTTGGCCAAAGATAAATGAATCAAGTCCGGCTGATCCAGCCCCACTTGATCTTTGAACAACTGATAGTAATAATCTTCCCATTCCAAAAAAACCTGCCAAGATTAATGCAAGTGTTGCATCATTTTTTATTTTAGAATGTTTTTTTATAACATTAAATAAAAAGATTGCGATGATGCCAGATAATGCGGCACCTAACAATAAGATTTCCAAACTTTTTGATTGAAATAAAATATAAGTAATCACAACGCCTGGTAAGGCGGCGTGAGCTAATGAATCACCGACTAGAGCTTGTTTTTTTAAGACAATAAATACCCCAAATGACCCTGCTAAAAATCCTAGTATAACACTAGTTGTTAATACTCGTTGCAGTGATGGAGTTAAAGTCAGTAATATATTAAACATATATTTAATCTCTTCTTAAAGTCCTTTCTTGATATGTCTTATCAATATTTTCTTGAGTAAAAACATCGCTAATTTTACCTGATGCGATGACTTCTAAATTAATTAAAGTTACATAGTTAAAGTACTTATCAACCGTTTTTAAGTCGTGGTGGACGACAATTAAGGTTTTACCTTCACTATTAAGAGTTTGCAGTAATTTAACAATCGCTTGTTCAGTTACAATATCAACTCCTTGAAAAGGTTCATCCATAATATAAATATCAGCTTCTTGTGCTAAGGCTCTAGCTAGGAACACTCGTTGTTGTTGCCCGCCTGATAATTCTGAGATTTGACGTGATTTAAATTCGGTCATTCCAACTTTTTCAAGGCTATTTAAGGCTATTTCCTTGTCTTTTTTAGTCGGTCTTTTTATCCAACCAACATGACCATATCTCCCCATTAAAACGACATCAAAGACGGTAGTTGGAAAGTCCCAATCAACTGAGCCTCTTTGCGGAACATAAGCAATTTTTTTGCGCATTTCATGATAAGGTTTACCAAAAAACCGGACAAATCCGGAAACAACATTAACTAGTTGTAACATCCCCTTAATTAAGGTCGATTTGCCGGCGCCATTTGGGCCGACAATCGCCATTAAAGCGCCTTGTGGTATTTTTAAATCAATATCCCATAAGACTGGTTTAATATCATATGAAATTGTTAAGTCTTCTACGATAATGACATCATCACCTTGTTTATGCATAAAATCACCTTACTTTTATTAATTATTTTGTAATATTGCGTCTACGATTGTATCAATATTGTGTTTAATCATTTGAATATAAGTATCACCATGTTGGCCAGGATTACCTAATGAATCAGAAAATAATTCTCCCCCAATAGTTAATTTATGGTTATTAGCTTTAGCAGATTCAATCAATGAATCGATTGTTTTTCTTGGAACTGAGTTTTCAATAAAGATTGTGTGAACTTTCTTTTCAATCGCTAAGTTAACTAAATTTTCAATATCTTTAGTATTGGCTTCGTGTTCAGTTGATACACCTTGAACGGCTTCAACTTGAAAGTTGTAGCGCTGGCCAAAATAGTTAAATGCATCATGAGCTGTAAATAAAACTTTTTGTTCTTCTTTTAACTCACCTAATCTAATATCGATATAGTTAGATAAGGCATTTAATTCTAATTTGTAGTTTTGATATCTTAATTCAAAGTATTCTCTAAAATTTGGATATTTTTTAATTAGTTCGTCTTTAACATAGTTACTAACTATATCCCAATAAGTAACATCAAACCAAAAATGTGGATCAAACAGTTCATTAATACCATCTTTTTTTGCAGCTTCAATATCTTCTTGGTCATCCCAATCAATTAGTTTAACACCATCTTCATTGTCATTTTTGTGTTTGTCAACTAAAATCTTGGTAGCTTCTATAACGGTAATTCCTCTTTGATTAACTTGTTTAATAGCTTGTCCTGCTTGAGCTTCTAAATGAAGACCAGAAACTAAGACTATATTTGATGCTAATAGATAGTCTACATCTAATTTATTAGGACTATATGTGTGTGGATCGACACCAGCAGGCATCATGGTATGAACTACTACTTTGTTGCCCCCAATATTTTTAGCTAAATTTCCTAACATCGTAGTTGTTGCAACTACTTTAATTTCTTCTGATTTTACAAAATCATTATATTTTTGTTTTGGGCTATTACAAGCAACTAAAAATGTTGCTGTAATACCAAAAATAAATATTAATAAAATTTTTTTCATGATATTTTCCTCCTTGTTGTTATGCTTCTATAATAACACTTCAAAAAAGTAATATCAAGGCAAATTATATTTTTTATAAATAGTGTTATAAATTGAGTAAATAGATAACTGCTTTATCATCTTATTTGGACGCCTTAAGCTCATAAATGAGATCTCTAATTTCAGCCGCTATTTCAAAATCTAAATTCTTAGCGGCATCTCGCATTCTAATTTCTAAGGCAGAAATTTCCGCTTCAATTTCCTTTCGGGTCAATTTATCGTATTGTTTATCTTCTTGCAGAACTTGATTTAGTCCTATCTTTTCTCTAATCTCTTTAAAGACAGTTTCTGGCCTTACATTATTTAACGTGTTAAATTCTTGTTGTATCTTTCGTCTTCGGTTAGTTTCACCAATGGCTTCATCCATTGAGGCTGAGATTTCATCAGCATACATAATTACTTTACCATTTACGTTTCTAGCTGCTCTACCAACTGTTTGGATTAATGAACGAGTGCTTCTTAAAAAACCTTGTTTATCAGCATCTAATATTGCTACTAATGATACTTCTGGTAAATCAAGCCCTTCTCTTAGTAAGTTAATACCAACTAAGACATCGTATTTGCCTAATCTTAAATCTCTTAAGATAACAATTCTTTCTAAAGATTTAATTTTACTATGTAAATATGCTACTTTTAAACCTTTTTCTTTAAAATAAGCGGTTAAATCTTCACTCATTCTAATAGTTAGAGTTGTTACTAGAACTCTTTCGTTATTAATGATCCGTTCTTTAATTTCATTATACAGATCATCAATTTGACCTAACGTTGGTCTAACTTCAATCTCTGGATCAATTAAATAAGTCGGACGAATAATTTGTTCAACAACTGGAATATTTTTATCTAATTCATAATCTCCAGGAGTAGCTGATAAATAAAGAACCTTATCGACTTTTTGTTCAAATTCATGAAATTG
>CAYZTG010000036.1:0-6142 GCA_964481475.1 uncultured Acholeplasmataceae bacterium | reverse complement strand
GGGGTTATTTAGGATTTATTAAATGTTGCCATTATTGCTTTAGGTGTTGTCTTTGGCATTATTTTAAAATTTGCGTTAAATAGTAAAAGATCAACTGATAACCGGTTAATCTTAACAATCGCAATCCTTGCAGGTTTTAGTGGGGTTGCTGGTATTTTTGATATTTCACCATTACTTGGGGTGATGGCCATGGGAATGACATATGTTAATATTGCTGAAGATGAGTCCATCTTTAGACAACTTGACTATTTCTCACCACCAATCTTACTATTATTCTTTGTTTTATCCGGAATGAGATTACAACTAAATATGTTAGCAGCAATGGGTGTTGCTGGCGTTGTTTATTTCTTAGTTAGAATTTTAGGTAAATATACCGGAGCAAGTCTTGGTAGTGTTGTTACTAATTCAACGGAAAATAATAAAAAATATTTAGGGCTAGCTTTAATACCTCAAGCCGGAGTTTCCCTGGGACTTGCAGCGCTTGGTTCTAGAACATTAATTAGTTATGGACTCCATAGTGAAGCAGCCATCCTATCTACTATTATTATTGCCTCTGGTGTCTTATACGAAATTTTTGGACCACCTTCAGCTAAATTATCATTATATTTATCTAAATCATATTTTGTACCTGCAAGAGATGGTACGATTGAAGCTTTTAATGAAATGCATAAAGAATCTTAAAGTAAATCGAGTTTTTAGTATAATTACTAAAAGCTCTTTTTTTAATTTAAAGTACTTTGATTGTCAAAGTAATTTTATTAAGTTATAATTATACTACTTACAATGTAACTAGATAATAGAGAGGAGTAGATTTAATGTTTAAACGAATTTTAATGTTTATAACTGTTTTTGTTTTAGGTTTTATATTAGTCGCTTGTCAAAATGGTGAAGTTAATGATGAAACTAAATTAATTACTAGTATTAGACATATTAGTGGGGTTATTTCTGTTGATTACTTAGATAATTCAACGAGAGTTTTAGGTAAGGCAGAAAAAGACATTGTTGCTGGTGAAGTTGGTATTAGTAAAATTGAATTAAATGATAATGGTTCTTTTGTTGTTACTTTTACTGACGATGTTGTTGAAAACATTGGTTTTATTGTGGGAACAATTGGTGATCCCATTGAAATTGAAATATCAGGAATGTTTGTTAGATGGCGTTTTAAAGGTAGTAATAGTAGCTATCAAAACTTAATATCATTAGGTCTCCTTTCTAGTCAAGATTTAAAAAATGGTTTAGATGTTAGGTTTAACATTGAAAACAATGAATTAAAATGGAAAGATATTAATGATAGCGAGTGGCGTAAATTATCAGCTTATTTAAATATCGCGATGATTACTGGTGTTACTAACTTAGAAATTATTAATATTACAATTAATGATTTAGATCAAGCCGTTATTACATTTAGTAATAATCAAACTGTGATAATTGATATTCCGTTAGTTTATCATACGGTTGTTTTTAAAGATAGTGATGGTACCATCTTGAAACAACAAAAAGTCGGCATTGGCTATGGCGCTAGCGCACCAGACGTTGATAGTGTTTTAGGTTATGAACTATCATGGGATAAAGAGTTTAATAATGTTAATAATGATTTAGAAGTTAAATTAGTTTATACACCTAATAGTTATCAATTAAACTTTAATTTTGAAGGAATTGCTAGTAAAAATGTATTATTTGGTAGTGAAGTTGGACTACTACCTATTCCCGTCATTCCTGATGTTGATTTTTTAAGATGGGAAGATAGTTTAGGTAATACAGTTAGTAATGATACAATTTATGAGTGGACTGAAAACATTACTTTAACACCCATTTTTTCAAAATCACCATATATCATTAATATTTATACAAAAAATAATGATGATGACTATGAGTTATTTAATAGCGAATTAAACTTTGGCTTTGTCGGTGATACTGTTGTCTTTAATGAAACCATTGAAGGCCATGTTTTAAATAACGATTTATCTACTTTAAGTGGAGAAATTAATATTGATGGTAGTTTAGAATTAAATATTTATTTTGATAACAATGTTTATGAATTAATCTTTAATGATTACCAAGATTTAAATCAAGAAATATTATACGGGCTACCAATTAGTATGTTACCATCTGTCGAACTTGAAAATTATCGTTTTGTTGGATGGTATACAGATAATACTTTAGAAGATTTATTTGATCCAAATATTCCTTATACAAAACTTGGTAGCCAAGTTTTATATCCAAAATTTGAATTAGGGGCTTTTTATAAGTTTAGATATCATTATAATGGCACCTTAATAACTATTGATGAAGACTGGGCTGATGAAGGTACGATTGTAACAGCTGAGTTTGAAATTCCCTATGGCTATAAAATGGACCCTAATACTTTCTCAACGATAACTGCTGCTGTTTTACATGACCGAACCAACATTTTCAATATTTATTTTGTCTCAGATGATTTTACTGTTAGTTGGTTTAATCACGAAGGCAATCTAATTAGTGAAGCACCAGCACCTTATGAATCCTTTTTACTTGGAACAGCAACACCACCAAACCGTAGCGCTGAAGGTTTTACTTTTGATGGTTGGATGATTAATGGCGTCAAATATGCTTTTAGTGATTTTTCAGGCCGGAAAGTTCAAGTATTATCTAATTTAGAAATATATGCATCATATCGTGAAAGTGAAGTTACTTATGCAATTGTTACTAAGTTTGTTGATGGTGAAAATGTTATCTCACAATCTTTTATCGAACTAACTGCTGCTGCCTTTGCAACCGTTAGTACAACTGCACCGCAAGTTAGTGGTTATACTCTAGACTTAGATCGTTCTAACTTAGAAGTGACACTTACTGCTCTAGATTATCAAAAGTCACTTAATATTTACTATCAAATTAATAAGCGAAATGTTTATTTCACGGTTGATGGAAATTATGTCGAAATCTTTAATGGTAATGTTGGTAGTCCCGTAGTATTTCCAAGTGCCCCCGAAAAAGAAAATCAAACTTTTATTGGTTGGTTATATAATGGCCGCATTGTTAGTGAACTAACAGTGCCATTAATAGATGTTGGTCTGACTGCTTTATTTGAAGATATGGAAGCTATTTACTATGTTGATTATTATCATGAACGAAGTGATGGCACTTTCAAATATTTAGCGGGCGTTAGTTTAACTGGCCTTGTTGGTAGTGAAGTTGATTTCATTCATTTATATGATTTATTAGAACCACCAATTAACTTAGATGCTTTTTATACTTTTGATGAAGATAATTTAAACAATATTTTAAGTGGTTTAGTAATTGAAAATGAATTTGTACCAAATGTTGGTACAGTTGGCCTTACCTTAAAAGTATATTATAAAATTAAAGACCATACTGTTACTTATCGTCTCGGTAATGGCCAGTGGGGCGAAGATCTCATTTATACATTTAAACACGGTTCAATTATAGATTTAGGCGATGATGTTGATTTATCATCTTTAGAATTTGAAAACTATAATTTAACATTTGAAGGTTGGTTTTTAAATGAAGGTGACGATCCACAATTAATAATTGCGAATTTCGAAGTTTTAGAAGATACAATTGTCTATAGTTATATTGAAGATATTTCATGGACTGTGACATTAATGGATGGTTTTACTATAGTTGATCAATTTAAAGTTTTTCATAATGATATTAATCAATTACCAAAATTAGCCGATATTGATTTAATTAATTTCTACGGTCCATATCATAAATTCCTTGGTTGGATGGACGAAGAAAATAATGATCTTAGTTATTACTTCTTATTTAATCATTACCGTGATGTAACCTTATATGCTAAATGGCAATCAACCGGTTCATTATTTACTTTTGATTACCGCGACGCTAAACCTGGTAGCAATCTTGCAACTATAACTAGTTATAATGGTAGAAATATGATTGAAAGCATTCCAAGACTATTAGGCGGGCATGTTGTTGGTTATATTGAATCTGGTGTATTTACTAATAATCCTTATGTTCAAACCATTAGTATGCATGTCTCAGCTAAAGAGGAATCATTTAATAATATGCCAAGACTAAGAGAAGTAAATATTTATCAATATAATGCTTTTTCTAATCTTTATATCCCCATTCATTTTGGTTACCGCGCTTTTGCTGATAACCCAGTATTAGAAACGGTTAATATGGGTAGCACTGGTGTAATTTCGATGGATAGTCATGTCTTCGCTGATAATCCAAGTTTACGCGAAGTAACACTTCCAGTTTCTATGCGCATTATTCCTGATTACTTATTCTTAAATGCTATTAGCCTAGAATCTGTTAAATTAACTGCCGCGCTACAAATTGATAATCATCCCCATTTCCCACAATCAGGATATCGAATCGTTTTCGCCGCAACTGAAATTGGTGTTGGCGCATTCCAAAATACACCAAACTTAAAAACCGTCTTTGAATATTCATTTATGCCATTTAGTGATACTTATAATCCCCTACCAAGAGTAACTGGAAATGGTGCAAACCTTTTAACACAACTAACAGTTATTAACAACAATGCTTTTAAAGATAGTGGACTCGAATCATTTAGTCTTCCAAATAGTTTAATTAGAATTGGTAGTAACGCCTTTGAAAACACTAAATTAACAGCAATAGAGTTTGGCCCTAATTTACAAAGAATTGGTAATAGCGCCTTTAAAAATACTAAGTTAGTTAATTTAGTCATTCCAGAAAATGTTATACAAATTGACGGTGAAGCTTTTAATAATATTGCAACGCTTGAGACAATTACTATTTTAGGAGATAATTACTTAGCTCTACCAAGCAATTCTACTCTATTTGGTGGCACCAATAATATTTCTTTACAATGGGCACTACTAGGTCAAAGAGTCAATACAAATAGAGAATTTGCCCCAATCTTTACACATAGTGAAATATTTAAGATTTATACTTATAATCAAATTAGAAACAGTGGTTTCCAAATTGGTTATACTGTCTATACTAATGGTGAATTTAGAGTCGACATTTATGGACGTCCTTCACCAATGCCTAATAGATAATAATATTTATAGTAAAAACACCAACATATTTTGTAGGTGTTTTTTTTATGTTATTTTTTGATTTCTATTTTTAATAACTTTTCATTTAATTTATTAAATATTTCTATTATTTCACTACTATTTAAAATGGTTTCTAAACTACTGAAATATTTTTCAATATCGCTAACCTTAATCACATTATCAAAACTAACTTTTAAAGTGACATTAGCTTTAGTAAAAATTACTAACGATTTAAATAAATGTTCATATTCATTAAAATATGATTTTAAGATTTTTATATGATGCTCATTTTGAGTTAATGGATTTAAAAATGTTGTTTTAGTTTTAGTTACTTGCGTCCAATCCCCATCTGTTTTAGCACTAAAAATAATACCTTGATAATTTTTAGTTTCAATAACAAAAATACCTTTTTCATTAACTAAAAGATGATCAATTTGGGCTTTTGGGAGGACTAAATTATAAAACTTATAACGATATCTTTTTAAATACATTCTAACAACCGCTTCACCTTCCAAACCTTTGGCAGTATTAGAATTTGTCCTTAGTAATCTTTTAATATTACTATAATACATAATTATTCATATAGTTTTAAAAAGATATCAGTTACATTAGGGTCAAATTGCATACCTCTACATCTTTTTATTTCTTTAATGGCATCTAAATGACTCATACCTTTCCGATATGGTCTATCACTAATCATGGCATCATAAGCGTCAGCTAATGCAATTATTCTCGCTCTAATTGGTATTTCTTCACCTTTTAATCCCCTTGGATATCCTTTACCATCATAATTTTCATGGTGTGATAAAATATCTTCTGCAATTCTTGCATATTCGGGAATTGATGATAAAATTCGATAACCAATTTCTGGATGTCTTTTAATTTCATCCCATTCCTCATTAGTTAATTTACCAGGTTTATTTAAAATTTTATCATTGATTGCTATTTTACCAATATCATGTAAATTACTAATAATTTTAAGCATTTTTAAATCGTCACTAGACATATTCATCTCACTGCCAATAGCAACACATATATCAGCGACTCTGTCTGAGTGAATTTTCTCTCTAGGATTTTTTGAACTGATACCAAAAACCTGTACTTAGTGTAAACTAATATATATGCAGGAG
>CAYZTG010000035.1:0-6328 GCA_964481475.1 uncultured Acholeplasmataceae bacterium | reverse complement strand
AACAGTTTCTGGGAACTCAATTACTAAACTTATTGAGGCATTAAAAGGGGTGTTAGAATAATGGAAAAAACAGCTACACTTAAAAAGAAAGATGTCTTTATAACAGGAATCTTTAAAGAAAACGCAATTTTTAGAATGACTTTAGGAATGTGTCCAGCTTTAGCTGTTACCTCTAGTTTCGAAAGTGCGTTAGGGATGGCAATTATGGTTGTTATCGTACTAGCAATAACAAATACAATTATTTCATTAGTAAGAAACTATATCCCTAATGATGTAAGAATTCCTTCTTATATTGTTATTATTGCAACAGCAGTTACAATCTTAAAAATGTTTGTTGATGCATTTGCGCCAGCTCTTGGTAGTAGCCTAGGAATTTTTATTCCTTTGATTACAGTTAACTGTATTGTATTAGGAAGAGCAGAGTCGTTTGCTAGTAAAAATGGTGTCTTATTATCATTATTAGATGGTTTGGGTAGTGCGATAGGTTTTGGTTTAGCATTAGTTTCAATTGCTTTATTTAGAGAAATTTTAGGGAAAGGCTCATTAACATTAGGAGCTTTATTACCACTAGGTTTTGAAACAACAATCAATTTATTCCCTAACTATGGAATTTCCATGTTAGTACAACCAGTTGGGGCATTCTTAGTAATTGGAGCGATACTAGCGGGAGTAACCGCTTATGAAAATCATAAAGACTTTAAGTCTAAAATGAATAAGGCGAAAGGGAGATAATGATGGGTACTATTGGAATTTTATTAGCAGCTTTAGTAAGCTCGATGTTGATTAACAACGTATTGTTAATGCAGTTTTTAGGTATTTGCTCATTTTTAGGAATATCTAAAAAAATGAGTAATGTTTGGGGAATGAGTGCAGCGGTTATCGTTGTTATGCTTGTTTCTACAGCAATTACTTATCCACTATATTATTATCTTTTGGCTCCTTTAAAGATAGAATATATCAACACAATTGCTTTTATTTTAGTTATTGCGAGTGTTGTACAACTTATTGAAATGGTTTTAAAGAAGTATGTAGAACCATTATACCGAGGCTTAGGAGTGTTCTTGCCACTTATTACAACAAATTGTGCTGTTTTAGGTGTTGCACTAAGTGTATTAGATGTCAACGTTGCAGGTAGTTTTTTAGAAGCGATGTTTGTGACATTAGGTAGTGCGCTAGGTTATAGTTTAATTATTATTGCTTTTAGTGCAATTAGAATTAAGTTAGATGTTAAAGATGTTCCTAAAGCATTTAAAGGTATGCCAATTGCTCTAGTCACAGCAGCGTTAATGAGTTTAGCATTTATGGGACTTGCGGGGTTAATCTAAAATGTATTTCTTATATGGAATATTATTCTTAATCGTTATTATTGGCGGTTATATTATTACTAGTTATTATAATAGAAAAACAGAAGTACCAGAATCTTGTCAGGAGAAGTATTTAGAAGCTCAAAGTTGTACATTATGTGGGCAAAGAAATACTTGTTCAATAAGCAAACTACAAGATCTTATGAAGGAGACTAAGTTATGATAGAAGTATTATATGCGGTTTTAACAATTGGTGGACTTGGTTTATTACTTGGTGTTGGGCTAGCTTTTGCAAGTATTTATTTAGAAGTAAAAGAAGATGAAAGAATTGCGGTTGTTTCAGAGTTATTACCTCAATATAATTGTGGTTCTTGTGGGACACCTAGTTGCCGTTCTTTTGCAGTAGAAATAGTAGCGGGAAGAGCTGGAAACTTAAAAAGATGTAAACCTGGAAAAGTTGATCAACACTTTAACCCAATTTTAGAATACTTGAAAAACCATCCTAATGGAGATGGAACACCAGTAAATATAAAATTATAAGTTAGAAGGGCTTTAAATGCCCTTCTTTTTTTTTAGTTAAAAATAAGGTAAAATAGGAATATGAAGATAATAAATATTTATATTTCCAAGTTAGGAAATATTAATGAAAACTTAATCTCAAAAGAGTTTTTAAACAGAGTTAATACTTATGGTTCAAGTAAGGCAAGAATAGAATCTTTGTCTGGAAGGTCTTTAATAAACGAAGTCTTGGCTGAAAAAGGAATAAAAAATCCTCTTTTTATACATAATAAATTTGGGAAGCCATATTTAAGTGATAATGTTTTTTATTTTAATCTTTCCCATAGTTATGATTATCTAGCGCTTGTAATCGCTGATCAAGAAATTGGTGTTGATATTGAGTTGATTGACTTTAAAGCAGCGAGAGTTAAAAGAAGATTTACTACTAAAACTACTACTCAAAACGAAGCTGATTTTTATACAAAACTTTGGGTTTTAAAAGAAGGCTTTATGAAGTGGTTAGGTGTCGGGTTGACAATCCCTTTAAAGGAAATAATGATTAATGAAATTGATTCTTATAAAGACTTATATTCCGTTTCTTATAAAGAAGAGATAACGACTTGTAAAGTAGTAAAGTATGAAGATTATTATATTGGTGTTTGTTTAAATAATATTGAAGATTATTCATTAAAAATAGAGGTAAGATAATTATGGAAATTCTTTTTGTTTATAATCCTGAAAGCGGTAGAGGTAAAATTAAAAACAAGATTACTTATATTAAAGAGTATATCAAAAAACGCAACCATAACATTACCATTAAAGCAACTACAAAACAAACAGATGCCTATAACTATGCTAAGAATTGTAATGGTTATGATTTAATGTTAGTTGCCGGTGGTGATGGTACTTTAAACGAAGTAGTTAACGGGTTAATGGAATTGGAAAAAAAGCCCTTGTTAGGCTATATTCCAACCGGAACGGTTAACGATGTTGCTCATTTAATAGGTATCCCCAAAAAGGTAAAAAAAGCTTTAGATATTATTTTTGAAGATGATTTTAAAAAGAAAATTGATATAACTAAAATTAATGATAAATACTTTGTTTATACTAGTGCTACGGGTAAGTTTGCGAAAGCCTCCTATGATATAAAAAGGCAATTAAAAAGAAAATATGGTGTTTTTGCTTATCTTTATAGGGGTAGCCAAGAGATTTTTAGAGACTACAATATGGCTGCTGATATTAAGTATGATCAGGGAAGATTTAGAGGCCCGTATAGTCTGTTATTGTTTTTAAATGGTCCAAGAGTTGGTGGATATAGATTGCATAGTTTAAAATCGAAATTAGATGATGGTTTAATTGAGGCAAGATTTTTTAAAAGAGAACCAGGAATGTTAATGCGTTTTCTTAGTTTTTTTCTTAGTGGAGGACTTTATAATACTAAAAAGAATAAAACAATAAGTAGTACAAAGTTTATCGTTGAAATCGACAATAATAGTGAGTGGAATATAGATGGTGAGTTTGCTTTTAGAGGATGTGCTAATTTAGAAGTTATTAACCGTGCAATTACTATTTTTGTTAATCCTAAAAAGAAGAAATTATTTGTTAAATAACTGTTAAAATTTAGAAAACTCTGCAAAAGTTTTCTTTTTTTATGGTATTTAAATAATTAAATATAATTATCTATGAAAGCGCTTGAATAATTTCAAGAAATATGTTATATTTTTTAAAGATAATACAAGGAGGAGATAATAAGATGATTATTGGGATACCAAAAGAAATTTTGAAGGGCGAACTACGTGTTTCTGGAACGCCAACGACAATTAAGAAGATGATTAATGATGGTCACATAGTTTTAGTTGAGAAAGATGCAGGAGAAGGCTCATTTTATCATGATGAACAATATTTAGAGGCTGGAGCTGAAATTATTGATGACGTGCGTGAAATATATCAAAGAGCAGACGTTATTTTAAAAGTAAAAGAACCACAAATTAATGATAAATATAATATGCATGAAGTTGAAATGATGAGAGAAGGCCAAGTATTAATTACTTTTCTTCATCCAGCAAGCAGAAGTAATCATAAGATGATAAATGATTTAAAAGATAAAGGAATTACTTCTTTAACACTAGATGGAGTACCAAGAATATCAAGAGCTCAAACAATGGACGCTCTTTCTAGTATGTCAACTGTTGCTGGTTACAAAGGTGTTATTACAGCAGCAAGTAATATAAGTAAGTTTATGCCAATGATTGGTAGTGCTGTAGGGATGATAAGACCAGCCAACGTCTTTGTTTTAGGAGCGGGAGTTGCTGGTTTAAGAGCGATTGCGACAGCGAGAGGTTTAGGAGCACAAGTTTATGCGGCAGATATTAGAGAAGATGCAGTTGAACAGGCTAAATCGCTAGGGGCAAAAATTGTTGATTTAGATGTTCCTACTAAAATAGCTGTTTCTAAAGATGGGAAACATGCTAATCAATTACCTGAGAAATATTTGGAACAGGAAAGAAAAGCTATTTTACAAACGGTTTTAGATGCTGATGTAATTATTCTTTCTGCTTTAGTATTTGGTAAAGAAGCGCCAATATTAATAACTGAAGAAATGGTTAGGAAGATGAAACCAGGATCTTATATCGTTGATATTTCTATTGATCAAGGGGGAAATTGTGCCTTAACAAACGCTGGTGAAGTCACTACTCATTACGGTGTAAAAGTAGATGGAACAAAAAATATTCCAGGAACTGTACCAACTAGTTCGACTTATATGTTTTCTGAAAATATTTATAATTTATTAAAATACATTATAAAAGACAATAAAGTATCCTTAGATTTTAAAGATGAAATCATTAGTTCAACTATTGTAACTCATAATAAAAAGTTGTTACATGAAGGAACTATTGAGGCAATGAGAAAATAAAATGGAAACAATTCAATATATTTTAATCGCCGTTTTTATAGTAAGTGCAATTGTAGGTTATTTTTTAATAAGTCATGTTCCTTCGCTACTTCATACCCCATTAATGAGTGGAATGAATGCTTTATCAGGAATAACAGTCTTAGGGGCATTAGTCGCCTTAGCAGTTGTATCAACGGATGAAATTGTTAAAATGGTGTTAGCAGGAATTGCAGTTTTGGTTGCAACAACTAATATTTTTGCAGGCTTTAGTGTAACTGATAGAATGTTAGAGATGTTTAGAGGTAATAAAGATGACTGATACAATTTATTATGTTGTCTCTGGATTATTGATCCTAATTATAATGGCTGGTATTTTCTTAATGAGCAAAGTAAAATATGCTAAATTAGGAAATAATTTAAGTGCTATTGCAGTCTTTGCAGCAGTAATAATAACATTACTAAAATATGATGTTGTTAGCGAATGGATAATATATATATTTATTGGTGTAGGAGCGCTAGTGGGGATCATTCTTGCTTACAAAGTAAAAATGATTCAAATGCCTCAGTTGATTGCTTTACTCAATGGTTTAGGAGGATTAGCTTCTTTAATTGTCGGAGCTTTTGCCTATTTTGGTGTTGGCGTTGATAGTTTAAATGCTTTTTCTGATATTGTAGCAATTATTGCTGTAATAGTTGGAACAATAACTTTTGCTGGTAGTATTGTAGCGGCACTAAAATTACACCAAGCAATTACTCAAAAACCAATTAAAATTAAATTTTATTCAACGATTATTAGTTTCTTATTTTTACTACAAATAGTAGCAATCGTAATTAGCCCATTTGGTTTTATTGATAAATTAATTTTTGTTTTAAGTGTAATTTTAATCGCAACGTTATTTAGTATTAGTTTCACAATTAGAATTGGTGGAGCTGATATGCCTATTACAATTTCTCTTCTGAATAGTTTTTCCGGTGTCGCAGGAGCGATCTCTGGTTTGGCTATTGGCGATATTTTACTAGTAGCTATTGGTGGTATAGTTGGAGCTTCGGGCTTAATCTTAACAGAAATAATGTGTAAAGCGATGAATAAACGCTTAGTTGATATCTTGCTCGGGAAAACAAGTAGTTCAAGTAGTTTTGTTACTGAGATTGAAGAAGTTGTTAATGAAAAAGCTAAAAGAGATTTTAAAGAAGTCTATAAAAATAGTAATTCAGTAATAATTGTTCCAGGATACGGGATGGCCGTTGCTCAAGCTCAACAATTAGTAAAAGCACTAGCAGATAAAATGAAAGAAGAACATAAAACAGTTAGATATGCCATTCATCCGGTTGCAGGAAGAATGCCCGGACATATGAATGTCTTATTAGCGGAAGCTCATGTAGATTATGAAGATCTTTATGATATGGATATGATTAACGGAGAGTTTATAAATACTGATTTAGTTATTGTTGTTGGAGCTAATGATGTCATTAATCCAAAAGCTAAAACTCATGAAGGAACGCCTATTTATGGAATGCCTATTTTAGATGTTGAGTTAGCTAAAGATGTTTTTATCTTTAATTATGATAAAAATCCTGGGTATAGTGGAGTAACTAATTCATTATATAATAAAGATAATGTCCAAATGTTCTT
>CAYZTG010000034.1:0-6475 GCA_964481475.1 uncultured Acholeplasmataceae bacterium | reverse complement strand
CGAATCCCGGAGCCACAATCCGGTGCGTTAACCACTTCGCCATAACCGCCATCACTCTTATATATTATACTAAAAAAAATTATTAAGTAAAGTCTTTTTTTATGATAGACTAACTTTAAGTTGTTATATTGGTTAAGTTTTGTTATTATAGTTATGATAATAAGGAGAGATGTTTATGAGAACATTTGGAAAAATTATATTTTCAATTGCAGTAATATTTTTAGGAATGAATTTATTAACGACACTTAATAGTGTTTCAAGAAATAAGGCTTATAGTGATTATGGTGATGAAGGTTATTTAGAAGACAATTATGATGCTTTAAAACAAGTCTTTAATTACTACCGTGATGATTTTATTTATGAAGTTTCTGAAGATGATTATTTTATTAAAGTTATTAATGGGGCTGTTTATCAACCTAAAAATAAACAAAACGAGAATTTTATTATTTTCTTTTTAGGAGATAAAAACCTAGAAAAAGATGTTAATACAATTAATTTGAAGATAACTACTAGTGGTGAAGAGCCAATTGAAAAGGATTTTCAACTAATTGCCTTAAGTAAAAAAGAAAAGTGGTTCATGCAAATTATTAATTTAAATTACTTTTTGAATGAAGATAAAGCGTTTGAAGATATTGTGAGTATTGAGTTAAGTTATGATAAGGATAATCTTATTGGAAAGTATGAAGACGAGAAGTTAATAAGCGCTGAAGATTATGATTTGATCACTATTTTGGATAGTGATGAAGGATTAGATGGAAATAATATTTTAAAAGCAGAAAAAATGTCTAACTTAAGAAAGTATCGTTGGATTAATTGGGTGGGAATGCTTAGTTATTTATTAATAGTTGGTGTTTTGGTTTATTTTGTTTATTTTAGAAAAACACTTAAAGCTAGAAAACGAGCTAAAGTTAATGAGGCTATTCCTGAAGCCGTGGTTGTTGAAAGAAAAAAGGAAGTCCATAAGCCGGAAGAATAAACAATTTTTTTAGATTGAAAATATTTTTGGCGTGTGCTATAGTAATAGTGCACGCCTAATATAGGGATATGGTGTCAACGGTAGCACAGCGGTCTCCAAAACCGTTAGTCCGGGTTCGAATCCTGGTATCCCTGCCATTTAAGTCTTTAGGGACTTTTTATTTTATAAGGGGAGTAAGTTAATGATTAAAGGAAAGATGACTAAAAAAGCTTTAAATTTAGTTTATAAGTCATATTTAAATATAATTGATGATGGTGTTTATAAAGTGTTCAAACTCTATGAAACCGCAAGCAAAATGTCAACTGATGAAGAAAGATGCGTAGCATTATTACATAGTATTATTGATGATAAGAAGATTTCTTTTAATAATTTGCAAAAAGAATTCCCTTTTGAAGTTTCTGAAGCAGTAAGATTATTATCTAAAGATGATGTCTTAGCCTTTCCAGACTTTATTAGGAGAATTAAAACTAATCAAGTGGCTAAGATGGTTAAGATAGCTTTATTAGAAGAAGAAATAAATACTTTGAAAGAGAATGAAACAGAGAAACAAAAATTTGCATTAAAAATATTAAAAGATTAAAAAGTAAAACCACAATAACTTCATAATATAAGATAGAGGTGAGATTATGAAGAAAAAGGGTTTTATTTTTTTATTAAGTCTAATAAGTGGACTGTTTTTATTTAGTAGTATTAAAGCAAAGGAAGAAAGCGAGTTTGTTAATCTAATTGATTTAAATAATATTTATTTAACAGGAGATCAGCAAAAAAGAAATTACCGTCCAAGCGATCGCTTGCTTCATATGAAAGATTATGTAAATGTTGAAGTAAATGAAGACTATACGGTTGTTATTCATCAATATTTCTTTGAACAAGACTTTGATAGTGATCACTTTAGTTTGAATGAAAGTAATCTTAACTTGCAATATGAAAGTGGTTTATTAAAATCAACTGCTTTAAAACCTGTTTTTGATTATCAAAATGATGTCAATGGCTATGCTTGGGCAACTTTTAAAGCTGAAGAAGCAAAGGTTAAAATAAGTAGTTTAAAAACAAGAGTTGATAATACTGGTGTTAATGTTCCTTTTAAAATAATAATGTATAAAGGTGTTATTGATGATTTTAAAGATTTTTATAGTTTTAAATCAAATTATAAGACCAAAGAAGGTAATTTAATTATCAATGTTGATAATCCTTTAACGATAACTGAGATTGCAAGTTTAGTTTCAAGTAGTAATAATATTGAAGTAATAATAAATAAAGACAATTATTCTCAAAGTAAAGATAAAATAGGTAGTTATTTTATTGAGTTTATTGCAAAGGATAATTATATAAATGCAGCTTTTTTGAAAATAAATGTTCATGTAGTTGATATTGTTAAGCCATTAATAAGTGGCAAAAACTTATATGAAGTTAATTTAGAAGAGATAGAATCTTTTTCCTTAAATGATATTAAAAGCAGTTTGTTAGTTAGTGACAATTACTCAGACTTAACAAACGATGATTTAGTTATTGTTAGTGACACTTTTACTCCTAATAAAACAAAAATAGGTGATTATCAAGTGGTTTACAGAGCTAAGGATAGTTCGGGTAATGAAGCTGATTATTTAGTAAGTATTAATATAAAAGACAATCAACCACCTCTTTTAACAGGACCAATGGAATTGTTTAGATATTCAACTGATCCAAAATTGACAACAGACCAAGTTAAAAAAATGTATACAGCTTATGATGAGGTTGATGGTGATCTCAGCAACAACATTATTGTTGATGGGATTATTGACAGCATTCCAGGAACTTATGAGATAAGTATTTCTGTAAAAGATAGTTCAAATAACGAAGCTTATAAGAAATTATTTATAAAGGTAGTAGAAGGAATTCCCCCGACATTTAGTATTTCAAACTTAATTTTAACTAATGAACAATATAATAGTATGACCAAAGAAGATATCATTGGATGGTTAGAAAACAATTTAGTAGGTAATGTAAGTGAAATAAAGATTATTTATGATGAAATAACTATCTCAGAGGAAGGGAAATTTATTTATTTTTCATATGAAAAAGAGGGAAGGCTATTATATGGGAGAATTGAAGTAGTTAATAAAACTAATAAGAAACTCTTAATTTTAACTTTGAGTGGTGGATTAGTAATTATTTCAGCAAGTATAGGATTTTTTGTTTTTAAAAGGAGAAAATAGTAAAAATATCGTAAACAAAATTGGTTGTCATTATAAAACATGTTAAAATATGATATATGAATAAACTATTATAGTTTTATGGTGATAAGATGAAAACAGATAAAAGAGCAATTTTGCTAATAACATTATTTTATATTTTAAACATTATTAATACTTACTTTATTACGACCTCTTTATTAAATCGTTATGTAGTAAGTTTTAGTAGAGGTTTTTGGATGGAAGTTAATGCTTTTATTGGTAATTTTGCTGTTTTAACAATCATGTTATTTTTGGGTTTAATGATCTTTAGAAATAGAAAAAGAAGACATCTATATATTATATTTTCAACTTTATTTTTAAATATTTTAATTTTTAGTTTAGGGTTATTTTCCAAATATTATCAAACAGTTTTTTCTTTTTCAAGTTTTGATGTATTTAAAAACCCTGCTGGTAAGTTGACTTTTTCCATAGTAATAGAATCCATTAAAGAATTATTTATTTATTATAGAATCATAGTTTTTGTACCATTTATAATCTTGCTTGGGATCTATTTATATTATAGATATGGAAAAGATAAACAGTATTACAAAAAAGATGCTGTTATTTTTAATAGTTTACAACTTAATTTTAGTATGATTATTTTAGGAATGATTATTAGTATTAGTACCTTATCAATCTTAGAAAATAAGAGCAGAAAAGCTTGGATAATTGATGCCGAGAAACCTTTGTATGCTGTGCAAAATGCAGGAGTATATAATTATTATTTTGGAGAACTGTTTAATAGTAATAAAGAAGAGAATGGCGATCTATCAATAAAAACTTATGATAAATATAATAAAAACAAAGCTACTTATAATAGTTATTTTAATGAACAAGAGTATAGTAATAAATTAAAAATATTAGATGCCAATAACTTAGAGATCGATAATAGTCTAATTAAGGATGAGTATTTAAATGGAATTTTAAAAGACAAAAACTTAATTTTAGTCCACGTTGAAAGTTTAAATCATTTCTTACTAGATGAAGAAGGTATTTTAGATGTAACGTATTTAAAAAGTTTAAAGATGCTTTTGAAAGAATCTTACGTGTTTGATAATTTTTACACAAATGTCGGTGTGGGTAATTCAAGCGATGCTGAGTTTGCTGTTTTAACAGGAATTCATCCTAAAGGGGATACGACAATATATTGGGAGTTTGAAAAAACAAACTATGTTTTTGAAAGTCTCCCTAAACTCTTTAAAGACTATAATAAAGTAGCTCTACATAGCGATGTAGGACAGTTTTATAACCGCGTTAGTGTCATGAGTGAGATGATGGGTTTTGATAAGTATTATTACTATGACGAAGACGAAGAAGATTATGAAGGAACGTTTAATGGTTATTATGTTTACGATAATTTGAATGTAAAAACTGATGAAAGTTCACCGTGGATTAGTGATATGTCTTTATTTGATTGGACAAAAAGTAGTTTTAAAAAGGATGAGAAGAACTTTTTATTTCCAATGATGATTCAACCACACGTTCCTTTTTTATATTATGAAGACAATCCTTTTTTTAATAAAAATTTAAAAGTTGAAACAACAACGCTTAGATATTTAAACTATGAAAATTATTTTGATAATTTCTTTACTAAATTCATTGAAGACGCAAATTACTTTAACAATTCAGCATTTGTTTTTTATAGTGATCATGGTTCAAGTATTCCATATAAAGATTTATTAGAAATTAAAGGAAAAACAAAAGAAGAGTTTTCCTTTGTTGAATATGAAAAAGAAATGCTTCAAACATTAGCCTTTATTTATGTTCCTGGAGAAGAAAAAAATGAAAATGGAATTTATAAAGGTCTTTTAAAAGGGAAACAAAACTTAGTAAGATCTCAAGTTGATCTTTATAGAACTATAGTTGAACTATTTGGTTTAGAAACTAACAATTATTATTTTGGGGTTAATGGTTTATCTAAGGAGAAAACATTCTCCATTGACACAAGAACATTCTCTTTAGTAACTGATGAATATTATTTAGTTGGTAAAAGAATGAACGAAAAGAAAGGCCTTGATAAAAACAGCATTTATCCTTTTAAAGAACACTATGATTATAATCCTTATGATTTCTTTGATTACGCAATGAATTTTAAATATGAAATGGATAATGCGTTAAAAAATAATTATTTTCAACATCTAATAAATGATGATTAGATATTGACTTTTAGTTAAAAGATGCGTATAATTTGATTTGCGCGGATGTGGCGGAACTGGCAGACGCACTAGACTTAGGATCTAGCGCCTTCGGGCGTGCAGGTTCGATTCCTGTCATCCGCACCAAATTAGAAATTTGTTTGATACAATTTGTGTCAAACTTTTTTTATTTTGAAGATAGGGAATACATCCCTTTATTCCATTTCCACTTATAACTTGACCGACCATACCAAGACCTAAAAAGTATCAACTTTTAGGTTTTTTTAATTTTCAACTATTACAATTTAACGATTACCATACAATTTAACGATTACAAATTATTATCAAAAGAGTTTTATAAAATTCTTATATATTTGTTAAATAAGAATAGTTTAGGTCAAAATTTCATACAATCTTTATAAAAATAACATAAGATGTTATAATTACTAATGAAGTTGACTTGTAAAAAATAAAATAATTTGTAATGTAATTATTGCTGGAGGTATTAAATGTCAAAGAAAACAAATAAAAAAACTAAATCAATGGAAGCAGCACTATGGGATTCATGTAATAAATTAAGAAATTCAGTGAATACATTTGAGTATATGCAAGTAATCTTCGGATTGCTTTTCTTAAGATTTGCCACTGAAAAATTTAATTATAGAAGAGAAGAACTATTAAACTCTGAGGATAAAGATTTTATTGAGGAGCCATCTTTTTATTTAGAAAAGAATGTCTTTTTTATACCTAAACCTGCTAGATGGGAAGAGATTAATAAAAACGCTAAACAAAGCAATATTGGTGTTTTAATTGATGAAGCATTAAAAGCACTAGAAGATAATAATGACTCTTTAAAAGGAACATTACCATTAAACTATTATCAAAGAATAGCTGCTAGTATGCCAGGAAGCAATATGGCTTCAATTATTACAAATATTTCAAATATTCAAATCGATAAAGAATCAAGTGATGATGTTATTGGAAAAGTATATGAATACTTTATGAACAAATTTGCTGTATTAACAAAATCGGATAAAGGTGAATTTTATACACCTGCGTCAATTGTTGAATTAATAGCTGAATTGATTGAACCATATCATGGACGAGTTTATGACCCTTGTTGTGGTACTGGTGGCATGTTTATTCAATCA
>CAYZTG010000033.1:0-6860 GCA_964481475.1 uncultured Acholeplasmataceae bacterium | reverse complement strand
AATAATAATCTCACTCACCTTAAATAACTCATTTATTTTTTCAGTTAGTTCTTCTTTATTAGTTGCTTTAAAAACACCTTTTGAAGCAGCACTATCTGGTTGCTTTAAAACAATCGGGAAATTTAGATTATTAATTACTTCATCTAAATTAGTATTATTAGTAACAAAAATCGTTTCGGGTGTTAAGATTTGATGAATTTCCATACTTTCATGTAAATAAAGTTTATTAGCACATTTTAAAATAGACCATGGATCATCAATAACAACTAGCCCTTCTGCATATGCCAACCTGGAAAATTGATAAGTATAATTATTAACATTAGTTGTTGTTCTAATAAACAAAGCATCAAATTGGTTTAATCGGTAATAATCATCTTTTGTAATAAATTCTGTGTAAAAACCTTTTTTTTCTGCGGCATGTTTAAACTTAGCTAATGCTACTTTATCTGATGGTCTTGATTCATCCTCATCATCCACTAAAATTGCTAAATCATATTTATAGTTTTTAAAATGAGCATCATAAAACTTCTTTTGGCTTAAATATTCATTAGCATCATTAATAAACTTATCATCGACAATAAAATCACTAAAATTTAATTTAACTTCTTTTAAAAGCCAAACTTTTTCCTTAATGAACTTAAATCTTAAAATAGGAGAGGCAAAAAAGTTATACAAATGTTTCGCTAAAACTTTAAACTTTTCGTTATTAGTTTTACCCCATAAAATATCAATAATTATTTCATTTTCAACTTCATTTTTAAAAGTCTTATAAACTATCTCCTCAATTTCTTCACTTATTGAACTGAGGATAGTTTCATCTAAGACATCTTCAATAGTAACAATATTAGGAATTGATCTTTGATCTCTTGCTTGAGAAAAAAGTGAAACGAAATACCCTATTTTTTGATAATCATAACTTTCACAAAAGTTAAATACACGATACTCTGGTCTTTTATAACGATTAGTATTAATAAACTCTTCCGCACTAATAATCTCAACATTTTTGATCTTATCTAACCAGTCAAAATAATTATTATAGACCAATAAGTTCTTAATCTTTTTTGATGTTTCTTCTAAAATAAGTTCCATCTTTAAAGCCGCTTCACCATTCCCATAGTAGTTAGGTAAAACACTTTTAGCCATAAAACCAAACGATTCATACCAATTAATTAGTTTAGTATCATTAACATCTACTTCCAACGTTACTTTACTCTTACCTTCTTTTTTTGCTTGTTCAATTACTTTAGTCATTAAGACTTTACCTAAACCTAATTTGCGGTATTCGTTTAAAATCGCAATCGAATAAATTCTAACACTCGTTTTAAAGTTAAATAGGGTAATACTCCCTGCTTTATTATTATCAACACTAATAATATAAACACTTTGGTGATTACTTGTAATACTTCTTGCTAATTGTTGTTTATTAAACATTCTTTCCTTTTTAAACGACTTTTCTAGTTCTATTAAAAAGGGTAAATCATTCAATGTTGCTTCATATATTCTTTCCATAAAATCCTCACTATCTTTAGCCACTTTTATTATACTATTTATTTTAGCTTTTCAACCAAAAATAGATTAAAAAAAGACTTAATATTTTTTTACTAAATCTTTTCTCCTTTCAAAGATATTTTTTTAAAGTTTTTTACTATTTCTAAGTAAATCAGCCTTATTCTTTCTTCCCATAAGTTCATAGTACTTAAGCCAAAGTTCGACCGACTGTAAAGGGATTTCTATTCCATCTAAATTATAAACTCCGGCTATTTGTTCTTGTTTTAACGAACAATCAATAACTCCTTCATTTGTCACTATCGCAAAACCAGCCATAACATCAATTTTAACTCCATTAATATCAAAATTTAAATAAACCTTTGTTTTAAAATCATTACTTTTTTTGCTTAGTTGAAGATTGCCCATCTTTAATAAAATATCTTTAACAACTGCCACGTCTTTTTCAATAACCATGATATCAATATCTTCAAAATCTTTTAAAAGACCATTGAAATACATTAACATGGAAGCCCCTAGGGCCCAAGTTATTCCTTCTTCATTTAATTGTCGAGCAATTTTTTTTAAAGTCTCAAGTTTTAGTTTCTTATTCATCATTGTAACCCCACTATTTCTAATATCAATAAAGAGTTCTTTTTAATCTTTTATTCATATCTTAAAGTTATCTTATTTTATCATAAATTACTTAATCAATTAAAAAAACTAATCAAACTGCTCTCAACAACTAACCGCAATGAGAGAAAGTCAAAATATTTATTATTACACTCTTCTAACGTTTCTTCTAACTCTTCCCAAATTTCAGTTACTTCTTTTGTTAGATATTCCTGTATTTCTAACATTATTGAATGCCTTTTAAAGATTTCTTCTTGACTATAATAAAGCGCCCAATAATACGTTGTTAAGATATTATTAACTTTAACTGATATTAGGGTTGCTTCCTTATTATTTCTTTTTAAATCTTTTTTTAAGTTTGTATAAATATCTCCATATACTTCTTTCGCTAAAGCTTCTTTATTAGCAGAATATTTATAAATAGTTTTCTTAGAAATATTAAGTTCACTGGCAAGATCATCGACAGTAAACTTTAAACCATCTACTTTTAATAATCTTTTCGTAGTTTTAATTATCTTCGTCCTCATCTTGCCTCCAGGAAACTATTTATTATATTTTAGTTCCCATAATTGCTTTACATTATTACAATATACTATTAAAGTTAAATCACTCCTAAACCTCTTACTATTTTAAAAAAAAGCGCCATCGATAAATGATGAACGCTTTAAGTTATAAATAATAATTATTTAACTTCTTTCTTTTTAAAGATTTTTTCTCTAAATAATATGATATTAAAAATAATAAACATACCTATTATAATTCCTAAGGAAACTAATGTCTGAGTTAATCCCTTCGGAGCCAATCCAAGTAATAAAAAGAGTGGGAAACCTAAAGCAATCGCATAAAATGATTGATATATAAGATTATTAGCGGCTGGGGTTTCAAATTTAGGATCTACTTCTCTAAGCAAAATCATCCCTGTTGAGCTTGTTCCTGTTAACATACCAAATAAAGAGACGAAGGCTTCTTCTTGATATGTTGGAAACATTTTATAAGCTAATTTCTTAACATATAAATATGTAATTAGCGTTCCTATTAAAGTAATAATTAATAATGGAATAATCAAATGCTTCATTACTTCAATTTCAATAGCAGCTGTTCCTGCAATAATCATTAAATCAAACATAAAGCCACTAATTCTATTTAATAAATAATTATTAGGATAATCTCTAGTCATCAAGTTCTTTTCTCTTAATTTCTTAAAAATAGTCTTTAACAATACTGCAAATAAAGAGCCAATCAAGAAATTAAAGCCCCAAATTAATGGTTTTAAGGTGTTGGTCCCAAAGTTACCAATATCTAACTTTTCAATACCATACATAAATAAAAAGGTAATAAAATAAACAAACATTATTAAAGCAACTTGGATTGTTAACCTATCAACTGCTTCAGTAACTGGTATTTCATTAGGAGAAACCATCTCTTCAATCGTTGTAAAAGTAGTTTCTTCGCGATCTTTAATTCTACCTCTTCTTTTCATAATATTAATATGAGCAACACCAACAATCCCCGCTACTAAAAACCCAATCGTTGCAATCGATAAACCAAAACTTTGCCCACCAATAAATCCGTAAGTATTTTCAAACATACTCCCAAAGTTATTTGACTGTCCGCTACCTTGGCCAAACCCTAAAGGTAGCAACAAACCTGTAGCGGGAAACAAATCTTTAAAGAATGTTACTATCATTAATAAAGTTAAGGCAGTTCCGGCAATAGCTTGAATTAAATAAGTATTAACGGTAATTAAACCAGCATTGAAAACTTGTTTTTGTGATTCCTTTGTTTTGTTTTTAGGAGTAGCTTTTAAAGATAAAGCAATCACTCCTAAGCCTAGAGCATGATAAGTAACAGATTCCATAAACTCATTCATACTTTTTACATCAAATAATTTATCAAATAAGCCAAAAGATTTTAAAATTAACATTAGTAAACCACCAATTAAAGCAGTAGGCAGTAAAGAGTTTCTAATAAACTTAACTTTCCTTCTAAGAGTATTAGAAATTAAAAAAACAACAACCAAGACACCAAGAAACACCCATACATCAAACGTATTTAAACTAAATTCCCAAAAAATCATAACTTTCTCCTTTTTCATGAGCTTGTAAAAGCGTAAATAAATTAATATATTTTAAACCATTAAACTTTGAATTACCGACTAAATGATACTTTTCATGTTCTAAATTAATAATAATTGTATTATGATAAACAACTGCTAAAGAAGATATCTCTTTAAAATTAAAGACTTTCTCCTCTGTTTCACTTTTTATAACTAAACCAAACTTATCAAAAGTCAAAGTTCCTTTAAAAAGTTCTTTTAACCTTTCTTTTGGGTTTGCCTTTAGTATTGTAATTTCATTGTCTTCATATTTTAAAGAATTAAAATCATAATTTCTAAGATAATTTTCTTGAAAATGATAATATTCAGTAATAGTTTTATAATTAAATCTTTTATCCAAACTATCAAATAAGAGTTTTGTTGTATAGTTAGCCTTAAAACCACAACTAGTACAACCAAATTCATCTCCTTTTGAATAAATTGTATGAAAGTTATTACAAACAGGACAAATATAAAAAACACTTTCTAAATCTTCTGCTAAGTTCTTGCCTTTATATTCTAAGTCCAGCTTAGTATCATCAACATATAAATGTTTATAAATAATATCCATTAGTTCTTCGTTTGAATAACTAGCAACTTCATCTTTTGAAAGTATTTTAGTTACATTACCAAACATTTTCCCTTTTCTAAGTTTAACAGAAAATCTTGGATTGACGCCAAAAGCACCACTAATAGCATATAAAACAACAGGAACTTTTAAGAGCTTAGCGAACTTAGCAATCGCAATATCAATATTATTAAGAGTCCCACTATAATTTCTATTACCTTCAGGAGCAACACCAATTGTTCCACCTTCTTTTATAACTTTTAATGATGTTCTAATAGTTGCTGTATCTCTCATTGATTTTTGAATGGGAATTGGTGCCACTAAATACTTAATAATTTTGGACCAAAAAGGAATATTAAATAAATCTTCGTTAGCAATAAAATAAACAGGTCTATTAAAAGTTGCCCCTACAAAAATAGGATCAAAATTACTTGCATGATTAAAGAGTATTAAATGTGGTCCTTTGGGTAGTTTATTTTTTTTACCTCTAAAGCCATATTTTAATCGAAAAACTAAGTAGATAATTCTTCTAAAAAAGAAATGAAAAACTTTATGTCTAAACTTAACCCACATTGTTTCACCTCATAATAACTAAATTTTCATGTTTTATTTTACCATATTTTTATAATAAGAATAACAAAAACCCCTAATAACTAAAATTATGTGAAATAGTCACCCTTTATAAACAAAAAAAGAGCTCCAAAAGCTCTCTTTTAAAATTATTATTTATTTTTCAATAAATCGATAGACATCTCTTGCAATTACTAGTTCTTCGTTAGTTCTAATCACAAACACTTTTACTTTAGAATTAGGGGTTGTAATTAAGGTCTCATTATTATTATTTTTTTCTTCATCTAATTCTATTCCTAAAACTTTTACTCTATCTAAGACTAGTTTTCTTAAATATGAAGAATTTTCTCCGATTCCAGCGGTAAAAGTAATCGCATCTAATCCACCCATAACAACATAGTATGATCCTAAATAATCAGCAATTCTTTTTGCTTGAATATCAATCGCCAAAATAGCTTGCTCATGCCCTTCAAAAGCTGCATTTTCTAAATCTCTAGCATCGCTTGACAATTCACTAACACCTAAATAACCACTCTTTTTGTTTAATATTTCATACATCTCATCACTTGTAATGTTTAACTTTTTTTCCATAAAGTTTAAAATTGCTGGGTCTATTGAACCAGTTCTTGTGCCCATTGGGATCCCTTCAAGTGGTGTAAAACCCATTGATGTATCAACACATTTACCGTCCACTACAGCGCTAATACTCGCACCATTACCAATATGACAAACAATCACCTTTGGATTTTCTTTATTTAAAAGTTCATTTGTTTTTCCACTAATATATTGATGACTAGTTCCATGAAAACCATATTTTCTTACTCCATATTTGCGGTACCATTCATAAGGAGTGGCATAAACATAAACATCTTTAGCCATTGTTTGATGAAAAGTTGTATCAAAAACAGCAACGTGAGGTATATTTGGGAGAATCTCTCTAAAGCCAGTAATTGATTGAGCATTTGCTGGATTATGAAGAGGGGCAATATCTGATAGGGACAAAATATCTTCTAACACTTTATCATCAACTAGAGTACTTTGTTTAAAAATTTCTCCACCTTGAACAACTCTATGGCCAACGCCTTTAATTTCATTCATGTTTTTTAAAACTTTGTTTTCAATAAGACAGTTAATTACCAACTCAACTGCTTTTGCATGGTTTTCCACAGATAGTACTTCTTTAGTTTTTTCACCATTGAATTTTAAGGTAAAAATACTATCTTCAAAACCAATTCTCTCTACTTGTCCCGAAGCAATTACTTCTTCTTCAGGCATTGTGTAAAGTTCATACTTTAAACTACTTGAACCACTGTTAACACTAATAATTTTCATATTACAATATCTCCATTCTCTTTTACAATCATTTTATATCAAATACAAGTATACAGCAAAGAAATGCAAAATGGTACCCATTATTACAAATAGATGCCAAATTAAGTGGCTGTACTTAAACCATTTAAAACCGTAGAACAACGTTCCAATTGTATAACTAACACCACCCGCTAAAAT
>CAYZTG010000032.1:0-6900 GCA_964481475.1 uncultured Acholeplasmataceae bacterium | reverse complement strand
CAAAGATTAGTTTATGATGTAAACATTAATGATTAAAAGACCTCAAGAAGGTCTTTTTTTTATAAAATTATGTTATATATACGTAATAAGCAAAACTTAAGTGAAGTTGTTTTTAAAAATCACACTATTTATTATGAAAGAAGTGCTTTTAGTCTTGTTAAGTCACTAGCAGAAAAAATGTTTTTTTCTTACGAATCAAGAGTTAAACAAGTAAAAAAACAATTAAATATAAATGTAAGAATACCACTTTATCTAAATAATGAACTATTATTAATTCCAACTATGTCTCCTAAAAATTATGAGACCATTTGGTTAAACTATTTTAAAATTCTTAAGTTAGTAAAGAATAACCAGAAAACAATAGTAGTATTTAATAACCTTGAGAGTTTGGAAGTCAATATTTCCTATAACATTTTGAAGAGAGGTTTAGCTAATGCAGCAGTCGTTTTAAACAAGTATTTAATTAGAAACAATAACGCATTATTATAAAAAACAATATATATTTTTATCGAATAATGATATATTAATGTAAAGGTGGTTTTTATATGAAAAGTGGAGATCTTGTCAAGAAAGAACTATTTACAAATTACTTTGATATTAATATTTTTACAAATCATAAAAAGCTTTTTTGTTTTTATAATAATTATAATGATGATATTGAAGAAATGATTGTACTTTTAAAAAGTAATCAAGTGCTATTAGATAATTTAAAAATTAAAGTTTTTTTTATTAACTTTGATTCTTTAATTTTTAATGACAGTTTGAAGAAGGATTTTAAGAGTAATTTTTATTTTTTAAGTGATGATAAGGTAGAAATCGCTAAAGAATTTAATTTAATTACATATCGTGATGTTTACTTAAAAAGGAAAATAGCATATTTAAAGACAGCTATTTATTTAGTTGATGAAAATGATATTGTTACAAATTTTTGGTTAGATGATAATGATAGTTATCATCTTGAAGAAATAATTATATATTTAAAAAAATGTTTAATGAAGGGGTGAAATAATGAAGCATTTTAAAAGACTTTTATTATTATCAATTGTTGTTGGTAGCTTAGTGTTATTAATGGGTTGTAGGAACAAAACCTTTTTAGTTAGTTTTGAGACAGGAACCGATTTAGTTATTGAACACAAAGAAGTCAGAAAAGGAGATTTGGTTAGCATACCAGAAGATGAACCTGATCAAGAAGGGTATCGTTTCCTTTATTGGGAGTTAAAAGGTAAAGAATATGATTTTAACACGCCTGTTAAAAGATCATTTACTTTAGTGGCCAAATGGAAAGAAATCATAACATATAAAGTAGTCTTTGATACGAATGGCGGCAGTTCAGTTGATTCTCAAGAAGTTGAAGATGGTTTTAAAGTTATTAAGCCAAGAGATGTTCAAAAAGAGGGCTATGGTTTAGTAGAATGGCAACTTGATGGAAACACTTATGATTTTAATACTTTGGTTAAAGGAGCTATTACTTTAAAGGCGGTTTGGAAGCAATTAACGGCTATTGAAGAGGATATGTATCTTGCTGAAAAATATCTAACTTGGATAACTAACTCAGTTACTTTCCCTAAGGTTGGTGAAGCTCATGGTAGCACGATTTCATGGGAATATGATACTAGTTTAATAAATAGTCATGGGATTATTTTATTTCCTAAACAAGGTGAAAAAGCAATTGAAACAGAAGTTACTGGGACATTTAAACTTGGGACTGAAACAAAAGTATTAAATATAGTATTAACTATCGAACCAGTAGAAAGATTATATCTTGAAAATGCTAAAACATATCAGTTTAAAAATTTAACAACTGAGTATGATATTGCTGAGGGTGCCCTTGATATAATTTATGAGAATAGAGGTAATGTTCCTTATGTTAAGTTAGTTGATTTTTTAGAGTTATTAGATGGATTTATTGATCCGAACATTGATTTTACTTTTAAGAAAAAGGATAATTATTTAAAAATAAGTTATGATCATTATGACGAAGAAGAAGATAAAACATATCACCTAAATTGTGAGATTGATGTTTTAAAGAACACAATTAAAACTAATGATCCTGGTTTTTTCTGGGCGTATATTTTTGAAACTGAAACAAATTATGGCAGACATATTTTTTATGATTATGACAATGCTGATGCAAGTTATGAAGACGGTAAAGCTGTCGTATTTGAGTTAAATAAATATGGTTTATATTCAGGTGTTTATGAAGAAGAGGTAGTTTTGCCATTTTATTTAGTAAACCAATTATTTGCTGGCTCTAGTTATTATAATGTTTATTTTAATGGCGATAATTTATATGGAATATATGCACTTCCTGATGAAGATTCTGATGAATATCAAACGATGAAAAAAAGCAGTTACAACAGAAAAGATCTACCGGTCGATTTAGTTGGCCATAATTATCATATGTTAGCTTTTAATTTGGATTATTTTTATGGGTTAAAAGATATTATGAAAGTTGGGAGTTATTATACTATTTTAGAAAATTATCAAGAGAAACTATTAAGTACTAGTCCAAGAATTTTTGATAATGCATTATCTACACTTATTATAAAAGATATTGATGAACCACATACAAGTTTTGGTTATCCATCTTACTTTAATGATCCTAAATGGTTAGGGCCTTCTTTAAGTAACCTAAATGATTATGGAACAAGATTCATTAAGTGGTATTATGATGCTTATGTTTATGTTGATGATGCAATTGAGAAAAAATGGGGTAGAAGTGGTATTACAAGTTCACAGTGGGCAGCAAGTTCTAAGAGTAGACCTGATTATTGGTTCATTAATAATGAGCACGCAGTATTAATTTTAGATGATTTTTTAACAGCAGATATTGAAGAAACGACTGTTTTTGAAAAAGAAATAATTAATAAAATTTTAAAACTTAAAGATCTTAAAAATGATTTCCTTCCCCCTATTACTAACGGAAGTAAATATTATTATTATCAAAATAGTGATGTTAAAAATAATACCGTGGAAATATTAGTTGACGGAGTTAATAAGAACTTTTTACAGACATATACTGATTTATTGATTAGTAAAGGATTTGAACATATTTTAAATAGCTCAACTACAGAATACAAAGGAAATGGTTATTTTAAAATAAATGTGGATAATAAACAATATTTTCTTTTAATTAATTATGATGAAAAGTATGAAGTGTTTTATTTAGGTATTACTGATAAGGATGAGCCAGAAACTTATGCACACGGATGGCCAATCCAAGGAAATATAAAAGATTTAATTAAAGCCGATAGTGCAGTTTATATGGAAAATACTTTGAAGGTAATTTTTAAAGAAAAACCAACAACAAAAAATGTCACACTAGATTTAACATGGAATGGTGGTGGTAATGTTGGAGCATTATATCGTGTTTTAGGGTTTATTACCGATAAACCATTTAGAGTTTCATCTTATGATAGAGGAACAGGTGCAGGGGGTAGTACTTATGTTTATATTGACGGAGTTACTAGTTATGCTCATCTTAATTGGTCACTATTAGTATCAGCACACACATTTAGTGCAGCAAACTCGATGGCAACGATCTTTAAAGAAAACAATTTAGGATTAATTGTTGGAACTCAGACAGGTGGGGGAACTAGTTCAATAACTCCAATCTTACTTCCAAGCGGAACGGCTTTTATTATGAGTAGTAATAATCTCTCTGCCTTAAGAAAGGGAACAGGGACCGAAACTGACCCTTATAAATATATTGATAATGAGTATGGAGTTAAGCCAGATCATGAAATAAGTATTACAAATCTCTACAATGAGACAGTTTTACAAAACATTTTCAAAACCAAATGATACCATTTTCATTACAAGAATTATAGAATTGGATAACTAAAAATGTTATAATTATTTTGAAAAATCAAAAGTAAATATTTGGAGGAGTATATGAGTAAACTAACATTAAGAGATTTGAATGTGCAAGGAAAAAAGGTTTTAATTAGAGTTGATTTTAACGTTCCTATTGTTGATGGAGTAATTACAGATGACAATAGGATTAAAGCTGCCCTACCGACAATTAAATATGTAATTGAAAACGGTGGTAAAGCAATTTTGTTTTCACATTTAGGAAGAGTTAAGACAGTTGAAGATAAAAAGAGCAACTCTTTATACATCGTTAAAGTTAAACTTGAAGAATTATTAGAAAAAGAAGTGGCTTTTGTTCCAGAAACAAGAGGGAAATTATTAGAGTCAGAAGTTAAACATTTAAAAAATGGTGAAGTTCTATTAGTAGAAAATACTAGATTTGAAGATATTGATGGTAATAAAGAATCTAAGAATAATGCTGAATTAGGGGAATATTGGGCGAGTTTAGGCGATTTATTTGTTAATGACGCTTTTGGGACAGCACATAGGGCTCATGCTAGTAATGTTGGAATTGCAACTCATCTCGGCAGCTGTGCAGCCGGCTTTTTACTTGAAAAAGAGATTAGTTTTATTGGTAATGCAGTATCCAATCCAAAAAGACCATTTATGGCTGTTTTAGGCGGAGCTAAAGTAAGTGATAAAATCTTAGTTATTGAAAATTTATTGAAAGTTGCTGATAAAGTAGTTATTGGTGGAGGAATGGCTTACACATTTTTGAAAGCCTTAGGTCATGATGTGGGTAGTTCTTTAGTGGAATTAGATAAGGTTGATTTAGCATTAAAACTATATCACGAAGGTAAGGATAAAATAGTTTTACCAATAGATTTTGCTTTTACAACTCAGTTTAAAGATGAAAAACCGACTCATTTTGGTCCAATTGAAAGTTTACAAGAAGGTGAAATGAGTTTGGATATTGGCCCTAAGACGATTGAACTATTTACTAATGTTTTACAAGAAGCAAAAACTATTATTTGGAATGGCCCAATGGGAGTGTTTGAGTTTGAAAATTTTTCATTAGGTACTAAAGGTATCTTAGAAGCATTAAAAGCTAACAAAGAAGCTATTACAATTATAGGTGGTGGAGATTCAGCCTCAGCAGCAATTAATTTTGGTTATGAAAATGCTTTTTCCCATATTTCTACAGGTGGCGGTGCAGCACTTGAATATATGGAGGGCAAAAAATTGCCTGGCGTTGAATGTGTTAGTAATAAGTAATGGATGTAGGTAGTAAATTAAAGCAGTTAAGATTAGAAAATGGATTAACACAACAAGATCTAGCAAATCGACTGGAGTTAACTAAAGGTTATATTTCTCAAATAGAAAGAAATATTTCCAGCCCATCAATGGAGACGTTTTTTTCCTTGCTTGATGTTTTAGGCACGAATCCCTTTGATTTTTTTAATACTAATACCGATGAACAAGTTGTCCATTCTAAGGAAGACTTTTTCATTCAAGAAAACGACTCCTTAAAGCATATGATTAGTTGGATAGTTCCAAATGCATTAAAATATGAGATGGAACCAATTATTATTGAAATTGAACCAGGAGGGACATCAGTAGTTGATGATCCACACCCGGGAGAAGAGTTTGGTTATTTATTAGAAGGTGAAGTAGTCCTTGTATTAAATAAGAAAAGATATATAATTAAAAAAGGAGAGTCATTTTATTATTTAGCAAATAAAGAACATTATTTAATCAATAATAGTGACAAACCAGCAAAAATATTATGGGTCTCAACACCACCCATGTTTTAAAGAAGTAATTAGAAGGAGTAGATTAAAATGAGAGTACCTGTTATTGCAGGAAATTGGAAAATGAATAAAACAAGAGATGAGGCTTTACAATTCATTTATACAGTAAACCAAGAAGTACCAACTGTGAATAAAGTAGAAACAGTTATTTGTGCGAATGATGTTTTATTGAGAGATTTAGTTAAAAGACAAGGTGAAAATTTAAAAATAGGTGCGCAAAATATGCACTATGAACTTTCAGGAGCTTTTACAGGGGAAACTTCGCCAAGATTATTAGAAACAACCGGAGTAACTTATGTTATTATTGGCCACAGCGAAAGAAGAGAAATGTTTAATGAAACTGATGAAGCAGTTAACAAAAAACTATTAGCATCATTTAGTTATTCCCTAAAAGCAATTTTATGTGTAGGAGAAACACTTTCAATTAGAGAAGCAAATGAAACAAATGATCATATTAAAAATCAAATCATTAAAGCTTTTAATAATTTAACAGCTAAGCAAGCAGCAGAAGTAATTGTCGCATATGAACCAATTTGGGCGATAGGTACTGGTAAAACAGCAACTCCAGAACAAGCAGAAGAAACAATTAAAGAAATTAGAAACGTTCTTTCTAATCTTTATACAAAAGAAGTCGCTGACAAAATTAGAATTCTCTACGGAGGTTCAGTGACACCAAATAACATTAAAGAGTTATTAAAAGAACCAAACATTGATGGAGCTTTAGTAGGCGGAGCCTCTTTAGAACCAACTAGCTTTCTAAGTTTAGTTAACGCTGCAAGAGATAAATAATATATAAAATTAATGTTAAAAAAAATCCCATTTCTGGGATTTTTCTTTTATCTGTTGTAAAATTCAACAATTAAATTTTCTTTAATTTCTGGTAAGACTTCATTTCTATCTGGGTATCTAACAAAAGTTCCTTCATTTTTGACTTCATCAAAACTGATGAAATCTTTTCTTAAAACGATTGATTCTAAAGCATGTAGAACAATTTTTAAGTTTTTTGAAGATTCTTTAAGTGATACAACTTGACCAGGCATTAAACGGAATGATGGAATATCTACTTTTTGTCCATCTACTAAAATGTGACCATGATTAACAAGTTGTCTAGCTTGCGCTCTTGTATTAGCAAAACCAATACGATAAACAACGTTATCAAGTCTACTTTCTAATAGTTTAATAAAGTTTTCACCATGAATTCCAGCCATTTTATTCGCTTCATTAAATGTTTTTAAAAATTGCTTTTCACTAACACCATATGTAAAACGAACTTTTT
>CAYZTG010000031.1:0-6988 GCA_964481475.1 uncultured Acholeplasmataceae bacterium | reverse complement strand
CCAATTAAACCAATTATAATACCAATGATTGTTACAAGCGTAGTTTGGAAGAAGAAGATTAAACCAACTCTTTTATTTGATCCTCCAATTGCCTTTAAGATCCCGATTTGTTTATATTTTTGTTGAATTGAGAAGTTAAAAACATTTAACACAACAACGAAAAAGGCTACCGAAATAAAAACTTCAATAATAAAGATAGTAGCGTTTTGTGCTAAGTTTAAAATATTAAACTCAGGTGTAGCATCTTTCCAAGTTTTAAACTTAAAAGAACTATTTGAATAATACTTTTTAACTAAATCAATTCCTTCCTCTGTTTCCATAGGACTATTTAGTTGGATTTTTAAAGTAAAACGAGAGGACTCTAAGTTACCAAACTTCTCAATACTAGTAAATGAAAAAGAATTGTCTTTCCTAAAAACGCCTAAATCAAATAAGCCAACAACAGTAAATTCAAAAATACTATCTGCACTAAGAGTCGTCTTATAAGTAATCTTATCACCAATAACAATTTCATTTTTATTGGCAAAAAATTTATCTAGGACAATTTCTTGGTCATTTTTTGGAGTTCTTGAACCATCACTTAAATTTCTTTTAATATCTAAGCCAGTATAATTTAAATATTCATCTTTACCACTTTCATTATCAAAAGCAACGAAGTTAAGTGGTATTGGTGTATTTACTTCACCATTTACCTCAGTAATCGCTCCTTGAATATTAAGAGCATAAAAAGCATGTTTAATTGCTTTTTCTTGTTTTAAAGAATCTTTTAAATTAAAATCTAACATTTCATAGTATAAAGGCTGATCTAAATAATCTTCTAAGTAAAGGTGGTCTTGGTAAGAAGTAGTTTGTTCTAAAATCATAATATCTAAGACATCACCTAAAGAAAGAATAAAAAACTCTACACCAATGCCAATAATAACAGCAAGTAGAACTATTAGATTTTGAAAAGGGGATTTAATTAAAAAGCGAAAAGCGGCCTTTAATTCAAACATCAATATAAAACATCCTTTATAATTTCACCATCTTTAAGGGTAATAATACGGTCTCCTTTAAGGGGTTTAATATTTGCGTGTGTAACAATAATAAAAGTTGTTTGTAAGTTAGTGTGGAGTTCTCTAATTAAGGAATAAACTTGCTCAGCACTAGCGCTATCTAAATTACCAGTAGGTTCATCGGCGATAATTAGTTTAGGCTTGCCCATAATTGCTCTTGCAATAGCAGTTCGTTGTTGTTCACCACCACTCATCTCTTTAGGATAATGATTATAAACATGACGTATTCCCACAGTTTCCATCAACTTTAAAGCTTCTTCACGTTCTGTTTTTCCGACACGTTTCTTTTGGATACGGAGCGGAAGTAAGATGTTTTCAAGGGCATTAAATTCAGGTAATAAATAATGAAATTGGAAAACAAAGCCTAAGTGGTGAGAACGAAAATTAGCTCGTTCTTTTTCATTCATCTTAGTAATCAACTTATCAGAAATATAAACTTCGCCAGCACTAGCTTCATCAAGACCAGTAATTAAGTTTAAAAGAGTGGTTTTTCCACTTCCTGAAGCTCCAACAATCCAAGTTAAAGAATGCTCTTTAATTGTTAAATCAACTTGTTTTAAGACATCATTCTTGACTTTCTTTCCATAAGATTTCGTTAATCCTTTTACAACAATTAAGTCTTTACTCATTTTTAATCACCTCAATAATTTTTAATTTTTCTGCCATTCTTACCGGTACTAAAGTAGCTATTAAACTACTGGAAAACATTACTAAAATTGTTACTAGGGAATAACTATTATTTATTCCTAAGAGTAAAGGCACTAAAGGATTATTACTATTTGGCCTTCTAAAAACAATCATAAAGTACTTAGAAATAAAATCTCCTAAAAGTAGCCCCAAGTAACTACCAATTACTAAAAAGATTAGAACTTGAATTAAAAAGATCATGCGCACTTTACTATTTTTCAAACCCATCGCTTTTAAAATACCAATTTGGTTATATTTACTTCTAACGGAAAAAGTAATAATTGAGGCTAAACCAAAGGCAATTGAGATTGCCGTAAAAACTTGAATAATTAAAAGTGAAGTATCCTCAATATATAAAGCATTAACAATATAACCATTACCTTCCTGCCAATTAGTAATAGTAGAAGAAGCGTAAGTTTCTTTAACATAATCATAGATGGTATGTTCCACTTGATCACTAATCAGCGGATTATTTGTTTTAATCTCAATTAGATTAGTTTTATCTTTATATAAAGGTAACTTATGAAGTGTCTCAATTGTTGTAAAAGCCATATTATTAGATAACTCCAAATAACTACTAAAATATACAGCAACAACTTTGAAGATTAATGTTTCTTTTTCATTTTTACCAATTAAAACATCAATTTTAATTGGTTTTCCAATGGCGTTTTTAGGATCTGCAAAACCTAAATTCTTTGCTAATCCTTCACCAATCGCAATTTCACCAAAATAATTAATTGAACTATCGTTTGAAGGAATGTTATTGACTTTATCATTTTTAATTCTCGAAGTAATTTTTTGAATCTCGCCGCCTTCTTCAAAATCAATTCCCTTAAGCATAATCGGAAGATGATAGTTTCTTTGTAAACGGTTAGCCTCACTAGGTAATGTAAGCGAATAAGAAATATCTTTTATACGAGAATCCTTATGCTTAAGTGTCTTTCTAAACTCACTTACTTCCTGGTCATCATAGGATGCAAATTTAAAATCTCCTTTAATATAAATATGGCTTCCAGTCTCGGCTGTGGCATTTAATACTACTTTCTTTAAACCACCGCTAGCATTATAAATAAAATAAAAAATAGCTACTCCAATTGTAATAATAGTAATAGTTATTATTGTTTGAATAGGTTTTCTGAAAATGAACTTTAATGCTAGTTTTATATTTAACATAATTACCTCTTAAATACATTATATATAAGATATCTTTACTAAACAATATAAACAAGTATTTATAGTTATTTTACATAATTAAATGGTATTTTTAAGCAAATTATTATTGGTTACTTTTTGGATAAATATTGTATAATGAAATTATGAGAGGTAAATGATGAAAAAAGTCTTACTTGTTGCTATTTTATTTGGAATTGTCTTTTTAAGTAGTTGTAAAACAAAACCATCACCACTAGAGGAAATTTTAAATGAAGTTCATTTTGGTTTTAGTGAGGGTGATGATTTTAATCATGTCACTAATAATTTCACAATTACTAGACAATCAAAACGTTATGAAGATGCCCTTCTTTTTTGGGATTTATCAACAGTTGAATATGCTAAAATTGAAAACGAAATCGTTAATATCACTAGACCATATGATGAAGATGTTTTACTAATCATGTCGCTAACAATTTCCTATAATGGTGAGAAGCTTTCCAAGGATTTTGAATTTAACTTAAAATATGTACAAGGAGAAATAGGTAACCCTGATAATCCAATTGATCCTTCCATTACTTATTATCAAATAACTTACAAAGATATTGACAAAACTTTAAAAAAAGTACGCTATCCAAAAGGAACAACCGTTAAGTTAACTGAGAGACCTCTTAAAGAAGGTCATTCGTTTTATGGTTGGCTTTACAATGAAAAGATAATAACAGAAATTGTCCTTAATAAAAATATTACTTTAACAGCAGTTTTTAATAATGATATTTTTAATTCCTTAGATAAAGATGAAGAAGCTGTTTTAAATGATTTAAATGAATTTTACTTTCTTCATTATTTCTTTACAAAAGAAAAAATGGATTGGCCTGATAAAGGAATAAGAGGAACTGAAGTTAGTTATCAAGTACTTGATAGTAAAGATCTTATTTATTTTGATTTTATAAACAACGAAGTTAATCCTCCTAAAAACATTCATTTAAAAACATTAGTAAAATTAACGATTAAAAAAGGTGCTATTGAAAAAAGCAAAGATGTTGAAGTTTTTTTAGGAGAACCTCCTTTAATTAAGATTAGTGAAATTGAAGATAATATGGATCAAGTTTTTATTAAAATAAGAGGAGTAATAACCGGTTATTATTTTGAAAATAAAGTTGAACATTACTTTATTGAAGATGAAAAAGACGGAACAATGATAGTTACTCAGCAAAATTTTGCTTTACCACTAAACTTAACGGGAGAATTTATTTTAACGATTAATCAGTTTGGTCTTGAAATAATGACGTTTAATCCAAATGTGGAAAAAATCACCATTGAAAAAACTTTTGTTTATAATGAAGAAACATTTAATAATAATTTTAATAAACAAGTTTATTTAGAGGGGATTGTTACAAAGGGACTAGAAAATAAAACTTTTGAAATATTAGTTAACAACAAGTATAAGGTGTTCATTAAATCAGAAAAAACGACTAATATCGAAGCTTACTCCTATATTGGGTTTACAGGTTATATAACAAAGATAGCTGAAGAAGTAACAATAATTATCACAGATCCTAAAGAAATTGAAGTTAGTAGTTATAGTAACGGAGAAATAACTGATCTTATTATGAATTCAATTAATCTAAGTTCTTCTATTATTGTTTTAAAAACTGCTTTAGCGCTCCCTCAAACTGATCCGATATTTAATAGTTTAATAACTTATGAAGTAGTTGATGATGAAGCAATAATCGAAGATGGTGTTTTATTAGTTCCAAGCGATAAAACGGAAATAAAACTAGTCGCTAAAATTCAATTAAATAACAATAAAATACTTACAAGAGAATATAAGGTTATAATAGCCAAATAAAAAAGATGCTTAAAAGAGCATTTTTTTTATGGGCATTCATTTTAAAATTAATAATTAAATGACGAAAAGTTATTGCATGATTGCGAAACATTTAATTGTTTGTTAAGATAAAAGGAGATAATTAATTGAAGGAGAAGAGATGAACTATAAATTTAGAGTTGATATTAACAATTATAATCAATTTAATAATTTAAAATTGACTGCTTATCCTAGCTTATTATCAGAAGTTGCTGATAATCATCTTAAAAATACTGACCAAGGCGTAGGCGTGGTTATTAAAGAGAAGTATGCCTGGGTTTTAGTTTCAATGAAAATAGTTTTGGAACATTCTTTAAAAGATGAAGAATTAGAAGGAGCAACTTGGTATAGTGGCAACCGCGGACCGTTTTACCGGAGAGAATATCAAATCTCTAATAATGGTGAAGTTTTCCTTAAAGCAGCTTCTTATAGTGTTTTACTAGATTTAGAAACAAGGTCTGTTTTCAGAGAAAAAAGACTTCCCTTTGCTAAGTTGCCGGAAATAGATAATCATTTAGTGATTTTAAATAGTAGTTTCAAAGAAAATGTCTTCTATGAAGAAATATACCGAGCTCGTGTTTCCAATTCCATGATAGATGTTTTTAATCATGTTAATAATCTTAAATACAGCGAGATTTGTTATGATGCATTGACGGAAGCGGAACTAAAAAAATTAACTAATTTAAGTGAAATTGAGCTCTATTTTCATAAAGAGATGTATTTAAATGATGAATTTATTGTTAGTAAAGCAATAAAAGATAATTATCTTTATTTAAAAGTATATAATGAGACAAATGATATTAAAGCATTTACAATGAAGTTAGTCTTTAAGGAAGAGGGAAAACTATGCGAGCAGTAATAATAGTATTAAATGATTTAGATTATTTAGATGATGTGTTAGAGGCTTTTGTTAGACTTGGAGTTAAAGGAGCAACCATTTTAGATTCTTATGGGATGGGTAAGGCATTAAGAGAATCAGAACGCCTTAGTTACTTAATGAAAGGAACGATCAATAGACAAGTTCCTGAAGAAACTCATATTTCAAAGACAATCTTTTCGGTAATCCCTAATAATGAAGAAGCAGACTTCTTGATTAAGACGATTGAAAATTTACTTAATTATTCTAAAAGTGATTCGATTGGTTTTGTCTTTTCAATGCCAGTGGCGACGATTAATCCTCTCAAATAAAAAAATACCAGTCTATAGCTGGTATTTTTATTGATTAAGGGTTATTTTAAATAATATTTAATAACGGCTTGGGTTCCTTCATTTTCTAGTTCTTGTAAGAAAGTTAAGATTTTTTCAGTTGTTTCTAAGATTGGTAATTTAGTTAAGTTAAACTCTTCTAAAGCTAGTCTTAAATCTTTTAAGAAGTGCTTAATGTAAAACCCTGGTTTAAAGTCATTAACAATCATTTTTTTACCATTAACAGAAGCTTGCCAAGAATTAGCACTACCACCAATAATCACATCGAGAAATTTATTTAAATCTAACTGTTTATCTTTAGCATAAGTGATTCCTTCCGCGACTCCCATTAAATTACCAGCGATGACGATTTGATTAGCTAATTTCATATGTTGACCACTACCAGGTAAGCCCATATAGGTGATTGTTTTTCCCATCATGTTAAAGTAGGGTAGAACTTTTTCAAAAATTTCTTCATTACCACCTACCATTATTGAAAGAGTAGCATTAATTGCGCCTAGGTCTCCTCCGGTTACAGGAGCATCTAATAGATGAACTTGATGTTTATTAGCTAAATTAAACAATTCTTTTGCAAGCGTAGGACTAGAAGTAGTCATATCAACTAAAATGGTTCCCTTTTTAACGAGCGGAATTATCGTTTCATAAACTTCTTTAACATCTTTAGGATAACCAACAATACTAAAAATTAAGTCTTTATCTTTAATAGCTTCAAGTAAATCTTTTTCTACTTTTACATTAGGTTTTAATTCTAATGCTTTTTCATAAGTGCGATTATAAACTGTTACATCAACACCATTTTTGGCTAGATGCAAGGCCATTGGTTTTCCCATTACACCTGTGCCGATAAATAATACTTTCATTTATTTCACCTCTCCTTAATTATGCCTTATTGGTAAAGTTATTGCAAGAATTCATTTTAATGTTGATATAAGTTAGAAGATGTGATATATTCTTGTTAGTATCTCCGAATCAAATGAGTGGGGGACCCATTTTTTAGGGGTGAATCTTCTTAGATAGGACA
>CAYZTG010000030.1:0-7902 GCA_964481475.1 uncultured Acholeplasmataceae bacterium | reverse complement strand
AAAGTAATTTTGTTCTTTTAGTTTCTTCTCTTCTTTTTCTCATAATTCTCCTTATCTTTTATCTTCCACTTTATGGCAGGAACTCTCCCTTTGTCTTTGAAAATCTGAATCACTGTTCTTTAAGCTTTTAGCTCTAAATCACCATTTAGGATTTAAATTAAAACATCTTAAACAACCTTTTTATAATCATATATATGATACGACTCATAATATACTTTTACAATATTAGCATATTAATTGATCAATGTCAAACTTATATTTAATCTAAATAGTGAATTTATTAAAAATAAAAACAAGCAGCTATGCTTGTCTTTGTTAATTCATATTAAAAATACTGTTTTCTTAAATCGTTAGTTTCTGAAAAACACTATCTAGAAGCTTATTTGTTAACTTTTGGGTTTCGCTAATAATTCTTTTCATCGCTTCAAAATGGCCCGCTTTTAGCTCTTCATTAGTTAAACCTGGCAAATTAATTAAGACATTCATTGCGGCTCCTTGAATACTGGTTGAAAGTGCTAATGCGGCAACGCCAAGGTCTGAAATAGTATTTGGATTACCATTTTTCAGAATAATTTGAATTTTTTCTAAAACATTAAAAGATAGTAATGCGATTTTATATGGAACATTTATTGATTTGGTTGTTCCTTCTGCTATTTTCTCATTTCGTAATTTGATTTCAGCTTCAGTACTTTTTGGTAGCTTATATGCTTCTACTAATTCATTATATGCATTAGTATCTTCATCAACTAACAAAGTTAATTCTTCCTTAGTATTAGTTAATTCGTCAATAATTTTAATAAATAATTGTTGTTCTTCTTCTGGTGCATTAAGAAATCTTTTTTTACCGACTGTTAAATGGCCAACCATCCTAACTAAGGCAGTTCCTAATGCTCCAACTAATGCTGAGACAGAACCACCACCGGGTGTAGGTTGAATGCTATCAACACTTTCAATAAATTGTTCTAAATTATACTTTACTAATTTCATTTTATTTCCTCACAATCATTTGATTTTCTACTACCTTTTCACCTTTAATAAAAACATCTGTTACATGATTAATACCAAAATGATAGAACATATAACTTAAGTTGGGTGAATCAACTAAAATTAAATCAGCATCTTTATTAACTTCTAAAGATCCTTTAGTTTTACTTAGACCTAAATGATAAGCCGGATTGATTGTTACCGCTGTTAAGATTTCTTCGGCTGACATGTTTAAATAGTTTGAAGCTAAGCTCATTACAAATTGAAAGTTTTCAGTTGGACAAGAACCCGGGTTATAATCTCCAGCAATGGAAACTGCTACTCCACTATCAATCATCTTTCTCGCTCTCGCATAATCTTTTTTTAAGTAAAATGAAGTCCCTGGAAGAAGATTTGCTACTGTATTTGAACTTGCTAACTTCTCAATATCTTCATCACTAATTGCCATTAAATGATCTACAGATGTACAGCCCAGTTCTACTCCTAAACCAGCCCCTCCCAAAGACACAATTTCATCAGCATGCATTTTAATTTGATAACCTAAACTTTTCGCTTTTTCTAATAAATATCTAGTTTCATTAATTGAAAAAACACTATTCTCACAAAAAACATCTATTGCGTCAAATAAATTTTCATCTTTAAACTTAATCATATCTTCAACCATATTTTCAAGATATTGTGCATGGTTATTTTTGTATTCTAAGGGATAAGCGTGAGCTCCCATATAAGTTGATTTTAAATAAATTGGCTGATGCTCTGATAGTTTTTTATTTATTAAAAGTTGTTTTCTCTCTGTCTCATAATCAAGACCATAACCACTCTTTGATTCCAAGACTGTCACACCAAACTTAAGCATTGTTTCAAGTGATTTATAAGCCTTCTCATAAAGTTCTTCAAAAGAAGCCTTTCTTGTTTTAAAGACTGTTCCTAGGATTCCACCACCTCTATTTAAAATATCCAAATAAGGCGTCCCTTTTTTTAAATCTTCATACTCATCTTCTCTAGAACCTGCATGAACTAAATGTGAATGTGAATCAATAAATCCCGGAAGAACAATCTTTTGGTTTGCATCTTCAATAATTGTCTTATCGTCTTTATATTCTAGACCCTTACCTGTTCCTAAAGAAATAATAATACCGCCTTGAATGGCGATATAGCCATTATTTATTAACTCAATGTTGTTCATTAATTTTCCTTTAATAGGCGCCTTTAGATTAGGGGTATAAATTGTTTTAATATTGTTAATTATTAAATCAGCTTTCATAACCATCACCTAAATAAGCTTCGACTATTTTTGTTTTATTAAAGTCTCTAAATAATAAATATTTAACTGCTAAATCACTTATTTCTTCAAGAGTCTCATCTTTAATTAACTTTTTACCCTCAACACTTAAATAATAGTTTAAAGATCTTACAATTGTATCTTTGGGAACTAGTCCTACAATCTCGCTAGAAGTTACTGTGACACCATACCTTTTGCCTTCCATTTTGATAGTTTCTAAAATGCGATAAATGGGGTTCTTAAGATAATCTAAAATATTCATCGTAACTTGAGTGTGACCTCTTTGTTTTAATGATGCCGGCCCTGCTTGAACATAAGTAAAACCACCACTAGATTTTCTAATTGTTTTTGCCAAACTTCTAGCAATCTTTTCATCATTTGTGTCAAGATCAATATTATAAGCTATTAAAGGTAGTCTTGCCCCAATTGTTAAAACACCAAAAGTTGGGTGAATTTCGTTACTGCCAAAATCAGGAGTCCAAAGGTCTTCTTTTATTTTTTCTTTCATTCCTTCAAATTCACCTTTTCGAATTGTTGGTAAACTTTCTCTTAGCTCTGATTTTGCTGATTTCGCATATAAGAAAACGGGAATGCTTAACTCCTCAAATACTTTTTTTCCTAAAATATTAGCATATTCAGTACATTCATCTATCGTAATATTATTGATAGGAATAAAAGGCAAAACATCAACAGCACCCATTCTTGCATGTTCCCCTTTATGATAATTCAGATCTATTTCCGTTTTGGCAACTTTAATAAATTCAATTAAAGGATTAATCATTTTATCCGGATCGCCAATTATTGTAATGACACTTCTATTATAATCAGCATCTGCTTCAACACTAATAAAATTAAATCCCTCTCTATTTTTAAGCGGGGCAACAATTCTTGCGATTTTTTCTAAATCTTTACCCTCACTTATATTAGGGACACATTGAACTACTTTCATTGTTTAATCTCCTTTAAAGCTTTTTCAATTAACTTATCATTAGACTTAAAAGGAATAGTAACTTTTAAGTTTCCATCTTGTTTATTCCAATTATTAATTACCTCAAGTGAGTTTTCATTTTGACTCCAAGCTCTTCTAGAAACACCAGCCATTACATCATAAATCATCGCATTTGTAAGTATATTATCTACTCTTTGTGAACCATCTAAAACCATTCCAAAACCACCATTAATAGACTTAGAAATTCCTACTCCTCCACCATTATGAAGGGCGACTAAACTCATCCCTCTACTAGCATTACCTAAAGCAACATGAGTAGCCATCTCAGCCATAATATTAGAACCGTCTTTGATATTAGCAGTCTCTCGAAATGGTGAATCAGTTCCTCCAGTATCATGATGATCTCTTCCTAGCATAATTGGTCCCACTTTATTTTCTCTAACGAGTTCATTAAATCTTAAAGCAATTTTTAATCGTCCAACTGCATCTTGATATAAAATTCGTGCTTTTGTACCCACAACTAATTTATTTTCTTCAGCCTTTTTAAGCCACATATAATTATCATAATCCTGAAATCTTACTTCTTTAGGGATTAACTTCATAGCTTCTTCATCAGTTAGTTTTAGGTCTTCTTCTTTACCACTTAAACAAACCCATCTAAATGGTCCATAACCATAATCAAATAATAATGGCCCCATTAATTCTTCAACATATGATGGTTGCACAAAACCATCTAAATCATTAACTTTATTTTTACATACTCTAATAACACCAGCATCATAAACTGATTTTAAAAAGGAGTTCCCATAATCAAAAAAATAAGTTCCTTTTGCACAATACTCTTCAATTAATGAATAATGTTTAATTAAAGATTGATTAACTAGTTCTCTAAATTTAATTGGTTCTTCATTCAACATTTTTGTTCTTTCTTCAAATGATAAATGATAAGGACAATAACCGCCTTCATAAACTGCATGGCATGATGTTTGATCAGACAATAAATCAATCTGAAAATTTTCCTTTAAACCAGTTTCTAATAAGTCAACAATATTCCCATGATAAGCAATCGAAAGCGGGTTTTTATTATTTCTCGCTTCATCAGCTAAGCGAAATGCTTCTTTTGCATTCTTAGTTACAACGTCAACCCATCCTTGCGATTTTCTTGTTGTTATTCTTGATTCATCAACTTCAGCAATAACAGCCACTCCTCCTGCAATAACACATGCTTTACCTTGAGCGCCACTCATTCCACCAAGTCCCGATGAAACAAAAACCTTTCCTTTCAAATCTTGATTTTGAGGAATATTTAATTTTAATCTCCCCGCATTTAAAAGTGTAGAATATGTTCCATGAACAATCCCTTGAGGACCAATATACATCCATCCTCCTGCCGTCATTTGACCATAATTTGCCACCCCTAAAGCCTGGGCTCTATCAAAGTCCTTTTGATTATCATATAATCCCACCATTAAGCCGTTTGTAATAATAACTCTAGGAGCATTCTCGTTACTTGGATAAATGCCTAAAGGATGCCCTGACATTACAGTTAAAGTTTGATTTTTTTCTAACACCTCTAAGTATTTTTTAATTAAGTGATATTGCATCCAATTTTGGCATACTTGACCAGTTTCCCCGTAAGTAACTAACTCATAAGGATATAAGGCAATTTCATGATCTAAATTATTATCTATCATTACCATAAAGGCCTTTCCTTCTAAAGTTTTTGCTTGGTAATTAGTTATTGGTTTTCCGTATATAACTTCACTAGGAATAAACCGATAACCATAAATTCTTCCTCTTTCCTTTAACTCCTTAACAAACTCAGGAATTAACTCTTCTTGCCACTCTAAAGGAATATATCTTAAGGCGTTTTTAAGAGCTAACTTTTCATCTTCTTTTGACAAGTTTGTATTTCTTTTAGGAGCTCTCCTCACATTTGATTTTAAAATTGGATAGCTTGGAAGTTCTTTGAAAATATCTTTTAAACTAATTGTGTTCATTTAAAAACCTCCTTATAAAACTTTTCATCCTTCAAAAGTTTTTCTATCTTATGTAAATAAGGATACATCTCTGCATCTTTTTCTAAAAAAGGGATTTCTCTTCTAATAAGGTCATAGGCTTTTTTAGTATTAGCTCCTAAGCCTTTATTATTGCGTAGATCAATTGCTTGAGCAGCAGTAAACATTTCCATTGCTATTACTTTAAGAGAATTATCTAAAATACTTCTCGCTTTTCTAGCAGAAATTGCCCCCATAGAAACATGATCCTCTTGGTTTGCTGAAGAAGGAATTGAGTCTACTGAAGCAGGATGTGCTAACACCTTATTCTCACTAACAAGAGATGCCGCCGTATACTGAACTATCATAAAACCAGAATGAGTTCCTGAGTGTTTAGCTAAAAATGGGGGAAGCCCTCCAGATAAATGAGGATTAACCATTCTTTCTAATCTTCTTTCGCTAATATTAGCTAATTCTGCTAAAGCAATTCCTAAATAATCAAAAACAAGCGCAAGCGGTTCCCCATGAAAATTGCCTGCACTAATTGCTAGATCATCAAAAATCAGAGGATTATCGGTAACTGCATTTATTTCTCTTTCTAAAATGTTTTTTGTGTGGTCAAGGGCGTCTAAACAAGCACCGTGAACTTGTGGGGCACAACGAATTGAATATGCATCTTGCACTCTTATCTCATTTTGTCTTGTTACGTTCTTACTACCTTTTAAATTATTCAAAACGTCCTTTGCTACTTCAATTTGGCCAAGTTGTCTTCTAATTTGATGAACTCTTTCATCGAAAGCATCAACAACTCCTTCTAATGCTTCCATCGTCATTGCTAAAGCTAAATTAGCCAATTTATATAACTTAAATCCTTCTAATAACACTAGCCCACCAATAGCTCCCATTGCTTGTGTGCCATTAATTAAACTGAGCCCTTCTTTTGGTTTTAAAGTTTCTAGTGGTTTAATCCCAAGTTTTTTAAAAGCTTCGCTACTAGCCATTATTTGATCTTGATAAATTACTTCTCCTAAACCAAGTAAAGGTAAACTCATATGGGAAAGTAATGCTAAATCACCACTAGCACCTAAACTACCTTTTTCATAAACAACTGGAATAAGATCATTATTATATAGTTCAACTAACTTTAAAACAGTCGCTAAACTAATCCCACTAAACCCTTGTATAATTGCATTTATTCTAAGAGCAATCATTACTCTTACAGTCTCTTTAGGTAAAACATCCCCTACACCACAAGCATGGCTAATAAGTAAGTTTTTTTGTAAATCACTTAACTCATCTTTATTAATTTTCACAGAAGCTAAATGACCAAAGCCCGTATTAATTCCATAAACTGCCTCATCGCCTTCAGAAAGTCTTTTAACGACCATTTCAGCCTTTAAAATCTTTTCTATATTATCTTCATGAATTACTATTTTATCTTTTCCTTTAGCAATCTTTTCCAAATCTTTCAAAGTGAGTGAATGCCCATCAAGTATAATCATCTCTATCTCCTTAAAAATTATAATTGTGTAACTGAAATTACATATCTTAAACTAAAAACAATTGTTTTAGTTTCTCTTTTTATTTTCGCCTTTACCTTAATAAAGTTTTCATCCACTTCTAATAATGTTCCGACATAATTTTTAGAAATAGGTGATGTCCCAGCTAAACTATGAGAAAAAGCAATTACCAATTCTACTTCTTTCCCAAGATAAATCTCTAACATTGTTAGACCTCCTTAACAGGTTTAAAAATAGAAGTAAAATGTCTTAAGATTGGTGATTCATACTCAAAAGTTAAACCTACTAAATCATTTCTATTTTTATAAACCTCAATAACTCCCTCAACAACAACATCTAAATGTGAATAAGTATAAAGTCTTCTTGGGATAGTTAATCTCATTAACTCCATTTGACTTTCTAAATTTTCATTTGTGTCTGGATCTCTCCCTAATAATAAAGAGCCTATTTCAACTGCTCTTACTCCCGCTTCAATGTATAAAGCGTTAGTTACTGCTTGAGCTGGAAACTCATAATAAGGAATATGAGGAGCAAATCTTTTACAATCAACAAAAACAGCATGCCCTCCAACAGGATATTGAATTGGTACTCCAGCTTCCCTTAACTTATCGCCAACATATCTAATTTGGTCAATACGGTGAGTTAAATATCTTAAATCTAGACCTTCTTCTAACCCTACTGCTAAAGCATCCATATCTCTACCACTCATTCCCCCATAACTTGGAAAACCTTCATAAGGAACTACTAAAGTTCTACACTTATTATAGAGTTCTTCATCATCTTTAATCGCGATAATTCCTCCCATATTAACAAGGCCATCCTTTTTAGCACTCATTAAAAAAGCGTCAGCATAACTAAAAGCTTCTTTAGCTATTTCTTTAATTGTTTTATTTTTGTAACCTTTTTCTCTTTCCTTAACAAAAAAAGCATTTTCGGCAAATCTAGCGCCATCAATAATCAATTTTAGTCCATATTTATCAGCGATCTTTTTTGTTTTTCTAATATTTTCCATTGAAACTGGTTGTCCGCCCGCTGAATTATTAGTAATCGTCATAATAATTCCAGCAATATTTTTAGAACCTTTTTCCTTAATAATGTTTTCTAAATTTTCTAAGTCCATATTACCTTTAAAATCATGATAAGTATCTAAATCAAAACACTCTTTGATGA
>CAYZTG010000029.1:0-8116 GCA_964481475.1 uncultured Acholeplasmataceae bacterium | reverse complement strand
TATTAGGCTTGATACAAATGTATCAGGCCTTTTTTTAATTATGATAAGATAGAAGCGTAAGTTATAAACTCATAACAGAAGTTTTTATCTTACAATAATAGCAACCTTGTATATTGAAATAATTATTAAATTAGGAGAAAAAAATGAAAATTGCATTAGCTTCACAATTAAGTGACAATAATATAAATAATAATTTTGAACTTATAAAAAATTCCATGATTGAATTAAAAAATCAAGTTGATTTGATTAGTTTTGGCGAAGCTTTTTTGCATGGATTTGGTGCATTAAGTTGGAATTATCAACAAGATAAAGAAATAGCTATAAGTATAGAATCTGATTATATAAAGGAGATTCAAATTGTCGCAAATCATAATAAAATAGCAGTTTCTTTTGGATTTTATGAGATTTTTGAAAATAGTATATTTTGCACTTATATTGTCATCGATAATAATGGTAAGATAATAAATCATTACCGAAGAGTTTCTCCTGGATGGAAAGAAATTACTAAATGCGATAACAATTACAAAGAGGGTCGAGATTTCTCAACCTTCAATTATATGGGGAAAGAAATTATAGTTGCTGTCTGTGGTGATTTATGGTATGACAAGAACATTGATTATATAAATAAAATTGATAAAGATTTTATTTTGTGGCCTTTACATATTGATTATAAGATAGAACAATGGGAGAATGAATTTAGTGATTATTTATTTCAAACAAGTAAATTAAAAAAAACAGTTTTAATGATTAACAATATTTCAAAAACAAGCTATGGTGGTTGTTATTTTTTTGAAAATGGAAAAGTTATCAAAGAGTTAATAATGGGAAAAGAAGGATTTTTAATCATTGATCTGTGATTATAGATTTTTCAAGATATTCTAATATTTTGTTCCATCATAAGATATACAGATACATTAAAAATTTATCAATTATAAATCGGCCATACATAAAAAATATCAATATGACTAGAGAAATTAATAATTAAATTGATTGATAAAATGCAGTGTAAAAAATACGTTATCGTAAACACTATTGTAAACTAAAATGTTGACTTATTGTAAACACTATTGTAAACTAAAAATGAGGTGCTAACAATGGATAAATATTTAGAATTTAAAAAAATCTGTAATAATCTTGATTATTATCCTACTCGATCTGACTTAATTTATAAGTACGGGTTTAAAAATGATGAATTACAGTTAATTCAACAACATAAACTTACTGATGATAGCTTTTTAAAGATTAATTTAAAAGATCAATTGGGTAGAAATTTACTTTATTGGAATAATGAAAAAATAATGATGGATTTTTTAGGCAGTCATGATCTAATTAGAAATTCAGAGTTATTGTCATATTTCAACTTCGATGAGTCTGAAATAATTAATGGATTCATTTTTTCAGAAATAGAATCTAATTTATCGATTGAAGGAATAAGAAGTACGAGAGCTCAAATTGAAAAACTAAGTAGCACTAATTATGACGATATTACTAATACTAATGATATTATTGTTAAAAATATGCTACTAGGTTATGAATTTGTTAAAAATAATAAAATAACCGAAGAAAACATCTTTAATCTTTACAACATATTATCTAAAAAAAGTTTAACGGAACAAGAGAAATTATTATCGGGCAACTATTACCGACATGATGAAGTTGACATTGTCGATTCAAACGGCACTGTAGTTGATAAAGGTATCAATCATAAATTGCTGCCGCAATTAATGAACGACTTAATAACGTTTATCAATAAAGAAAAAACTTTATCTGAACATCTGATCGCATCACATATCATTCATTATTACTTAATTTTGCTTCACCCATACTTTGATTTTAATGGTAGAATGGCTCGTGTTTTATCATTTTGGTATAACTATCAAAACGCTCCTTCATTTAGTTTAATGTTAGCAAATGAAGCCATTAATAATAACTTAAATAAAAAGAATTATTATAACGCGATTATCAATTCAAGACAGATGAATAATGATATCACTTATTTTTTAGAATATATTAGTCGTATAATTTTGAGTTATTCTAAATTATATATTAATTATTATCATATTTTAAAAAAATATAAAAATAAAGGTGTTATCTTACAAAGATCAACAGAAAACGCAATTAAAGCGGTTTTAGGGCTTTCTAGTTTAGATAACAATTATTTTAGTTGGAAAGACTATAACTCTTTTACTAACGATCAATTTACAAAACAATATTGCTTAAGATTATTAAATAGTTTAGTAGAGTTAGAAATACTAGAAACATCGGAAGATAAAAAAGTTAAACTATTTAAATTAAACAAAAACATGTTATTATTCTAAAGGCACGTCACTACTAAATATAGGTAATTTTAATAATAAGGCTTGATACATTTGTATCAGGCCTTTTTAATTAGTTAACTTGTGAATTTAATAATTTTTTTAAAAAAGAAAAACAGGCATATACAACTAATTTTAAAAATGGTATAATGAAAATATAAATAAGAAATATAAGAAGGAGAAAGGTTGCCATTTTTTGGCAACGAGTATAAGCTATGAAAAGAACCGTGTTATTATTTTTATTATTATCCTTTGCAGTACTTATTGTCGGCTGTGGACCGGGAAGTAATCCACCAGCAGAACTAAAAGAAATTAGTGGAATTACATTTGCTGATAAAACAGTTACTTATGATGGGCAAACTCATTCTTTAGAGATTTCTGGAACTTTGCCAGAAGGTGTTAATTTAGAATATCTAAATAACGAACAAATTGATGTTGGCGAACATAAAGTAACCGCAAAAATGAGCGGAGAAGGTTATAAACCACTGGAGTTAGAAGCTAAACTAATTATTAAAGGAATGAAGATAACTGGAGTTACATTTGCTGATAAAACAGTAATGTATGACGGAAATGTTCATGAATTAAGCGTAAGTGGCACTTTGCCAAAAGGTGTTGCAGTTTCTTATCAATCTGATGTTAGTGGTGTTACAAATTCAACTAGTGAAGTTGGCGAATATAATATAACAGCTACATTATCAGGTAAAGGATATGAAACTATAACCTTAAAAGCTAAATTAACGATTTCTCAAACCGGTCAATTAGTATTTAGCGGAATTACATTTTCCAATAAAACTGTAATTTATGATGGATCTGAGCATGAAATAACTATTGATGGTACATTACCGGAAGGAACTAGTGTAGTTTATTCATCGACTACAGAAGGTGTAACTAATAAAGCGACTAATGTTGGTTCTTATCATGTTACAGTCGTTATTTCCAAAGAGAATTATGAAACTTTAACACTACAAGCGGTATTAAAAATTACTGAAGAAGAACTAAAAGAATTTACAGGCATTACATTTAACAATAAAACTGCTTATTATGACACCACTGAACATGAAATAGTGATAACCGGAACAACACCGGAAGGAACTTTAGTTAAATATAGCTCAGTTGATACTCCAAACGGTAACAATAAAGCCATTGAAACAGGAAAATATGAAGTTAAAGCAACTCTTTCTAAATTAGGATATAGAACGTTAGTTCTAGTCGCTAATTTAACAATTAAACCACAAGATAAAGAATGGTTCATTACATCTTTTGATAATGCTATCTACTTTAATAATGGCCTACATAATGATTATTTATATAAACATCAAAATAATGAATTAACAAGAGTAAATTATGATTATGCCAAGTATTTTACTAACGTTACCAACAAACTATATTATGTTTCACAAGGATTATTATCCTCATCTATCAAATCTTTTGACGGGACATCTTCCCAAACTATTTTAAGTGTTAATGCTGAATATTTAATCTCAGAGGGTGACATTTTATATTATGTTGTTAACCGCTTAACTAATGAAAAATCTGGCATTTATAAATTAGACCTAACCGCAGAGGAACCGGTCCCTGTTCAATTATTTGAAGGAAAAGCTAAATTTTTAACTTTAGTTGGAGATGATCTTTACTTTGCAAATGGTAAAGAAGATTATAAGTTATATAAAATTAGCAAACTTATTTCATCAAATGCAGGCACACTTGTTCTTGATGAAAAAATAAAAGAACTTATTCATCACTCCAATTCATTATATTTCACTGTTAACAAACTGGCTGGTGATTATTTATCAAAACTGGATTTATCAACAGGTAACGTAATTAAATTAACAAGTGATAATGCAAAATTTTTAACAGTTGCTGGAAATTATATTTACTATTCAAATCATGATATGATTAATACTCAAATCTTTGGCAAAGGATTATATCGTGTATCGAGATTAAAAACCGAAGATAGTAATCTGCCAGGTGAAAAATTATATGATACTGAATATAATGTCTCATCGTTATATGCTTTAAACGACAGCACCATTTTATTTTATAATGTTGCTAATAGTCATGTTTTAAAATTTAATGTTAATGATAAAACTTATGTTGATTTGATGGAAGGTTTTACTCCACCAGAAGATACTTCAACTCAACTTAACTCTAAATTTGAAAGCTTTGTCTGGAATGATCGCATTTACTATATTAACAACTCAATTGATGGCGCATTATTCTATTATGATACTAAAACTAATAAAAATATTAGAGTAACGAGCGAAACAGTTAAATCATTTTCTATTATTAACGGTATTTTATATTACAACGCTGTAACTTGGTTAGTAAATAATGATTTATATATGGTTAACCTAAGAGAAGGCGGTCTACCACAAATGATTTCTAAAAATGATGCAAGAGATGTCGTTATTCATAACGATAACTTGTACTACGTTAAGGGTAACGCCACAGGTGTTGGAACTGCGATTGTTAGATTATCGTTAAGCGATTTATCAATTGAGGAAGAAGTTTACGAATATAACTCTCATCATTTAACTATTCATAACAACAAACTTTATTTTATAAAAGGAGCAGGCGTTGATGAAATTTGGTCGGCTGACATTGCGGCAGACGGGAAGCTAGAGAATATAGCTAGGTTAGGAACTAAAAAAACCGACTGGTTTGTAATTGCTGGTGACAAGATGTATTATCGCGAAGTCGTATTAGGCTATAAATATCTATCTCATATTAAATTAGATGGAACCGAAGATAAAAGATTAATATCTAGCATCGATCCAATTAGTTTCATTTTAAAAGACGGCTATATTTATTATACAAATGAAACAACATCATCGTCTAAGAAAAATGGAGTCTATAAAGTTAAAATAGATGGAACTGAAGAAGTTTTATTATACGAAAGCAAAGAAGGAGATGGATTAGCGATAGAAATGCATATTGTTGGTGATTATTTGTATTATTATAGTAAATCAACAAAAAGATTTTATCGTCTGAACTTAATTACTAAAGTTACGGAACCTATTGATCGTAAGTAATTTTAAAATATAGTACAAAATATAACAAAGAGGCTTGATACTTTTGTATCAGGCCTTTTATATTAGTTGGGAATATCATAAAACTAATTACAATTGAGATTGAATAATATTAGTAATAGTGTTATAATTAATCCACAATTATACGATTAGACAATTATGATATAAAGGAGTGAAGATGATGTTAAAAAAGCCGATAAGGTTTTTAGTATTAGTTATAGCTGTTATCTTTTTAGTATCTTGTGATGGTAAAAAGGATCAATACGCAGTTGTTTTTAAAGATGAAGACGGAACCATTTTAATAACGGAAGTCGTTAGTCATGGTAAAAAAGCAACCCACCAGTAGTACCAGAAAAAGAAGGAAAAGAATTTGTAAAATGGGATGTATCTTTTGAAAAGATTGAAAAAGATACAGTTGTTACAGCTGTTTTTGAGATAAAAAGCTAAACGGTACGCTTTTTACAAGACGAGATAGTACTTGAAACTCAAAAAGTTAAACATGGAGAAAATGCGACTCCACCTGAAAACCTTGAAAAAGAAGGCTATACGTTTACTGGATATAGTGTTTCACTTGAAAATATTAAAAGTGATTTAGATATCACGCTATCCTATGAAATAAATACATATACAGTTACATTTTATGTTGAAGATGAAATAGTAAAAACTGAACAAGTTAAGTATGGCAGTGATGGAACTCCACCAGAAGCTCCTAGTAAAGAAGGACATACATTTAAAGAGTGGTCACCATCTTATAAACAAGTTAAAAGTAATGTTAAAACTTATGCTGTATTTGAAAAAAACACTCTACAAGTTAGATTCTTAGCTGACGGAGTAGTACTTGAAGAAGTTGCAGTACCATATGATGGTAATGCAACGACTACTAAAACTCCGACAAAAGAAGGTTATAATTTTATAGGGTGGGATAAACCACTTGATAATATCAAAGTTAATACTGATTTTAACGCTGTTTTTGAAAAGAAAGAGTATAGTGTAGTATTCAAAGATTGGGACGATAAGATATTAAAGCAAACTACCACAAAACACGGCGAAGCGGCTATACCACCAGAAAAACCATCAAGAGATAATTACGTATTTACTGGTTGGGATACCGAGTTTAATAGTGTAACAACAAACTTAGTTGTTACCGCGATGTATGAAGATGATCCAAACGCAATTAAGTTTATTAGTTTGGGTTCTGATGGCACCTTAAAATGGGAACCAGTTCAAGGTGTGACCAGATATGATGTTCAAATTGATGAATATAAGACAATCTCGTATACGCCAGAAATAAAACTAGTTGCTGTAGGAACAGGAACCGCACATCTTGTCTCAAACCATACTAAAGTTATAGTTTCAGCAGGAGAACGTAGTCTAGTTCTTTATGCAAATAGAAACTCTGATAACCAATTTTCAATTTCAACTAAAGAAGCTCCACTACTTCAAACTCCAAATGGATTTACAATCGTTGAAGAAGAAGGCATATATTTTCTACAATTTAACCGTGTTGCTAACGATGCCCCAACTAATAGACAACCAGCTTACTTGCTTTATTATTGGGATCAAAGCAAAGTTGATTAATCACAAACCTCGATTGCAGATACAAAAGTCTCTTTCCGTCTAACTGGATTAAATTGGGGACCGGCATCTCAAACTATTAAAATAGTTTTAAGAGGCTATGGTGAATTTGGCAATTCAGTTGCTGCATCTATAAACATTACTAAAAATAGTGATGGTTCATTTACGTTTTCCTAGATAGAATAGAAAACGATTAAGATTTTAATTACTTATATATTAAGACTCACCCGGTTGGTGAGTTTTTTTATTTAACAAAATGTAAAAATATTAAACCATTATAATGGTATAATATAAAAGAAGGTGATGAAGTGAAAGTTTTAGTAATAGGTGGCACAAATATTGATATTAATGGTTTAGTATCCGAAGATTTATTACTTTATAACTCTAATATTGGCAAGGTAGAAACATCAGTCGGTGGTGTTGGTAAAAACATTGCTGAAAATTTAGTAAGACTTAATGTTGACACAACTTTTTTAACGGCTATTGGTGATGATGATTTTGGCCATCAAGCCAAAAATCACTTTAACAATATTGGATTAAAGATAATTACACCAAATGTTAAAAATGAAAAAACTTCAACCTACTTAGCAATTTTTAACGAAGAAGACGACTTCTTTGTTGGGATTAATGACATGAAAATTATTAATAATTTATCGGTTGAGTTTTTAAAAGATAATATTGACTTTAATAAATATGGTTTAATAATTATTGATTCCAACTTAGATAATGAAACTATTTCATATATTACTAATAATTGCGATAAGCCAATTTATGCAGAAGCAATCTCAATTACTAAAGTTAAAAAATTTAAACCACATCTTCATAAATTAAATGGTATTAAATGTAATCTCTTAGAGGCCCAAACGCTAGTAGGAACTGAATTAGGAGCTGAAGCGCTAATTAAGATTTTACTTGAACGTGGATTAAAAGAAGTCTTTATTACAGATGGAGCTAAAGGGAGTTATTACGGGGAAAAAGATCGAATTTGTCATCTAAGACCACTTCAAAGTAATATTAAAAATACTTCAGGAGCTGGAGATGCATTTCTATCAGGCGTAATCTATGCCAAAATAAATAATTTTGATCCACTAAAGTATGGGAATGCTTTAGCAAAAATTACATTAGAATCAAATCAAACAAACAATCCCAATTTAACAGTTGAAAAACTAGAAAGAACGGTGAAGGAATATGAAAATA
>CAYZTG010000028.1:0-8584 GCA_964481475.1 uncultured Acholeplasmataceae bacterium | reverse complement strand
AAACGTGAATATGGTAAAAAGACTAATAAGTCACGAAACCAAGAGTTGAGTAAAAGTGATTCTAAAACTAGAAACTTTAGTAATACTAGTTCGAGAAATGGTAAGTTTAACAATTTAAGAAAAACTAAAAAGAAGCAACGAGATAATTGAACTTAAAGATAAAAGCAGTTTAGATAACTGCTTTTTTTATTTATAATTTGTTAAGCTTTCTAAAACAATAAAAAAAGCGATGATTTAAAAAGATAATTAGACTAACTTTAATGATCAAATTGAAGTATGAGAATTATTTTACAAGGTAATCTTTGAGGGAGCAATCTATAGATATTGTAAAGATTTGAAAGAAGTGTTAAAATGAGTAAAAAAATGATATAATACAACAAGGTGATAAATATGAATATATGGCATGATATTAGTAAAGAAAGAATTAGTCCAAAGGAGTTTGTTAGTGTTATTGAGATACCTAAAGGCTCTAAAACAAAGTATGAATTGGATAAAGAAACGAGTATGATTATTTTAGATAGAGTACTATACACATCTACTCATTATCCGGCTAACTACGGCTTTATTCCACGTACTTATGCGAGTGATGATGACCCGCTTGATGTGTTAGTTTTATGTAGTGAAAACTTACACCCGTTGTCATTGGTTGTTTCTAAACCAATTGGTGTAATTTCGATGATTGATAGTGACCAAGTAGATGAAAAGATTATTGCGGTTGCTAAAGGAGATCCTTCTTTAAGTCATTATGAAGAATTAGAAGATTTACCGCAACACGTTTTAAAAGAAATGCATCATTTTTTCCAAGTTTATAAATCATTGGAAAATAAAACCACCTATGTTTTAGACATTGGTGATAAGCAAAAAGCAATGAAAACTATCGACGAAGCGATTAAAAGGTATCAAGAGGAGTTTAAATAATGGGTCGTGCTCATGAAGTAAGAAAAGAGGCTATGGCCAAGACCTCTTTAAAAAAAGCTAAACTATATTCAAGATATGGTAAAGAAATTTATATGATTGCTAAAGCGGGGTATGATCCTGAAAGTAATCTTCCTTTAAAACGAATTATTGAAAGAGCACGGAAAGAACAAGTCCCTCAAGATATTATTAATAGGGCAATTGATAAGGCTAAAGGTGGCAGTGATGAAAACTACACTTTGGTTAGATATGAGTTTTATGGGCCGGCAAATAGTATGTTTATAGTTGAATGTTTAACAGACAATCCCGCTAGAACCGTTGCTTTAGTAAAAAATGCTTTTACTAAGTCAGGGGGAAAGATGGGTGCAGTTAGTCATTTATTTGAACATTTAGCGATGTTTAGTTTTGAAGGTTATTTAGAAGATGAAGTATTAGAACATTTAATTAATACCGATACTAATTTCAAAGATATTGAAGAAGAGGATGAACTCTTAACAGTCTATGGTGATGTTAGTGATTATAACGCCATTAAAACTTCTCTTTTAAAATTAAATGAAGAGTTAGTTTTTGCTATTGATGAAATAGCTTGGTTACCTTTTACTTATTTGGAGTTAACTGAAGAAGAAGACTTAAAGGCTTATCAAAAACTAAATGATATTCTAGATGATATTGACGATATTAGCAACGTCTATCATAATGTTATTTCAAAATAAGAGGGCAACCTCTTTTTTTTAATTAAAAAAATAATTACTTTGTAGTATAATAAATACATTATAAAGGAGCATTGATTAAGAGATGATAAAGGTTAGTTATATATCAAATAATGAAGAGGCAGATATTAGTTATCTGACAAACTATCAACTAGAAGATTTATTAAAAGGACTTAACTTAATTGAAATTAGTAGTAAAAAGGAAGCACAAGAAGTGGCTTTATTTTTAAAAGATAAGGGTCATTATGATATTTTTATTATGAGTGAAAAGTTAAGCTTTTTAAAGGCATTTTATAAAATATATAAGGATACAAGATTAGTGTTAAAGGTTAGAGATTTTAAAGATGTTGATCTTTTAAAATCATCACTTTATGAAAATAATATTTCTTTGATTATTCTTGATTCTGAAAAATTGAATCAATCAATAATTAGAAAATTAAAGCTAGATGGGATTAGAGTTGTTGGCAGTGTAACTAGTGAACAAACGCTTTATAAAGCGATTTTATCTGGCGTTGATGGAGTAATTGGAACTGAACTATCTAGAGTTGCTATCGCTGCTGATCTAGTAATGATGCCTTTTTTAGTGTCTCATAGAGGTAACCATCAAGAGCATGTGGAAAATAGTATTGATGCTGGATTAGAAGGTTATAAAAGTGGAGCAGATTTTTTAGAAATGGATGTTCATGTTACAAAAGATGGAGCTGTTGTTGTTAATCACGATAGTACACTTACAAGAACTTATAATAAAGAGTTTTCTATTAGAGAACATACGTATGATGAGCTTTTAGTGGCTAACTTAAGAAAGGATGATCAAATCTTACCTGATAAGTTACCTCTTTTAGCTAACTTTGATGAAATTATTCCTAATGATTTTAATTTTTTAATTGAAGTTAAAAGTGAAACAAAAGAAGAGGCATTAATTGTTGGTGAGGTTTTGAATAACTTAAAAAGGGCTTTCCAAGTAATGACTTTTTTTCCAGTAACAGCAGAAGCTTTAGCTAGTGTTGTTAAAAAGGATAAGAATGGCTTTATTATTAATTATCATAACAAAGGCGATATTTTTGAGATGTTACTTAGGGGTGTAAATAAATTTAATTTAAATATTAATCCTTTTTATGGTGCTGATAAATTAGCTTATAGAAATGATTTTTATAAAAGAATGGTTGAGTATTCTCCTTGGGGAATTAAAGAACATGAATTGGTTAATGCATTGGGAGAAGGTTTTGATAAGCTTAGTTCAGATGATATTCATATATTTAAAGGAATCACTAAAAAATTATCTGTAAAAGATGATATTTTATATAAAATGTTTGGCGAAAATAAAAAGGTTATTCTTAGTGATGATTTAGGAAGAATTGTTGATTATGAAACTAATATTTTGTTTGGAAATCCTCTTGGTTTAGTTTTTTCAAAAGATGAATTAGTTGGCGCAAGTAAAAAAGGTGTTAGTTATCTTTATTTAACTCATAAGTTCACATTTCTTAATAAAGAGTTTAAAATGGTTAGTGATTTAATTAGAGTTGAAGTAATTTAGAAAAATAATTTAAAAGAAAGGTCATTTAGTGATCTTTTTTCTTTTTATAACAATAAGGAAACTTTGAAATGGTAATTTTACTAATTATTTACTTTAAATGGGGGTATTTTATAATTGTAAACGCTTCTTTTAAAGATAGTTATAATTATTGTAAATTAATTAAGAAAAGTTGCATATCGCTTGACATTATTATATAATAATAAAGGATATAACGATGATAATAGGTGTTAAAAGTGCACCTAAATAGATAGAGGTGAACATGGACAAGTTAATTTTTAAAGCTATTAATGATGAATTTCATCGACAGCACAACCACATTGAGCTAATTGCTTCGGAAAACTTCGTTTCAAAAGATGTTTTAAAAGCTGGAGGCTCTATTTTTACGAATAAATATGCGGAAGGCTATCCAGGGAAGAGGTATTATGGGGGCTGCGAATTTGCTGATGTAGTAGAAAATTTGGCAATTGAGCGCGTCAAAGAATTGTTTAATTGTAATTTTGCGAATGTCCAACCTCACTCAGGTAGTCAAGCTAATATGGCGGCGATTAGAAGTTTGATTAATCACGGCGACAAAATATTAGGAATGAAACTTGATAGTGGTGGTCATTTGACCCACGGTTATCGACTATCTTTTTCCGGACAAGATTATGTAGGTGTTACATATAGTGTTAATAAAGAAACAGAAGAGCTTGACTATGAAGAAATAAAGGAAGTTGCTCTTAAAGAAAAGCCTCAATTAATAATTGCGGGGGCAAGCGCGTATGCGAGAATAATTGATTTTAAAAAGTTTAGAGAGATTGCGGATTTAGTTGGGGCGTATCTCTTAGTTGATATGGCACATATTTCAGGATTAATTTGTACTGGCCAGCATCCAAGCCCTTTTCCTTATGCTGATGTAGTTACATCAACAACTCATAAAACTTTAAGAGGACCTAGAGGGGGAATCATTTTAACTAACAATGAAGAGTTAGCTAAAAAGATTGACCGTAATGTTTTTCCAGGAACTCAAGGTGGTCCTTTGGTTCATATTATAGCAGCCAAAGCAATTAGTTTTTATGAAGCTTTAAAACCCGAATTTAAAGATTATCAAAAACAAGTAATTATAAATGCTAAAGTTCTGGCGAAAGAATTAGAAGGGTACGGTTTTAGAATTGTTAGTGGTGGTACTGATAATCACATTGTTTTAGTTGATTGTTTTAATAGTATTGGTATTACTGGCTTAGAAGCAGAAACATTACTAGGAGAAATGAATATAACAATTAATAAGAATACTATTCCTTTTGATACTCAAAAACCATTTATTACGAGTGGGATGAGACTGGGAACGCCAGCAATGACAACTCGTGGTTTTAAGGAAACAGAAATGAAGTGGGTTGCAAAAATGATTAAAGATGTTTTAATTAATAAAAAAGATGTTAAAGAAGAAGTAATTGAAAAATTAAAAAAATATCCAATATATGAAGAGGTGGAAGTATGATTGAAAAGACAAAATTTATTCCCGATGGTAAAAAGGGTCGCGTTGACTCTCCTTTAATCGAGTATAAAGATGCTAAGTATTTATATTTTCCTACTGGTGATTTAAAGTGTCCAGTTGGAGAGACTTGTGTCTTTGATGGCGATAATGTGAAAGTAGGTCAATTGATTGGAACGAGAAAGGGGAGTTTCTTTGAACAACCAATTCATTCTACAGTTAGTGGTAAAGTAATTGGGATTGAAAAGAAGTTGCATGGAAGTAGCGGAGACACTGTTGATTGTTTAATTATTGAAAATGACTTTAAATATGATCTATGTCCTAGTTGTAAACCAAGAACTACAGAAGAAATAAATGCATTGACTAAAGAAGATTATGTAAATATTTTAAAAAATTCTGGTTTATCTGGTTTAGGTGGAAGTGGTTTTCCTACTTATGTAAAATTTCAAACAAACAAAGAAATCCATACTGTTTTAGCTAATGGGGTTGAATGTGAGCCAATAATTGTTAGTGATTATCAAATTATGATGAATAAAACAGAGAGAATCATTAAAGGTTTAATTTATTCAATGAAAGCTTTAAAAGCTCCTAAGGGTGTAATTGCGGTAAAGAAGAAATATCCTGAATTAAAAGAGGCGTTTGAACAAGTGTTAGTTAATTACCAAGAAGATATTTCTGTTAAGTTTGTTGGTAACCATTATCCTCAAGGTTGGGAAAATGATACTATAAAACATGCTTTAGGAATTAAGGTTCCAGTTGGTAAATTAACTAATGAGTATGGAGTAATCGTTTTAAACGTAACGACTTTATATGGGATCTATCGAGCAGTTGAAAGAAGAATGCCGATTACGGAAAGATACTTTTCTATTTATGGAGAAGGAATTAAAGAGCCAAAGAGTTTTAATGTAAGAATTGGTACTCCAGTCAAAGATTTAATAGAGTTAGCTGGAGGTTATATTGATGAAGATGTTCCCAAAGAGTTAGTTGTTGGGGGACCAATGATGGGTACTAATATTACTAATGATGATTTCTTTATTAGTAAGACAACAACTAGTTTAATTGTTAATAATCAAAAAGTTGCTAAAGAGCTAGAATGTATTAGTTGTGCGAGTTGTGTTTATTCTTGTCCAGTTGATTTAAAACCTGTCCAAATAATGAATGCTTATAAAGCTCGTGATAAAGAACAAGTAAGTGCTCTTGATGTCAATAGATGTATTGAATGTGGATTGTGTAGTTTTACTTGTCCATCAAAAATACCGTTAACAGAAATAATGAAACAATCAAAACGTTTCATTAAAGTATAGGAGAGATAGTATGGTTACTTTTGTTAAATCAAATGCACCGTTTGTAAGAAAAGAAACTTCTGTAAAAAGAATGATGGTTGATGTTTTAATTGCCTTAATTCCATTAGTATTCTTTAGTATTTATAAATTTGGTGTTCAAGCACTTATTAGAATTGTTATTGCAGTTGCGGTGATGATTTTTGTTGAATGTTTAGTTGTGATGTTAAGACATCGCCCACATCCGATTAGAGTAAAAGGTTTTAAAGCTCGTTTTATTGATAGATTTAAGCAAATTTCAATATTAAATATCATTACTCCTTCAATTAGTGCAATTATCTTTTCAATGATGATCCCTGCTCATATGGGTATCTACGCAGTTATTATAAGTGCAGGATTAGGGATTTTATTTGGAAAAATGGTCTTTGGTGGAATGGGTGGAAATATTTTTAACCCAGCTGCGGTTGCTTTTATTATCGCTTTAATTTCATTTGGATCAAGTTTTAAATATGCTGGACCAGATATAATTGGTAGTTCAACAGCATTAGGAGCAATTGGAAACGATCTAGCTAGTATTACTAATACATTAAAAGATTATTCTTTATTAGATTTGTTTTTAGGAAATGTTCCTGGAGGAATGGGAGAAATTAGTGCTTTACTAATTTTAATTAGTGGAATTTATTTATTTGTAAGAAAAGCAGCTGATTGGAGAATTTTCGCATCGTTTTTAACAACGTTTGCTGTGTTAATGGGAGTTGCAGCAATAGCAGTTGGTCAAAACATTATAGATGTTGTATTATTTCAAGTTTTAACAGGAGGACTACTATTTGGTGCAGTCTTTATGGCTACTGATCCAGTAACGGCCCCTGTAACTTCTCCAGGAAGATACATCTATGGTTTGTTGCTTGGTTCTTTAGTTGTTGTAATTAGACTATTTGGATCACACACTGAAGGTGTTGCTTTTGCAATATTAATTGGAAATATGTTCGTACCATTAATTGATTATTATAAATGGAGTAATCCAAGGTTAGGTTGGAAAGTAATGACAGGACTGGGAGTTAGTTTAGTCTTAATGGCTTTGATTGTCTTTGCGGGAGTAGGAGGTTTTGCAGCATGAAAATATTTAAAACGGCTATCGTACTTACTTTAGTAGGAGTTTTATGTGGCGCTTTAATTGGCTTTGCAAATTATGTTACTGCTCCTATTATTGAAAAAAACAAACAAGAAGAAGCAATGAAGGCATATAAAGGTTTCTTTAATGACTTAGATAATATTGAAGAAGTAGATTTAAATGAAGGAACAGCTTATTCAGTAGTGAAAATATTTAAAAATAATAATATTATTGGTTATGTTTTTAAAGCTAAAGGAACAAACCCTAGAGGTTTAGTTGATTTAGCAATTGGTGTTGATGTTGCTGGAGAAATTGTTGGTGTTAAAATTCTTGATACTGAAAATACAATTGGTTTCTATGATAAATATATTCCTGTTTTAGATAAGATTTCTTCTTTAATTGGTGAATTAAATGGTGTAGATATTATTGGTGGTGTTACTCAAACAGGTGACCTATTAAATACCTTAATAAAAGATATTGTTAAAGCAGCTGGTGAATTTATTAATATTGAAGAGCCATTAAATGTTTATGAAGAGTTATTTGGTGAAGGATATGCTGAAGCTATTGAAGATGAAACATTTACTGCTACAGAAAATGTTCTTAAAAAAGAAGAAGTAAAGGATGCTTCTGGTAATAGTTTAGGTTTTGCTTATACAGTTTTTGGGGTTACTGAAGAGTTTTTACACGAAGAATATAAAAAAGAATATGGTGAGTTAACTTTATTAGTTGCTTTAGATGCTGATAATAAAGTAATTGGCATTAGAACTTTGATAAGCACTCATACAGGAAATTATTATGATAAGTATGAAGCAGAATATGAAAAATTAGTAGGTAAAGTTTTAGAAGGAACAGTTAATGTGGATCTTATTACTGGTTCAACAGTTTCTGGGAACTCAATTACTAAACTTATTGAGGCATTAAAAGGGGTGTTATCATGAGTAGAGAAAATAGAAATCTTATTATTAATGCAGGAGTCTTTGTTTTAATAGCAGTGTTATTTATTTTTGGAATGACTAGATATAACACTTCTAAAAAGTTAAGTAGTTATAAAGGTTATTTTCCTGAAGCAACTAACTTTAAGATTGAAAGTTTAGATGATGAGATAATTACAGAAGTAGTTAATATTTATAAAGGTAAAGATGTGATTGGTTATTTATATACAGGTATTGATTATGCAGAAAATATTCCAACACACGAGCAGTGGTCTCTTTTAAAACTACAAGTAGTAGTTAGTAAAGAAGGGAAGATTATTGATGTTATTGTTTTAGAACACGAACATACGCCAAACTTCTTTGCTAAAGTTGAGCAATATTTGCCAACACTTAAAGGTGTGATGTTAGTAGACTATAAAGCTGTTGATGAAGTTGGTGGGGCAAGTCAGTTTTCGATGCCAAGCGTGAAAAAGATTTTAGATAAGGTAACAGTTTTAGTAACTAATAAAGAGCCTAATCCTGCACCTCAAAAAGATCCCTATCTACTTTTATTCGGAGAGTATGACGAAGTTGTTAAAGATGAAACATTTACTGCTACAGAAAATGTTCTTAAAAAAGAAGAAGTAAAGGA
>CAYZTG010000027.1:0-9595 GCA_964481475.1 uncultured Acholeplasmataceae bacterium | reverse complement strand
ATAAGGAGAATTATGAGAAAAAGAAGAGAAGAAACTAAAAGAACAAAATTACTTTTATTTGCTAATTTATTCTTACTATTTATGTTGTTAGCAATTCCAACATATGCTTATTGGGCTGGATTAGTTAAAGGAAATGATGCAAGGAAACCGGAAGATATTATTATTGGTACAGCTGGTGAAGTAGAAACTACTGTTGGTGTTGAATTAGGAAGTAAAACTACTGGAGCATTAGTTCCAGAAGATAGAGCAACTACTGGACAAGTAGAAGAGGTCACTATTGTATATAACATTACTTGGGTAGATACAACTAACTCTGCAGATGGAACTTTAGGAACATTAGAAGTATTAGCAGATAATATTTTAATTGGTGGCGCTGCTACATATAGTAGTTTAGTTAATATCACAGTATTACCTACTTCAACTAATATTACTTTAAATGATGGGGCAGTCTCAATTACAATTACAGTTACTTTAACAGAACCAGCAGACAAAACTGAGTATGATGCAGTTGCAGGAAAAACAATTAAATTTGACTTAACTTTTACTGTTACACCAAAATAAGAGGTTTAACATGTTATGGCAAGTATTAACTTATGTTGTATGGGTTATCGGCGTAATTGCTTTAACTATCAACACTGTCTTAATAGTAGGTATTAAAAATGCGAAAAATAAACATAACAATAATAATAGTAATAATGACAATATTGAACCTACTATCGTTAAAAGACATAAAGGGATACTGGGAAAAAGTAACCGTAACGACAAGGATGATTCAAAATCAAATTGAAGCAGGGGATTGGTTAGACTATACTTGGGATTCAGATTTCAATTTAGATATTTGGGAAGAAGAAGATGATCTAAATCACAATCTTCCTAGTAATCAAATATTTACTTACAAAGGACGTCATTATATAACTACAGACAATTCAATATATAATCCTAAACATCACGGAGTTCCCGGACCAAAAAGTTTATGGGCTTTCTATTCTCTAGACTTTGATTGGGCTCCTAACTCTAGATATGAAATTAGAGCTGTTGTTATTAGAAATGGAAGATATTTTATTGCTAATCAATCATGGGTTATAGATGATCCTTTAGTAAATAATGGTTTATATAAACAATGGAGAGAAATACAACCGGTTAGTCAAGAAATGTTTAAGTTTATACCAAACACTATTTTGAGAGATTATACTAGTTTATCTCCTAGTCAAATCATTTATAAGTAAAATTAATTAAAAAATAAGTTCTCATAGAGCAACTTGTTTTTTTTATGTAAGCTATTGTTAAAAAGAAATATAATTAATAAAAGAATAAAAAAACCACAATCATAATTAAGGACTGTGGTTTTTTTGAAGGATCAGATAAAACTATTTCTTTCTTTTTCGATATTGTAAAACATAAAAAGTTAAATACATAAAAAGCAGATATAAGGAACTAGTAATAATATAAAAGAGGCTTGGCTGCAAATAGTCAAATGTTAATTGAATATCAACAGAAAGCGTCCAAATAAAGATTGTTAAGAAAAGATAAACATAAAAAAGGTTTTTCCAAACTAAGTTGTAAATAAAAAATATTAACGCTGAAAGGGGTATAGGATAAATAAACAACAACCATAAAGGATAATTATCAAGTTTCCAATTAAACATTTTTAAGATACCGTAAGAAGTTACAAAAACGGCCCAAACGACTAAGACATACAATAGTGGTTTTAATTGCTTATGAGATTCTTGTTTTATCTTCTTGGTTTGTTCACTTAAAAGGTCATTAATAGAAATATTAAAAAACTCAGAGAGTTTATTTAAGGTGAATACGTCAGGTACGCCGTCCCCCCTTTCCCACTTAGAAATTGTTTTATCAGAATAATCTAACTTTTCAGCCAATTCTAGTTGAGTTAAATTCAGTTGTTTACGGTAATATTGAATATTTTTTGCAATATTTTCTTGTAGTTCATTTCTTTTATTTTCCATGAGATTATTATAACACAAAGTTAGTTCTACTAATAGTGGAATTAATATTACAACTCTCTTATTATTATTTTATTAGTAGGTTGAGTGTTGATGTATGAACACTTATACTTAAATGGGGAGTGATGAAAGATGAAAAAATACATGTTAACTTGTGAATCAACAGTTGATATTTATAAAGAAGAATTAGAAGAGTTAGATGTTCCTTATATAAATTATTACTATTATTTGGATGATGAAATGTTTGAAACAAATATTAGTAAGGATTATTCCTATGAGGATTTTTATAGAGCAATAGAGGAAGGTAAAACACCAAAAACTACTCAAGTGAACGCTGAGAGATTTGTTGAATTTTTTACTCCTTTTTTAGAAAGTGGTTACGATGTGCTTCACCTTACTTTTTCAAGCGGTTTATCAGGAACATATAATTCAGCTAATTTAGCAGCTAAAGAATTAAATGAAAAATACCAAGACAATAAAGTTTATGTAATTGATTCATTAAATGGATCGGTTGGGTATGGACTATTTTTAAGAGAAGTTGCGCAAAGAAAAAATAAAGAAGAGTTTACTTTGGAAAAGTTAATTAGTTGGATAGAGGAAAACAAGCTTACTGTCAATCATTGGTTTTATACAACGGACATTTCTCATTTTATTAAAGGGGGAAGAGTTGGTAAGGTCGAAGGTATTATTGGGAAAAGATTGAACATTTGTCCGTTGATGGATGTTAGTGTTAATGGAGAAATCATTCCAAGATATAAAGTTATTGGTAAAAAGAGAGTTTTTAAAAAGGCAATTGAATTAATGGAAAAACATGCTTTTGGAGGACTAAATTATACAGGTAAATGTTATGTTACTCACGCCAATAATTTAGAAGAAGCGATTAGATTAAAAAACGAAATTGAAGAGAGATTTTTATATTTAGAGGAGCAAGTTAAAATATATCCAGCTGGTGCGATTACTGCCAGTCATGCTGGACCTGGCGCAGTTGGCATCTTTTTCTTCGGAGATAAAAGAACGAAATAGACTTATTATAGTAATAGATGAAAAAGAGAAACAAAATTGTTTCTCTTTTTTCTAATGTAATCTGATTATTTGATTTCTAAATATTTGGTTTCTTGTTTAACCTCTTTAGGAACGGTTATTTGTAAAACACCATTTTCAAAGGTTGCATTTAAGTCATCAACATTAATATTACCAACGTAATAACTTCTAGAAGCACTGCCATAAAATCTTTCTTTTCTTATGTAGTTTTTATTTTCTTCGTCTTTTTCTTCTTGTTTGATGACTTCTAATATTAGATAATTATTTTTAATGTTAATTTTAATATCTTCTTTTTTTACACCAGGAAGATCAACTTTAAATAAATAATCATTTTCATTTTCAACCAAGTCTGTTCTTAATGATAACTTATTTTCTGTCATAAAATCATCAAAGAATGCATCAAATAATCCTCTATGTTTACGATATACTGGGAACATAATACCCACTCCTTTCCTTTATGACTATATTATATCACCGATAATTAGCACTGTCAATTGATAAGTGCCAAATAATGAATAATTAATCAAAATATTTTTGTGATAAAATAGAAGTGGTGATATTATGGCGTACTATAAAATAACGAAAGAACAACTTACCTACTTGAAAAAACGTGATAAAGAGTTAAAAAAACTTATTGAAAAATATGGAGTGATTGAAAGGGAAGTAGAAACTGATATTTTTAAAGCTTTAGTGTATAACATCATTAGTCAACAAATATCTACTAAGGCTGCAAACACAATAAAAGCAAGATTAATTAAATATTTGGATGATATAACCCCTAAAGTTGTTAATGATGTTTCAAGTGAAGTTTTAAGAAGTGTTGGTTTGTCTTTAAGAAAAGCTACTTATATTAAAGAGATTGCTAATAGAGTATTAAATGGGGACCTTGTTTTTGATGATTTAAGACATTTAGAAGATGATGAGGTTATTAAAGAACTTATTAAGCTACCAGGCATTGGTGTTTGGACAGCAGAAATGTTACTTTTGTTTACTTTGGGCAGAGAAAATGTGATGAGTTACCTTGATTTAGGAATTATTAGAGGGTTAAAAAGGTTGTATAATAAAGAACAACTTAGCAAGGAAGAATTTTTAGAAATAAAAAAAAGCTTTACTCCGTATGCAAGTATAGCTTCTTTATATATATGGAAATTGGCAAGTGAAAACTAGGCGTTGATTACACTTCCCTTGTATTTGGTATTAATAAAGTTTTTAATATGTTCGCTACGTAAAGCCTCAATTAGAGCTATTAATTTGGGGCTTTTTAAGAGTTCTTCTCTAGTTGCTAAAATGTTAACGTAAGGATTATTTTCAGTTTGCTCGATAAAAATAGAGTCATTTAAAGGGTTTAAATTACCTTCAAGTGCATAATTCGAATTAATGACATATAGATCTGCTTCGTTACTATTATAAGCTGCGATTAAAAAATCTGGAGAGGCATCTTTCCTAAAAATAAGATTTTTCGGGTTGTTAGTAATGACTTTATCAAAGTTTAATGAACTTTGGAACATATATAATATTTTCAATGAGTGATTTAGTTGCGTTATTTTTAGGTTTGGTAAAGATGTTTTTAGTAGTGTTGTCTTCGACAATCTCCCCTTTGTTTAAAACGATTACTCTATCAACTAAATCCTTAATTACTTCTATTTGGTGACTAATAAAGACAATTGTGATATTTGTTTTGTTATGAATATCTAGAAGTAAATTAATGATTTCTTTACTTGTGTTTGGATCTAGAGATGATGTGATTTCATCGCACAGCAAGTATTTAGGGTTATTTGCAATTGCTCTTGCAATTCCTACTCTTTGCTTTTCTCCACCTGACAAAGAACACGGATAGCTATCCTTTTTATCTTTCAAACCTACTAGATCTAACACTTCTAATATTCTTTCGAAATGCTATTCCTTTGGATAATTGCTAATTTTTAAATTTAGGGAAATATTTTTATAAACAGAATAAGAGTTAATTAAATTAAAATGTTGAAAAATCATTCCGATTTGGTGACGTATTTGGTTTAAATTATTTGCCTTTTTTTAGTATTGACGAATTATCCAAATAAACACTCCCGCTAGTAGGAACAATCAAACCGTTAATAATTCTAAGTAACGTACTTTTCCCCGCACCAGAATGACCAACAATTCCAATAATTTCACCCTTATTAATTGTCAAATTAATATCCATTAAAACAGCAACGCTCTCTTTCTTTTTATAATAATCTTTAGAAACATTTTAAAATCTAATCATAAATCTTCCTTATAATTAAAAAAATCTATCGTGAGAGATAGATTTAAAAGATAATGATTTATATACCATCGGTTATAGCTTTACCACCTTGTAAACCCGGTTGGTAGACGTTCTCAGAGCTATATCTCTCCCGTCCTCTTGATAGTTATTTAATTAGATTAATTCTAACACACTATAAAATATGTAAAGATGTTTTCTTATGAAACCGGTTTACAAAAGAAAAGTAATTTTGCTTTAGTATGTTATACTAAAAGAGGTGATTATATGAGAAAAGCAAATTTATTATTAATGTTAGGGATATTTAGTGTTTTGGCAATCGTTTTTGTCATACTAGAACAAACAATGTTTTTTTATGCTTCAGCAACATTGGTTTTTGTTATAGGTATTATGTTGGTTTCCAGAGTTTTGATTGATAAAAAATATCAAAAAAAATTGGATAAGCGATACCAATTACTAACAAGAGATAATTTAGAAAAAGAATTTGAAAAGGTTAGAAAGACTAAAGAAGAGGATAAAATTAAGGCGTTTTGTTTAGTTCATTTTAGTTTTTTAGAAAACTATGAGGATAAAATCATTGAAGAGTTTGGAAAATACTTAAAAACTAAATTTGCAATAGACCCAATGGGTTATGTTGATGGAATAGCCGTTATAGTTATTAATATGCATGAAATAATGATGAATGAAATGTTTAAAATTATTAAAAAAGAGTTGAATGATAAGAACTTTAATCTAAAATATAAAGTAGGAATGGCTTTTTACACGAATAATGATTCTTTGGAGTCTTTATTAAGTGAAGCAAAAAGAGGGGCAAAATTATGATTAAAATTGGTGAGAAAATTAAAGATTTTCAATTGTTTGATTATGAGGGTAAAAAACATACTCTTACAGAGCACTTAGGTAAAAAAGTGTTAGTCTATTTTTATCCTAAAGATAATACTCCAGGGTGTACCGCTCAAGCTTGCTCATTTAGAGATTATTATGAGCAACTAAGAGGCTTAAATGTTGTTATTTATGGTATTAGTGGAGATGATAGTTTTTCACACCAAAAGTTTAGTAATAAGTATAGTTTGCCTTTTACTCTATTATCGGACGAAGACTTTTCTGTTTCAAGTTATTTTGGTGCATATGATGAAAAGACTACTTTTGGTATTACAAAAATGGGAATTATTAGATCAAGTTTTTTAATTGATGAAAATGGAATTTTGGAATATATATGGAAGCCAGCTAAGGCTAAAACTAATGCTGAAGATGTATATAATTTTTTACTTAAATAGATAATTTACAAATTGCAAGTAATTTGCTCGTAAGCGCTTAACTGATATTGATTAATAGGCCTCTTTAAAGTATAATATGTAGTGGATAAGTCATATCGTAAAACTTAAGGAGGAAATTATGGCAGAAAATAAAAAAATTATTAAGTCCATGGATGGAGCTGAAGCTTGCGCCTATGCATCTTACGCATTTACTGAGGTAGCAGGTATTTACCCAATCACACCTTCATCACCAATCCCACAGCATGTTGATGCTTGGGCAGCACAAGGTATGAAGAACTTGTTTGGCATGCCTGTTAAAGTTGTAGAAATGCAATCAGAAGCAGGAGCTATTGGAACAGTTCATGGATCTTTACAAGCGGGATTATTGACAACAACATTTACTGCAAGCCAAGGTTTATTGTTAAAATTACCTAATATGTATAAAATTGCTGGTCAATTATTACCAGGAGTTATTCACGTGGCAGCGCGTTCGATTGCTTCTCAAGCATTATCAATTTTTGGAGACCACCAAGATGTAATGGCAGCGAGACAAACAGGATTTGCTTTACTTGCAAGTAACTCAGTACAAGAAGTTATGGATTTAGCGGGTGTTGCGCATTTAAGTGCGATTAAGACATCAGTACCATTCCTTCATTTCTTTGATGGTTTTAGAACTTCACATGAAGTTAATACTATTGAAGTAATGGACTATGAGGTTTTTGATCGTTTAATAGATAGAGAAGCTATTCAAAAGTTTAGAGATGGATCTTTAAACCCAGGTAACCCTATTACTAGAGGTACTGCTCAAAATGATGACGTTTATTTTCAAACAAGAATGTTACATGCGAGTAAATATGAACAAGTTCCTGACGTAGTTAATGACTACATGCAAGAAATTTCAAAAGTAACTGGTAGAAATTATGCTCCATTTGTTTACTATGGGGATGAAAATGCAACTGACGTAATTGTTGCAATGGGTTCAGTTATTGAAACTGCTAAAGAAACTATTGATTATTTAAATGCGAGAGGACATAAAGTGGGAATTTTAGGAGTTCATCTATATCGACCTTTTGCTAAGAAATATTTCTTTAATGTAATGCCTAAAACAGTTGAAAGAATTAGTGTACTAGACAGAACTATTGAACCTGGTTCATATGGAGAACCATTATACTTAGACGTTAAAGCAATTTATTATACAGAAGAAAAACAACCTACAATTATTGGTGGTATTTATGGATTATCATCTAAAGATACTACTCCATCAATGATTAATGCGGTTTATAAGAATTTACGCGGAGAACAAAAAGATAACTTCACAGTTGGTATTAATGATGATGTTAGTCACACATCACTTGATATGAGCGAACAAATTGATGTTACTAAAGACTCATTAACTGAAATTATGTTCTATGGTTTAGGTGGAGATGGAACAGTTGGAGCGAGCAAAAATATCGTAAAAATTATTGGCGATAATACTAAACTATATTCACAAGCTTACGCATCTTATGATTCTAAAAAAGCAGGTAGTACAACAAGATTACATGTGAGATTTTCACCAAATCCAATTCAAGCAACTTACTTAGTTAATAACCCACACTTTATTAGTTGTGCGAATGATATTTATTTAACAAAGTTAGATACTTTAAAAGGAATTAGAAAAGGTGGTAAATTCTTACTAAATACCCAAACACCGATTAGTGAATTAGAAGAGTTTTTACCAAATAAATTTAAACGCCAATTAGCTGAAAAAGAAGTTAAACTGTATGTAATTAATGCAATGGATTTAGCTTATGAAATTGGCTTAGGTAGAAGAATAAATACAATAATGCAAAGTGCATTCTTTAAAATTAATGAACAATTGTTACCTTATTCTGAAACAGTAAGATTAATGAAAGAATATGCAAAAGAATCTTATAGTAGAGCTGGAGAAGCAGTAATTAAGTTAAACTTTGATGCAATTGATGCAGGGGGCGAAAATTTAGTTGAATTCCCGGTTAAACCTGAATGGGCTAACTTAATAGATGAAGAAGTTGTAGTTAATGAAAAAGGAACAGACTTTGTTAGAAACATTGCTAATATTGTTAATAAATTAGAAGGAGACTCTCTTCCAGTAAGTGCTTTTATTGGTTATGAAGATGGTCATATGGAACATGGAACTGCAGCTTATGAAAAACGTGGCATTGCAAACTTCGTTCCAGAATGGATAGACGATAATTGTATCCAATGTAATCAATGTGTCTTTGCTTGTCCTCACGCAGTAATTAGAGCTTTCCTAGCAGATGAGCAAGAAGTAGCAAACGCTCCAGAAGGGGCTAAAATGATTCCTGGTAAAGGAAAAGATTTAACACAATACCAATATACAATTCAAGTTTCAACTCTTGATTGTACAGAATGTGGAGTTTGTGTGGACGTTTGTCCAGCGCCTACTAAAGCACTTAAGATGGTACCAATTGGTGGAGAATTAGCAAAAGACTCACAACAAACAGCTGATTATTTCTTTAATGAAGTAACATATAAAAACATTGGTACAAACAATGTTAAAAATCTTAACTTCAACAAACCATTATTTGAGTTTAGTGGAGCATGTGCGGGTTGTGGAGAAACACCATATATTAAAGCAGTTACGCAGTTATTTGGAGATAGAATGATTATTGCTAACGCTACTGGTTGTACATCCATTTATGGAGCTTCATTCCCATCAACACCTTATACAAAATTAGATAATGGCAGAGGTCCAGCTTGGGCAAACTCATTATTTGAAGATAACGCTGAATTTGGTTTTGGAATGAGAATTGCTAAAGAAACTGCTAGAGATAGAATTCAAACAATTATGAGTAACCATCAAAATGAAATGAGTAGTGAGCTAAAAGAGTTAACTAATGAATGGTTAGAAAATAGATATAACGGCGAGAAAACATTAGAACTTGAACCTAAAATAATTGCTGAACTCAATAAAGTTGATAAACCATTTGCAAAAGAATTATTATCATTAAAAGGTTACTTAGTAAAAACAAGTCAATGGATCTTTGGTGGAGACGGTTGGGCTTATGATATTGGTTATGGTGGTATTGACCACGTTATTGCTAATAATGAAG
>CAYZTG010000026.1:0-10435 GCA_964481475.1 uncultured Acholeplasmataceae bacterium | reverse complement strand
AACTTGCTACCATAACAGCAACAAATCCGACAATCATTGCGATTATTAATAATGTAGTATAGATTGTTGAACTTAAGCCAATTAAAAATAAACTACTAAGAGATGATAATAATAATACGCCAAATAAAGTGATAGTTTTTATAATTACTCCTCGATATGATGCTTGTTCTTTAAATATTTCATTTTCTTGTTGTTTTGCTAACTTTGTAAAAATAGGATTTGTATTCATAATTTTACCCCTTTCGTAATAACAATATATATTATACCTTAAATAACCAAATCTTCAAACAAACCTTGTTTAAATATGTCAGTTTTCTCTTCTAAACCACCAAACGCCCCACATTTTTCCATAAACTCAAAAACCGTTTTATTAATTTTAGTTCTTTCTTTTATATCATCTAAGGAGATAAATTCTTTAATATTTCTTTCTTCTACAATTTGAAAGGCAACTTGTTCTCCTAGTCCTGGAATTGTAATAAATGGCATTCTTAAAGCATTTCCTTCGATTTTAAAAGTCGTAGCTTCAGAACTTTTAATATCAACAGGCAAAAACTTATATCCTCTTTTAACCATTTCATAAGCAACATAAAACATTGTTAATAAATCAATATCTTTTGCTTTTTGAGAATATTGTGGGATTTTTTCTATTTCTTTAATTTCATTCCTAATTGCATTAGCCCCCGCCACCATAATGTCGTGGTCAAATTGAATTGCTCTTTTAGATAAAAAAGCACTATAAAATAAAAGCGGTTGATGAACTTTAAACCAAGCAATTCTAACAGCCATTAAAACATAACCAACAGCGTGAGCTTTAGGGAACATGTATTTAATTTTTCCGCAAGACCAAATATACCAATCTGGAACTTTATTCCTTTCCATCTCTTTAGTATATTCTTCCCATTTCTTTTTATCTGATGATGGCTTTCCTTTTCTTACAAACTCCATAATCTCAAATGCCTTTAACGGAGCCATTCCGAAATTAATTAAATCAACCATAATATCATCACGACAACCAATAATATCTTTAAAAGGGATTTGCTTAAAAGGTGAATCTCCTTTAATTAAACTTTGAGCATTAGTTGCCCAAACATCAGTTCCGTGTGATAAACCTGACACTTTAACTAATTCTGCAAAATTTTTCGGTCTTGTTTCTAAAATCATTTGTCTAACAAAAGGGGTCCCAAATTCAGGAATACCAAAAGAGGCAATCTCCGATTCTAAATCATTTTTAGTTAAACCAATTGACTTAGTTGAATAAAATAACTGATATACTTTATCATCATCTAAAGGAATTTCTGCTGCTTCTTTAAAGCTAAACTGCTCTTGATGTTCATGAACATAGTCCATTAAGAACTTAATCATTGTTGGGTCATCATGACCTAAAATATCTAATTTAAGTAAATTATCTTCAAATGAATGATAATCAAAGTGTGTAGTTTTCCATTCTCCAGTTATTTCATTAGCAGGGTATTGAATTGGTGTAACATCATAAATCTCTTTATGCCTTGGTACAACAACTATTCCCCCTGGATGTTGCCCTGTTGATCTTTTTACATCAATAATACTTTTAGCCAGTCTTTCAACTTGAGCATTTCTGACATTAGTAATGTTTTTAGATTCCAAATAACCTTTAACATAACCATAAGCATTACGTTCTTGAACCGTTTGAATGGTTCCAGCTCTAAAGGCATTTTCTTCACCAATTAATTCTCTTACATAATTATGGGCTTTCGCTTGGTAATCACCGCTAAAGTTAAGATCGATATCAGGTACTTTATCTCCTTTAAATCCTAAAAACGTTTCAAAAGGAATATCTTGACCATCTCTTGTTAACTCATGATTACATTTAGGACATTTTTGTTTTGGTAAATCATAACCACTAGAAATATCCTCAAAGTATTTTAAAAACTCAGTTTCATAACCATTTAAGTCAGCTCTTTCTTCTTTAAAAACAGTAAAATGACAATGTTTGCAATAATAATGTGGTTTCAAAGGATTAACTTCTGTTATTTCCATCAAATGTGCGATTAAGCTAGATCCAACGGAACCTCTTGAACCAACTAAATACCCGTCTTCCATTGATCTTTTTGTTAATAAGTGAGAAATAAAATAAATTGGTGCAAAACCATTTTCAATAATATTTTTTAATTCTCTTTCGCTTCTTTCTTTAACAATTGGATGAGGATTATTACCATATAGTTTTAAAGTATTTTCATTAACTATTTTATAGACTTCGTCTTTGACAGAGTTAATATTAATATGTTTAAATGCATCATCGCTTAATGTATAAAGACTACTCGGTAATGCCTCAATTTTCTCAATCTGATCGTTGATAATATTACTATTTTTTACAACTATTTCTTCAGCATATGCCTCTCCTAAAAAAGCGAATTTTTTAATCATTTCAGTAGTTGTCAAGAAATAAACTAATGGTGGTTCTTCATAATTAGATAATTGATGAATACCCCCGCCAACTTGCTTTGCAGAAATATATATGTCACGGTAAATTTGGTCTTCTTTATCAAGGTAATGAACATCACCAGTCGCCACAACTAATTTATTTAGTTTTTTAGCTGTGGAAACAATCTTTCTAATAATTGATTCAAGATGATAATCGCCATCTTCGCCTAAATCTTTTAATAAATGTCTATAAGCATCTTTATGTTGAACTTCAATGTAATCAAACATTAAAATTGCTTCTTCTAAGTCTTTATCAGTCTCATTTAAGGCTGCTTCAAAAACTCGTCCATTATAGCAAGCACTACCGATTAAAATTCCTTCTCTATATTTCTCTAATGTTCTTCTTGTGAGTCTTGGTATTTCATGAAAATTAACTGTTAGTGTTTCACTAACTATTTTTAGTAAATTTTTATATCCTATTTGATTTTTAGCAAGTAAAACTACATGATTAGGATAAAGATGTTGATGAGCCAAATTGATGTCAATTTCTTTATTAAGTTCGTCTAAAGTGCTAATGTGTTTCAATCTATCCGCTAACATTTTGACAAACACTTCAGCAGTTGCCTCACTATCACTGTCGGCTCTATGATGTTTTTTTAGGTCAACTTTAAAGTATCTACTGACAGCTCTTAAATTAAATCTTTTAAGTTCAGGATAATGATATCTTGCTAAATTGAGCGTGTCGATTGCTGGAAATTTATTGTCAAGATTTAATTTATGCATATTTTCATATAAATGTCTTAGATCAAAAAGAGCATTATGAGCAACTAAGACAGCATCACCAATAAAATCCAAAAATTCCGGCAAAACATCTTCAATTTTAGGAGCACTAACTAAATCTTGGTCTTCAATCGAAGTTAGTGTTTTAGTAAACTCAGATAACTTTTCTTGAGGATTAACGAAAGTACTAAAGCGATCGGTAATAGTCATCTGTTCTAACTTGACGGCACTTATCTCTATTATTTTACCTCTATTAACTGATAAATCAGTTGTTTCAATATCAAAAACAACATAAGTAGCTTTTCTTAAATCAATATTTTTATTATCATTATAAGCAATCTTAAACTTTGTTTCATCAACATAATTAAGTTCTACACCATAAATTGGTTTAATATCTTTCCCTCGTGAGTATTTATAAATATCAGGAAAAGCATGAACTCCATCATGATCAGTAAAAGCAATTGCTTTATGTCCCCACTTTATTGCTTGATCAATATAATCACTATAACTAGTAACTCCATCTAAATTACTCATCTTAGTATGTAGATGTAATTCTACTCTTTTAACTTTTTCAGTATCTTTTCGTTCTTTTTTAGCTACTTTTTCAATAAAATCAATCCGATTTGCCATAATTACTACATCGGTCATAAAAGTATCAAATTGTGCTCTCCCAGATACTCTAACTAAGAAATTTTCTTCAAATTTATGAGCCTCATCGATTTGCTCTTGATTATTTAAAAATTGTTTTACAACAATTGCATCATCACTATCCGCGACAATCATTATTAAAAGTGACGTTGTTCTTAATGCTCTAACTTCGCTAGAAATAATAACTCCTTCAATAGTAAAGCCAGCATCTGATTTAGTATTCATCAATGCATCTAGTTGATAGTTATCATGAGGAATATCTTTGATTGGCGAAACTGTTTGGCCCTTAAAACTTCTTTTATAGTTAATTGTCTTTAATTCTTCTTTTGGTTCTGTTTTATGAAGAACATAACTCTCTGTTAATGCTTTAGCTTTCTTTTCTTCTAAAACATCCTTATTAGTTTCTAACCCATCATCAACAAAAAACTCAACATTTGTTTTAAGCCCATAATAATTAAAATAACTATTAAGTTGTTTTAAAATTTGATTATTTTTAGCTGTTTCTTGATCTACTATAATTAAAAAGCGATTATTTTCCATCTTTATCTGACAGTTTTTATAAATTGAATAGCTACTTCTTTTACTAATTATTTTTTCTAAAAGCCAATGAAAATAAACTAAACCATTTTTATACCAACTATCATCTTCCACTTTAATTGATAACTTCACTTCATTAACTACGTCTTTAATTTGAAAATACAGACTAATTAAATCAATAAACTCATCAAATCCCTTTGGTGTTGGGGCTTCTTTAAAAAGTATTTCAAAGCGCCAAACCTTATTAATCTCATCAACATAAACCTTCTTTAATATTGAAGTTAAAAGGGCTTCTTCTTTAAAGTTTGATTGTTTTAAAAAAAGTTGGTACTTACTCAATGTCTTTCTCCTTAACCGAAATAGTTGTTAATAATATTAAATGCTTGTAAGAATTCATCAGATTAATTAATGCCCAAATTAAACCAATTATTTTAAGACCATTAATTCCAAATAGTTGTGCTAATAAACTAGAAAGTAAAAAAATAGTAAAGGAATATATTGCCAGTGAAAAGCGGTATTGTGCTTTTAGTTTTGGTCTTTGCATTCCATATATTAAAACAGAAATTAAAATAAAAAATAACACTGAAACTAATTCTGAAAGATAAAATGAACTCACCTTTACTGCTTCATATCTAAATTTATTGTTTAAGTAAACTTGATCAATCGCTTTTAAAATAATATCCAAATCATTTTTATCGCCAAAATCAACATCATTTAGTGTTAAATCTTGATAGCTAAACTTATTAATTAATATAAAACCAAAATAAAATTCTAGATCTTTTTCAGTAAAATTAAAGATATATGGTTTTGAACTTAGGAGATCATTATTAGCGCTTCCCAAACTAATTGTTTCATTTAAGGAAACACCATTAAGAGCATCAATACTAATAATTCCCGAACTATCTTTACTTGATAGTTGGAAATCTGTAATTTGATAATCTAATTTTTGGCTGATCATCTCACTTTCAAAATTAAGCCTAAACTCTAAATCCATCTTATCGTTAACGATACTCTTAATTAAGACGGGTATAGTTACAATTAGTAATAATAAGAGCAAATATCCAATAATTGCTCTTTTCTTGTCATTGATAAACTGCCCGATTAGTTTTGGTTTTGTTAGTGATATATTTATTCTTTTAAACATTATTAACCTCTCGCAAATATTATAACATAAATTAAAATTTATGGTAAGATAAGAGGGGTGAATTATGAATTATTTTACAAACTTAAAACATTATAATACATTAACTGAATATTATTTAAACAAATACGGGAAAAAGGTTTTTAAGATTGCCTTAAACGGTAATTTTACTTGCCCAAATAAAGACGGAACTGTTGGTTTTGGCGGTTGCACTTTTTGTAGTGTCTTAGGCAGTGGTGATTTTGCTGGAGATAAAGCCGTTCCATTAGAAAAGCAATTTGCTGATATAAGCAAAATGATGCATAACAAATGGAGTGATGGTTACTATATAGCTTATTTTCAAGCTGATACTAATACCCACGGTCCCCTTGAAAAACTAAAAGCGTTATTTGAGAAGGCAATTACTTTACACGAAGACATCGTTATGCTTTCAGTGGCGACTAGATGTGATAGTCTTCCTCTTGAGGTTTTAGATTATTTAGCTGAATTAAACAAAAAAATTCCCGTTCAAGTTGAACTAGGCCTCCAAACTATTCACGATGAAACCTCAAATATCATTAACCGTCTTCATAGCTTAAAATGCTTTGATGATGCGGTTATTGAACTTGATAAGCGAGGTATTGAAGTAGTCGCTCATATCATCAATGGTCTTCCTTTTGAAACTAAAGAGATGATGCTTGAGACTGTTAAACACTTAAATAAATTGCCAATTAGTGGTCTTAAAATTCATATGCTTCATATTATGGAAAAAACAAAACTTGGTTATGATTACTTAAAAGATCCTTTTAAAATACTTACTTTAGAAGAATATGTTGAGATTGTTGTTAATCAATTAAGAGTATTAAGACCGGATATAATTATCCACCGTATTACTGGTGACGCCCCTAGAAAGCTTTTAATTGCTCCAAAGTGGACTTTAAAAAAATTTGTCGTTGCTAATGAAATTGACAAAGTAATGCGTAACAATAACTACTTCCAAGGTGATTTATATGTATAAACCAATGCGCTTATTTGTTAATAATTATTTAAAAGAAAATGTTACTAAAAATGATGTTGTTATTGATGCAACAATTGGTAATGGTAATGATACTTTACTACTTGCTAACTTAAGTTGTTTTGTATATGGTTTTGATATTCAAGATGAAGCCCTTACTAATACAAGAACCTTACTTGATTCACACAATCTCACTAATTATCAACTTATTAAAGATAGTCATTTAAACCTTTTTAATTACGTTACCAACTTTAAAGGAGTAGTTTTCAACTTAGGTTATCTACCAAAGGGAAACAAAGCTATTCATACTAATAGTTTAGATACTTTAAAGATTGTTAAGTCGTTAGTTGAACATAAAGATTTTCCTACCTTCATTTGTCTTACTTGTTACGTTGGTCATGAAGAAGGCCAAAAAGAAAGTGAACTCTTATTAGATTATGTCAATTCATTATCGAATAAATATCACGTAATTAAACATCTTAATGAAAAAAGCGCATTAGCACCTTTCGTTATTATAATAGAAAAAAAGGAAGATTAAATTCTTCCTTTTTAAATAACAATGTTAACTAACTTATCTTTAACATAAATAATCTTTCTTAACTCCATGTTTTCCGTAAAAGGAACTACATTTTTAAGAGTAAGTGCCTTATTTTTAATTTCTTCTTCTGACTCATCGGTATTAATAGTCATTTTATCTCTTAATTTTCCATTAACTTGAACAACAATCGTAATTTCATCTTTAACTAATTTATCATTATCATAATTAGGCCATTCTTCATAAGCAATGGTTCCTTTTTTATTAAAGACTGTTTGATATAGTTCTTCAGTAATATGCGGTGCAATAGGGTTTAATAATTTTAAAAAGCCAATCGCATGTGCTTTACTTATTTGTTTTTCCTTATAAACCTCATTAACAAAGATCATCATTTGTGAAATTGCAGTATTAAATGACAATGACTCATAATCTTCCGTTACTTTTTTAACAGTATAATGATAAATATATTCTAAGTCATCTACTTCAGTAATCGACATATAGTACATTCGCCAAACTCTTTCTAAAAAGCGTTTAGAACCTTCGATCATTTCTGTTTGCCATGGTTTATCTTGAGTTAGAGGACCCATAAACATTTCATATAACCTTAGTGTATCAGCGCCAACTTCAGCGATGACTTCATCGGGGTTTATTACATTTCCTCTTGATTTACTCATCTTTTGACTATCGCTACCTAAAATCATTCCTTGATTGATTAATTTTAAAAATGGTTCTTTCGTTTCGACAATTCCTAAATCATATAAAAACTTATGCCAAAATCTCGAATATAATAAATGCCCTACGGCATGTTCTGAACCACCTATATACAAATCAACAGGTAACCATTTTTTCAATTCTTCTTTAGCTTCCTGACTATTTAAAGGCGTTATTTTCATTAAAGATTTTAAAATATAAGCTAAATAATACCATGATGAACCCGCAAGTTGCGGCATTGTATTAGTGTCTCTTTTATAAAGAATTTCCCCTTTTCTAACATATAACCAATCTTTTGCATTGGCAAGAGGAGATTCTCCAGTTCCTGATGGTTTAATGTTATGCATGATAGGTAACTCTAAAGGTAATTCTTCTAATGATAAAGTTTTAACGTTATCGTCTTCATCAAATAAAACTGGAAATGGTTCTCCCCAATATCTTTGTCTAGAGAAGATCCAGTCTCTTAAGCGGTAATTAATTTCCTTATTTCCTATTTTATGTTCTTCTAAGTAATCATTTAAGAGATTACTAGCTTCCTCAATATTTAAGTTATTAATTAGTGGGGAATTAATGTGATTACCATCACCGGTAAAACAATCTTCATCGGTATCAATAATCTTCTTAATTTCTAAACCATGTTTGCTAGCAAACTCAAAGTCTCTCATATCATGAGCAGGAACTGCCATTACTGCTCCAGTACCATAAGAATATAAAACATAATCGGCAATCCAAATTGGTATTTTTTCATTTGTTAACGGATGAATTGCATAAGAACCAGTGAAAACACCTGTTTTATCTTTATTTAAATCAAGTCTATCTAATTCAGTTTTTTGTTTAGTATCTTTAATATATCTTTTTACTTCTAAAAGTTCGTCTTCACTTGTAATTTTTAAAACTAATGGATGTTCTGGAGCTAAAACTAAATAAGTGACACCATAAATAGTATCAATTCTTGTTGTAAAAACTGCAATCTTTTCTCCGCTTTCACTTTCGTTAAAGGATATCTTAGTCCCCACACTTTTACCAATCCAGTTTTTTTGCATTTCTTTAATGCTCTCTGGCCAATCAAGTAAATTTAAGTCTTCTAATAATCTCTCTGCATACTTGGTGATTTTTAAGACCCATTGTTTCATTTCCTTTTTAACAACAGGGTAATGTCCTCTTTCTGAAACCATTTGACCATCAATTACTAATATTTCATCATTAGCAAGGACAGTTCCTAATCCCTCACAAAAATTGACTTCAACTTCTTTTCTTTCGGCTAATCCATGTTCATAAAGTTTTGTAAAAATCCATTGTGTCCATTTAAAATATTCATTATCGGAAGTAGCTATTTCTCTATCCCAGTCAATTCCCATTCCCGATTCAATAATTTGTCTTTTAAAATTCAATATATTTTTATAAGTAAATGTTTTAGGATCATTGCCTGTTTGAAGTGCATATTGTTCAGCTGGCAAACCAAAAGCATCCCAACCTTGAGGATGTAAGACATTATAACCTTGCATACGTTTAAATCTCGAAATAATATCTGTTGCTGTATAAGAAATTATGTGTCCAACATGTAATCCGTCAGCACTTGGATAAGGAAACATGTTAAGTACATAGTATTTTGGTTTTATTTGATTATTTTCAGTTTTAAAAACTTTATTATCTAGCCAGTAATTTTGCCATTTCTTTTCTATCTTTTTAAAATCATACATCTAAAACACCCCTTAAAGTAAATTATATCACTAATTTAAAATTAATCTTAAAAAAAATAAGGGGTTACCCTTATTTAATTTTTCCTTCTACGAATTTCACTAATTGTCCTACTGTTTTAATATCTGTTGCTTCTTCATCTGTAATTGAAATTTCAAATTCATCTTCAACGTTCATAATTAATTCCACAGCATCTAATGAATCAGCACCTAAATCTTCTTGTAGTCTAGCTTCATTATTAACTTTGTCGCCATTTAATTTTAATTCTTGAACAATTATATTTTTAATTTTTTCGAAAACCATAACTCATTCTCCTTATTCATTAACTAATTATACACTATATTATCAAGTTGTCAATTCTCTAACTAATCCTCCACATCAAAATGCTCTAATAAACTTTGTTTGCTTTCTGCTTTAATATCTCCATGCTTCACAAAACTAAAGATAATAAAAGCAATCAGCGCCATTAATGCCGCATATGGAAATAATATTCTTCTTCCAAAACTAGAATTAGTCATTAAAAATCCAGATAAGATTGGCGTTATAATTTGTGCTGCCATACTAAATGCATAATAATAACCAGTATATTTTCCAACTTCATCACCTTTTGATAACTCGACAACCATCGGATAACTATTAACATTAATGCTCGCCCAAGCAATTCCTGTAAGCCCTAATACAGCATACATTAAAACATTTGTTTCAGGAGTAATAAAGAAAACTGAACCAAAACAAATAGTTAATAAGGCTACGCCAAATAAAATAACTTTTTTTCTACCAATTTTTGCTGAAACAATTCCAATAGGAATAAAACTAATAATTGCGGTAACATTCGCAATAAGTAGGATTGTGGCAAAACCCATATTTAACATTGTCGGAGCGTAATCAGAAAGTTTTGAAATAATAGCGTTATAGCCCATAAACCAAAAAAGGACACTAAATAATATTAATAACAATGATTTTCTTTTATCTTTATCAACATTAAAGTTTT
>CAYZTG010000025.1:0-10777 GCA_964481475.1 uncultured Acholeplasmataceae bacterium | reverse complement strand
TCCAGTTTTCAGGAGGTATGAAACAAAGAATTGTTATCGCGATTGCTTTAATGGCCTATCCGGAAGTTTTAATTTGTGATGAGCCAACTACTGCTTTAGACGTTACTATTCAAGCGCAAATTTTAGATTTATTAAAAGAAATAAAGCAAAGACGTAATTTAAGTTTAATCTTTATTACTCATAACCTTGGTGTTGTTGCAAATATTGCTGATCGTGTAGCTGTTATGTATGCTGGTAAAGTGGTAGAATATGGAACACTATTTGATGTTTTCTATAATCCAAGACATCCATATACATGGGCGCTAATGAACTCAATGCCTGACATTAATAGTAAAGAAAAATTAAATACTATTCCAGGAACCCCACCGAATATGCTATATCCTCCTGTGGGCGATGCATTCGCAGTTAGAAATCAATATGCAATGAAAATAGATTATGAACAACAACCGCCAATGTTTAAAGTCAGTGATACTCATTATGCTGCAACTTGGCTACTTCATCCTGATGCACCTAAAATTGATATTCCAGATGAGATAAAAACAAGAATTAAAAATATGGAAGTAGAAACTGCTAAATTAAGGAGTAAAAAAAATGAATGATGATGTAATCTTAAGAGTCGTTGATCTTAAACAACATTTTAAAACTGGTGTTGGCAAGTACAAGATTTATAATAAAGCTGTTGATGGAGTTACCTTTGATATAAAAAAAGGTGAAGTTTTTAGTTTAGTTGGTGAGTCTGGTTGCGGTAAGACTACAACCGGAAGAACAATTATGAAAATATACAAGCCAACTGATGGGGAAGTATATTTATTAGGTCAGAGAATAGTAGCCGGAACTTTAGGTTTAACTGAAAAAAATAAAGAGTTAAAGCGCGGATTAAAGGAAGAAAAAGCGGCTATTAGTAAGGATGAAGTTCTTACCTCTGAAGAAAAAGCTGCTAAAATTACTGAGTTGGCAGCAGAAGTTAAAGAACAAATTGCTGCAAATAAAGTAGAAATTAAACAACGAAAAAAGGACCAAAAATCAAAATATAGACCTGATCCAGTTCAAGTTGAAAAAATTAAAGAAGAAGCTAAGCTAAAAACAGCTGAATTTAAAGTTTTAATTCAAAAAGAAAATGAAGATTTTATAAAATTTAAAAAGGAAAAATTAGCTGAGCTTGGCGGAAATGATTTACCATTAAAAGGACAAGAGTTACTTTTAGAAGAAAATAAAGATTATTTAAAAAGAAAGAAACTAAATAAGGAAATGTTAGAAAAATATAATGATGATATTAATCGTGAACTAACTGCTCCAAAGTTTTTTAATCGACCACTTTTAAACCAAATGCAAATGGTTTTTCAGGATCCAATTGACTCTTTAAATCCAAGAATGAGTGTTAAAGATATTATTGCAGAGAGTTTATATATTAACGGAATTAAGAATGAAAAGGTTGTTTTAGATAAAGTCTTCGAGGTTTTAAAACTTGTGGGCTTACAACCAAACCATATTGATCACTATCCACATGAGTTCAGTGGGGGACAACGTCAACGAATTGGTGTTGCAAGAGCGATTATTTCTGAACCTAAATTAATTATTGCCGATGAACCTATTAGTGCTTTAGATGTCTCTATTCAAGCTCAAATAATTAACTTATTAAATGAGTTGAGAGAAAAATTAGGTTTAACAATTCTATTTATTGCTCATGACTTATCTGTTGTTAAGTTCTTAAGCGATAAGGTTGCGATTATGTATTATGGAAAAATAGTTGAAATGGGATCTAAAGATAAGATTTTCAATAGACCTCTTCACCCATATACATTATCCTTAATTTCTTCAATACCGATGCCAGATCCTAAATATGAACAAGAAAGAAAAACTAATATAAGATACAATCCTAAACAACATGATTATAGCGTTAATAAGCCTTATTTAAGAGAGATTGAACCAGGACATTTTATTTATGCTAATGATCAAGAATTTGTTGAATACCAAAAGAGGTTAAATGAAACCGAATAAAATTCGTGCCATTTTAAAAGCTAGTTTACCTTATTTAATTAGATTTGGAATCTTACTAGTACTAATCGTAGCTTTATGGGGATTTGTTTATAAGTTTAGTTTAAAATATGATGATATTAGCAATAGTATTTTCATTGTAAGTATTACTACTTTCTTCATTACCTTATTAAGGCACACTGGAGCAACTAGATTATTAATACCATTAAATTATAGCGCGAAATATGTATTTAGATATAATAATTTAAAAGAAAAGTATGACGGCTATCATGAGTATTATGATGATGTTTCCCCAGGTCATAAAAGAGACATGAAAAAGTGGATTATTCCAGCAATTCTATTAATTATAGTTGCACTAATTTTTGCAACACTTTATTTTAAGACAAAAAATTAGGGCTATAGGCCCTTTTTTATCTAGCAAAAATATTATTTATAAAATAGGCGGTGTAAAGTGAGTTATAACATAGGTAAAATTAATAAAACACACGGGATTAAAGGTGAGTTAGTAATTAAGTCTTTTACTGACTTTAAAAGATTTTCTCCAAATAAAGAAGTTTATGTTTATTTAAATAATGAGAAAGTTAAATTAGTTATTAAGAATGTCAGAAATACTAATAAAGGAATAATTATTCTTTTTGAAGGATATAAAAATATAAATGAAGTTTTAAAATATAAGGGATTAGATCTTTATACTGATGAAGAGCCTGAACTAGAGACAGACGAATACCATTTTACTGACTTAATGGATAAAGAGGTTTTCAATAGCAAAAATGAATTTATTGGTAAAGTAGTTGAAGTTGTAGCTGTTCCCCAAGGGCACTTGTTAAGAGTAGAGATTGCTAATTATACTAAATTGATTCCTTTTAATAAAGTTTTTGTTAAAGAGGTGTCAAATAAAATAGTTATAAATGAAATAGAAGGGTTATTATGAAAATAGATATTTTAACAATCTTTCCTAAAATGATTGAGACATATATTAATGAATCAATTATTAAAAGAGCTATTGAAGATGAAAAAATTACGATAAATGTAATTAATTTAAGAGATTATAGTAAACTCTCTACTAATCAAGTAGATGACACACCTTATGGTGGTGGAGGAGGAATGCTTTTAATGTTTCCTCCATTCTATGATGCTTTAAAAACATTAAAAAAAACTAATACAAAAGTTATTTTACCTTCTCCAAAAGGAGTAAGATACGATCAGAAAACTGCCCGTCGTTTGGCAAAATCAGATCATCTTGTAATTTTATGTGGACATTATGAAGGAATTGATCACCGCGTAATGGAGTTTGTGGATGAAGAAATTAGTTTGGGGGACTATATTTTAACGGGAGGAGAGCTCTCGGCACTTGTTTTAGTAGATAGTATTACTAGACTGCAAAAAGGTGTAATTAAAGAGGAATCTCATCAAAATGAGTCATTTGAAGATGGCTTGTTAGAACATCCTCATTATACAAAACCGCAATCATATGAAGGTTATGATGTTCCTGAAGTTTTAACATCCGGTCACCACGAAAAAATTAACAAGTGGAGACGGTTTATGAGCTTAAAAGAGACTTACTTAAAGAGACCTGATTTATTAAAAGACGCCGCTTTAAGTGAAGAAGATTTGAAAATGTTAAAAGAAATTGAAATTGAACTTAAAAATACTTGATATATTAAAAAATATATGTTATATTAATAAAGCCGTATAACGGTTAAGGCGGTCCGCTAAGAGTTACTTATGAACGCCCGAAAAAAAGAATAGGAGTGATTTTATGGCAAAAGAGAAAGGCCAAGCATTGATTGCTGAACTTACACAACAATACATAAAAGATGTGCCTGAGTTTAAAGCGGGCGATACGGTAAAAGTTTATGTAAAAATTAAAGAAGGAAACAGAGAAAGACTTCAGTTGTTTGAAGGGATTGTTATTAAAAAGCAAGGTGGAGGAGTTTCCGAAACATTCACTGTAAGAAAGATTTCTTATGGTATTGGAGTTGAAAGAACTTTCCCAGTTCATTCACCGATTATTGATTCTATTGATGTTACAAGAGTTGGTAAAGTTAGAAGAGCTAAATTATATTATATTAGAACACTTTCCAAAAAAGCAGCAAGAATTAAAGAAAAAAGAACCGTATAATTACTTAAAGACACCACTTATTGGTGTCTTTTTTTATTACTTAAAACAATAATGAAAATTTTTTCATAATCATATGAAAATTTTTCATAATATGTTATAATTACCGTGATGAGGTGATAATAAATGAGTAGTAAAGTAACGATTTATAATGTAGCACTAAAGGCAGACGTCTCTTTAGCAACGGTCTCTAGAGTTTTAAACAATCCGGAAAAAGTGAAAGAAGAAACTAAAAATAGAGTACTTAGAGTAATAGATGAATTAGGTTATAGACCTAATGCAATTGCTAGAGGTTTGGCATCGAGAAAAACTACAACTGTTGGAGTTTTAGTAAGTGATGTGACAAGAGCAAGTGTTGCAGAAATGCTTGGGGGAATTAGTGATATCGCTCTTAAATCTAAATACGCAATAAAATTATTTACTTGTCCAGAAAACGTGGACTTCAATGAACTAGTTAAAACCATTATTGCCGAACAAGTAGATGGATTGCTTGTTTTGAATGATGAATTAGAACATGAGGATTTAGAACTACTAATAAATACGTGTATTGCAAATGAAGTAGGAGTAGTTTTGGCCAATGTTTTATATGATGATCAAAGTATTTTAAGCGTAAATATTGATTATGAAAAAGCAGCTTATGATATAACCAAAATGATGATTGAAAATGGTAAGAAAGATATTTATATGCTCTCAACTTTAAGAACATACAATGTTAATGAACAAAAAGAGTTGGGTTACATTAGAGCAATTGATGAAGCTAAATTAAAACCAAGAATCTTTAGAACTAGTGGAGATACTGAAGTTAATACACTACACTTTGAAAACTTTTTTAAAAGTGAAAAGATTGATGGAGCAATTGCTGTAAGAGATTCAATTGCGGTATCATTTTTAAATAAAGCGAGAAATAATAACTATAGAGTCCCTGAAGATATTGCTATTGCTGGGTTTCAAAATACAAAGTATGCAACTTTAGCAAGGCCAACTTTAACTTCCATCGATGTTCCAGTTTATGATTTAGGGGCAAAAGCAATGGAAGCTTTAACAAAAGCAATGCAGAAAGAACAAAACGAAGAATCAAAAATTATTCTCGAACATAAAATAATTAGAAGAGAAACTTTATAAAAACAATAACAATCCAAGTAATGAGAGGATTTATTCAAAGGTGATTAAAATGAATTTATACGATAAATTATTATATAGAGGCTTAATTAAAGATGTTTCTAATGAAGAAAAAGCAAAAGAAATATTGAACAATGAACAAGTTTTGTTTTATTGTGGATTTGATCCAACAGGGACTTCTTTAACAATTGGGCACTTAGTACAAATAATTAGAATGAAACTTTTACAACAACACGGTCATAGGCCGGTTGTATTAATTGGAGGAGCAACTGGGCTGATCGGTGATCCCAAAGAGACAGAAGAAAGAAAACTATTGACATTAGAAGAATCGCTTCACAATGCAGAAGCGATTGAAGAACAAATCAGAAGATTTTTGCCTGATGCAACCTATGTGAATAATTATGATTGGATTAAAGATATTGATCTTATTAGTTTTTTAAGAGACTATGGCAAGTACTTTAATGTTAATTATATGATAGCTAAAGAAACCGTCCAAAAAAGGCTTGATAAAGGCATTTCCTATACAGAGTTTTCCTATATGATTTTACAGTCTATTGACTGGCTTAACTTATATCAAAAGCAAAATGTAAAAGTTCAATTTGGTGGCAGTGATCAGTGGGGTAACTTAACATCAGGTCTAGAATTAATTCGAAAAGTTGTTGGAGACAAACATGAAGCAGTTGGGTTATCTTCTCCGTTACTTACTAAAAGCGATGGTGGTAAATTCGGAAAAAGCGAATCTGGAACAATTTGGTTAGATAAAGATCTGACTTCACCATATGAGCTATACCAATATTTTTTAAATACTTCTGACAGTGATATTGAAAGTTATTTAAAAGTCTTAACTTTATTTGATGAAGATACTATCGAAGCTTTAATTGCTGAACATAAAGAAGCTCCAGAAAACAGGACTGCTCATAAAGCTTTAGCGGAGAACTTAGTTATGTTTGTTCATGGCAAAGAGGCTCTCTTAGAAGCAGTTAATGTTAGCGAAGCATTATTTACAGGCTCATTTGATAATTTGACTTTAAACGAGTTTGAAGTACTTTACTCTGTGCTAGACTCATTAGAAATAGTAGAAGATAATATTTTAAATGTTCTTCTAAATACTAAACTTTCTTCATCTAATAGGGAGAGCAGACAATTTATAAATAATGGGGCAATCACAGTTAACGATGAGAAAGTAGAAGATATCAATTATATTCTTACTAAAAATAAAGCATACTTTAATAAATACTCAATAATAAAGCGTGGTAAAAAACGTTATAGTATTGTTTATTTTAAATAACCATATGAAATATACAATTTTATTTAACCCTAAAAGCAAAAGAGGTAAAACTAATAAAAACATTAGTAAATTAAAAAAGAAACTGATTAAAGAAGGCCATCAAGTAGAAGTAAAGTCTTTGTTAGAAGTTGGTAGTACTAAGGAGTACTTAAAAACTTTAAATAAAGAAGATAAAATTATTATTTTTGGTGGTGATGGCACTCTTCACTACATCGCTAATGCTTTAATGAATCTTGATTATCAGCAAGAAATTTTTGTTGCAAGAAAAGCGGGGACTGGTAATGATTTTGTAAGAAGTTTAAAGCAAAAGACATTTTTAATTAAAATTAATGACTATATTAAAGACTTACCTTATGAAACCAAGGATAATCACAAAAGATTTTTTATCAATAGCGTTGGTATTGGTTTAGATGCTTTAGTTTGTGACTATGTTGAAAGAAAAGGCAGTAAAACGGAAGGCAATTATTTTAAGAGTGCTTTAAAAGCGATTAAAAATTTTAAGCCTTATCAATTAACACTTGAAATAGATGGTGAGATTAAAAAGTTTGATAAAACATGGTTTGTTGTAGTATGTAATAGTCAATATTTTGGTGGGGGAATGAAAATATCACCAAAATCAGTAAGGCTAGATGATAAACTAGAAGTAGTTGTTGTAAATAAAATAAGAAGATGGATTTTTCTATTAATTTTTCCTACTATTTATTTAGGAATTCATAAAATATTTAAAAGAGGTGTCCACTTTTATCAAGGGAAAGAAATTTCTATCACTACTGATAAAGAGCAAATCATCCAATTTGATGGTGAAGTTTTTTCACCAACAACTGGATTAGATATAGTTAGATAAAAAAAAGATAAGCAATCACTTATCTTGATAAACCTAATTTCCTATATACTTTACTAAGCGTCCTTTTTGCAACGAAGGATGCTTTTTCTTTTCCCTCATCTAAAATAATATCAAGTTCTTTAGAATTTAAGATATCATGATAAGAATTTTGAATAGGGATAATTAATTCTTCCACTAAGTTAGCTAAGTCTTCTTTAAAGATTTGATAAGTAGAACTTTGATATTTTAACTCAATGTCTTTAATGGCCATATTAGTAATAGAACTATAAATATCAAGCAAATTACTAATTCCAGGTTTATTTGTTTTATCATATAGTATTTTTGTATCAGAATCAGTAACTGCACCCCGAATTTTATTTTTAGTTTGATTAATGGGATCAAGTAAGAAAATGGTGCCTTTAATGTTTTCATCACTTTTACTCATTTTTTTAGTAGGCTCAGCTAGACTCATAACTCTTGCTGCAGCTTTTGGGAAATAGCCCTTTGGAACAACAAAGGTTTCACCATGACGGCTATTAAATCTCTCTGCAAGAAGTCTTGTTAACTCTAAATGCTGTTTTTGATCATCACCGATTGGAACTAAATCAGCATTATAAAGTAAAATATCTGCTGCCATTAAAGCAGGATAAGTTAATAAAGAAGCACTGATACCTTCTTTTTGTTTTCTCATTTTATCTTTAAATTGGGTCATTCTTTGTAGTTCTGGGATATAGGCGGTTGTTTCCATAATATAGCCTAATTGGCTGTGTTCTGGTACTTCACTTTGAATAAATAACGTAACTTTTTCTTTATCTAGTCCACAAGCTAAATAAAGGGCAGCTAAAGATCTAATATTCTTTTTTAATTCTGCCTTTTTTTGGGGGACAGTAATTGCGTGTAAATCAGCAATAAAAACAAAGAATTCTACATCATTTAATTCGTTTTGTAAATTAACAAATTGCTTAATTGCTCCTAAATAATTTCCCAGAGTAATCCCTCCAGATGGCTGTATTCCTGATACTAATCTCATTTTATCCTCCTAAAAAATAAAAGCGTCCTTATTCAATCTAAGGACGCATAAACGCGCGGTGCCACCTTAGTTCTAGCTCTTGCTAGCCCTCATAAATTAAAGCTCGATATGCCCAATTCATTAGAAGATAAATCTTAGTCTTTCACTATCACTAAGTCGCTTTTTTATTTAAACAACTAACTACTTTCATACGTCATTGCTTTTAAATATTGTAAATTACTTATTAAAACTTGTCAATTAGTTTTCTAATAATTTTTCTAATTCATCGATAAGTTCATTAAATCTTTTTACCACTGCCAAGTATGTTTCTTTTTTTGTTAAATCTGCTCCAGCATTTTTAGCTTGGATGACCGGATATTCACTTCCTCCAGATTTCAACATTTTAATATATTTACTCATTGCATCTTTTTTACCACTCTTGACATCCTCATAGATCTTTAAAGAAGCAGCATAACTAGATGAATATTGATAAACATAAAATGGTGTATGGAAAAGATGAGGAATATATGCCCACACAAACTCCTTACCAGGCTCTGTAGTAATATCAATATCATAAAAGTGTTGGTACAAGTCTATCATTATTTTAGAAAGATTAGTACTATTTAAAGGAATACCTTTTTCAACTAATTTATTTGCTTCATACTCGTAAGTTGCAAATAGAGTTTGACGATAGAATGTGCTCATTATTCCGTCAATTTCTCTTTCAATAATATTAATTTTTTCTTCTTTTGTTTGAGCTGTTTTTAATAAATAATCAGCCAACACTCTTTCATTAAAGGTTGAAGCTATTTCAGCTACAAAAATTGTATATCCTGAAATTGGCATCGGTTGAGCTTTGTTAGCAAAAATAGTATGAGCACTATGGCCCGCCTCGTGTGCTAGCGTAAATACGCTATCTAGTGATTTGTCGTGATTAAGTAAGATAAAAGGGTGGAAACCATAAGAACCAGAAGAATAAGCGCCAGTTCTTTTGCCATCTTTCATCTCTACATCAACATAACCATCTGCTAAAGCATCTATTTGGTTAGCAACAAACTCTTTATCAAATCCTTCAATTGATTTAAAGAAAATTTCTTTACTTTCTTCATAACTATATTCATGATTAAGTTCACTGACGATTGGTAAGAAACGATCATAAGTGTTATATTTGTCTAACTTTAAATATTTTTGTCTAAGTTTGATATATCTTCTAACTGTTTCATTAGTTTCATACACGGTATCTTTTAAAGTCATAAAAACATCTAATGGAATATCATTTCCAAATAATCTTGATTCGAGTGCACTACTATAGCCTCTTGATTTATAATTAGAAGCCATTTGTTGTAAAACTAAGTTGTAGTTTTGGGCAAAAGCATCTTTATTGTCTTTATAACGTTTGAAAGCTGCTGCAAAGATTAGTTCGCGATCTTTTGGACTGTCGTATTTTGGTAATAAGGAGCGCCAGTTTTGTGTATTTACAACTAATTTTTCACCATTCGATAAAATAATTTCTTCATCAACTCTATCGGTTAATGAAAGGGCTTGATAAAGCTGTGATGGTATACTTCTAGTCCCAGCAAAGTTGGCTAAAATTTGCTCTTCCTTGTTTGATAAAACGTGTTTTTGTTGTTTGAAAAGCTTTTGGATGGGGAATAAGTTTGGTTTCAAAGACTCATCGCGATTTATAAAATCAATAATTTTTTCTTCGCCAATACTAATTAATTCTGGGGAAATATAAGCAGTTAAGCTTGAGATTTGATTCATTTTAAACATTACAGATTGATTCAAACTTTGTAAGTGTTGATCTTTTAAGTTCAAGTCACTCCCTAAATGTGTATACATATAAAGTCTATAAAATATCTTTGTAATTTCTTCATCAAACTCCAAGTATTCCTTAAAAACTTCAAATTGATCTAGCTTTCCTTTAAATTTTGTAAAGGTCGGCATTTTTTCATCTAACAATTTTAAATCTGCATTAAAATCATCCTCATTTTTATAAAAAACATCTAATTTCCAATTCATATTTTTACGTCCTTTCATTTGTATAATTATAACAAAATATATGATATTTTACAAATCAATTTAGACAAGTGCAGTTAAAAATGCTACTTGCAAAATTTATAATTTGGCGGTATAATAAGAAGACCACTAATGATTAGTGCTGCAGGAAAAAACCTGTATCCAAAGGAGGATAAGATGATAAGAATTTATACAACACCGAGTTGTTCGTCTTGTCGAAAAGCGAAGAAGTGGCTAGAAGAGCATCAAATTGACTATGAGGAGAAGAATTTATTTTCTCATAAGATTACTGTGGAAGACATTTCTTTTATGTTAAAAAATGCTGAAAATGGTTTTGAAGACATTATCTCAACTAGATCAAAAGTCTTTAAAGACAATGAACTAGATCCTGATAGTATGACAGTA
>CAYZTG010000024.1:0-13161 GCA_964481475.1 uncultured Acholeplasmataceae bacterium | reverse complement strand
TGCTAAAGCAGTCTGAATTTCTTTAAATGTTAAATGGTTATCTTGTAAAATTTCAATTAAAGCTTTACGAGGTTCAGTTATTCTTAAGTTGTTTTTACGTAACTTATTAAAATATTTTTCTTTGGCATCCATCTTATTACCTCCTTATCGTACTATGTTCATCAAAATAAGTACTCACTATATTTTCTAAATTATTTGTATGGTATATAATTGTTTCTCTTTTGGAACTCTTTTTATCCATGATATATCGGTCTAAAATATGGAGTTCAAAGGTAGGTTTACGTTTATATAACTTATAAATACCAGTTGGTTCCTTTAGAACAAATACCATAGGTATTATAGCAACATTAGCATTCAAAGCGAAGCGAAATGCTCCTCTTTTAAAATTTCTAATTGATGGATGATAAGGCTTCAAAGCTGCTTCAGGGAAAATTCCTACAAAATGTTTTTTATCTAAAACGGCTTTCATTTCTTTTTCAAAAATAGGGATTTGATCTCTCTTTGAAGGAATTGGTACTCCGCCTGAAAATCTCATTATTTTACCAATAAGAGGTAATCCTAAGTTAGATTCAAGCATAGTAAAATGAACCTTTTTGGGAAATATTAAAGAACCAAGGATATAAGAGTCCATAGGATGGATGTGGTTGGCAATAAAAATGTGTCCTTCTTTTTTATAAGATCTTAATTTTTTCTTTCCTTTTACTTTAAAACCTAAAAAGATAGGGGCATATAAAAATCTAATAAAGATCTTTAAAAAGAAAACAAAAATAGGCGTAAAAATTAAAAAATACCACTTTCTACTAAAAAAGTTATAGTCGTCTTTTAACTTAACTGGTTTCGCCTTGATAGTGGTAAAAGTATGTTCATTATCAGTATTTTTCGTTTTTGTATCTATATTTTCAGTCATTTTATCCCCCGTAGTTAATATTATATCATAATATTTTTATTAAATAATGTGATATAATTGATAGTGGTGCATATGATTATTGTATTTGGGGGGACATTTAACCCTGTAACGAAAGCTCATTATAAAATAGCTCAGAAGATTGAAGAACAATTCAAGCCAGAAAAGATTATTATTTTACCAACAGGTGATACATATACTTGGAAAAATGATTTTGTTTCTTTTTTTCATCGAATGGAGATGCTTAAGTTGGTTTTTAATAGTGATCTTTATGAAATCTTAGATTTAGAAAATGATGATAAATATGAAGGAACTTACCAAAGTTTACTTAAGATTAAAGAGATCTATCAAAAAGATATTTATTTTTTATTAGGTGCAGACAACTTACTTTACATAAATAAATGGATTAATTATCAAAAAATTATTGATGAGTTCAAACTAATTGTAGTTAAAAGAGACAATATTTTTATTGAAAAATATATTGAAAATAATTTTACTTTGCAGAAAGATAATTTTACGATAGTTAATTGTAATGTGCCATTATCAAGTTCAACATTTAGAAATGATACTAGCAATAAAGATGTTATTGATGAAAAAGTTTATCAATATATTAAAGAAAATAAATTATATGGAGTAAGCGAAGATGTATAAAAAAGGCATTTTAAAAATAGCGACTATTTCCCCTTTAATAAAAGTTGGGAAGCCATTGGATAACCTTATTACAATTAAAGAAGAAATAGCAAATGGGTTAGGTAGTTTGCTTGTTTTTCCTGAGCTCGTTTTAACGGGTGTTTCTGCTCAAGATTTATTTTATCAAGAAGAAGTGTTAATGAATTCATTAGAGGCTTTAAAAGAATTATTAAAAATGAATTATCAAAAAGTAATTGCGATTGGGCTTCCTTTAGTTGTTAAAAGCAATCTTTATAATGTTTTGGTCGTTTTTAAGGGAGATAAAATATTAGGTGTTGTTCCTAAGATTAATATGATTAATAATAGTGAATCAAATGAGGGAAGATGGTTTAAGTCTGGGGCGGATTTATTGGACCAACAAATTACTTTACTGAATCAAGTTGTTAATGTGGGTAATTTACTTTTTGTTGATGAAAAAAGAGGAATAAAGTTTGGTTTTGAATTTAACAATAGTTTAAAAGAACTCAACACTAAAGGTGAAGAGTTATTCTTAAATGGGGCTAATTTAATAATTAACTTAAGCAGTGAAATAGATTATTTAGGTTTAGATGAGCTAATTCATATCTTTATGAAGGGGCTTATTTACATTTAGGAAGTAATAGAAATGAATCTAGTGGCGAGGGTTCTTATAATAGTTTAAGTTGTGGTTCCCTTAATGGAGTAAAGATAAGTAAAAGTGATGTTTATGATATTGACTTTGGGGAAATAGAATTTAAACGTAGAAAGTCAAATAAAGCGCAGGTATTTAAAAATAATTTAAGAAGAATTGATCTTGATTTTATTGAAGTAGAAAATTATGTGTTTTCGACACCAATTAATCAAATGCCTTTATTAATGAATTATGAGTTTAATAAGGTAAAGCAAATTTTAGTGAAATCTTTAACAAGAAGAATTAGTCATTTAAATAATGCCCAAGTAATTATTGGTGTTTCTGGAGGACTTGATTCAACAGCGGCATTATTAACTGCTTATAGTACTTTTAAAGAAATGAACTTAGATACAAGAAAAATTATTAGTGTAATCATGCCTAGTAAACATACCTCAAAAAGAACCTATCAAAATGCTAAAAAATTAAGTGAGCTTTTAAAAGTAACTACTTTAGAAATAAATATTGATGAGGAAGTTTCTCAACAACTTAAAATGATTAATCATGAAAGTAATGAAGATATTACTTATGAAAATATTCAAGCGAGAATTAGAACACAAACATTAATGAATCTAGCAAACAAATATCATGGATTTGTCTTAGGAACAGGCAATCTTTCTGAGATTGCTTTAGGTTTTATGACTTATAATGCTGATCAAATGAGTATGTATTCACTTAATATGGGAATGCCTAAAACGATGGTTCAAAGACATGTAAAAGAATATATTACATTTTATCCGTTTTTATATGATGTTTTAGTTGATATTTTAAATACACCGATTTCTCCTGAGTTAAAGGAAGAACAAAAAACAGAAGAAATTGTGGGTAATTATTTGTATAACGATTTTTTAATTTATCGCCGTTTAGAATGTGGAGATAGTGAAGATAAGTTAGTATTTTTGTTAAATGAAGCGTTCGGTTTAGGTGAAGATACTACAAAATTATTTGTAAAAGAGTTTTTGAAAAGATTAAATAACGCTCAATTTAAAAGACAAGTTTTGCCTGAAGGTCCAAGAGTTATAAAATTATCGCTTTCACCTAGAGGTTATTATAAAATGCCAGGGGATATTTAATGAAGAAAGTATTATTAGGTTTATCTGGTGGGGTTGATTCAGCGACTGCTTTGGTGTTATTAAAAGAGGCAGGGTATGATGTAAAAGCTGTCTTTATGCAAAATTGGGATTCAGTTTTAAATAATGACATTAAAGGGAATCCCACTGTTAATGAGCAAAAGTGCCAACAAACATTAGATTTTGAAGATGCTGAAAAAGTAAGTAAAGAGATGGAAGTTGAAATAATGAGGGTTGACTTTATTAAAGAGTATTGGGATAAAGTTTTCGCTTATTTTTTAAATGAATATGAAAAGGGAAGAACGCCTAATCCAGATATCTTATGTAATAATGAAATAAAGTTTAAAGCTTTTTTAGATTATGCTTTATCGAAAGATGCCGATTTTATTGCGATGGGGCATTATGCTAGAAAAAAAGAGCTTAATGGGGTTAGTCATTTATTACGAGGGAAAGATAATAATAAAGATCAATCTTATTTTTTATCTCAATTAACGAGTGAACAGTTAAAAAGAGTTATTTTTCCAATTGGTGATTTAACAAAAGAAGAAGTTAGAAAAATTGCTCAAAAACATAACTTAGAAGTATATTCGAAAAAAGATAGTACAGGTATTTGCTTTATTGGCGAGAGAGATTTTGGGGAATTTTTATCTAATTATATTTTGACTAAAAAAGGTTCCATGAGAACAATTGATAATAAAATACTTAAAGAACACGAAGGACTTTTCTTTTACACAATTGGTCAGAGAAAAGGACTCGATATCGGTGGTTTAAAAGGTTATGACCAATCTCCGTGGTTTGTTATTGGAAAAGATCTTAAAGAAAACATCTTATATGTTGGTCAAGGCTATCATAATGAATATTTATATTCAAATAGAGCAATTGTGAGAGATGTTGTTTTTAGAGGAGACAGAGAATTGAAAAATCGTAATTTTACTGCTAAGTTTAGATATAGAAGTAAAGACGTTTTAGTTAATTTAGAGTGGTTAGATGAAACTACTTTAGAAGTTAAATATCTTAATCAAGAAAGAGCTGTCACTCCTGGTCAAGCAGCTGCGTTTTATGAAGGTGAAATTTGCGTTGCTGGTGGTTTTATCGATGAAGTATATATGAATGATGAAAGGCGTAAGTATTAGTGTCTAAAAGAGTATTATATATTCATTTTATTGCCTTTTTGACAGGCCTTATTACTAATATGGTTCATCCCATTACACCAACATATATAAGATCACTCCAAATTGATGATTATATGTTTGGGATTTTTTTTGCAACAGTTAACTTAGGAATTTTTTTAGCAGCTCCTTTTTGGGGTAATTTGGGAGATAACAAAAAAAGAAGTGTAATTATTGCGATTGGTTTTTTGGGTTATGGAATTAGCCAACTTTTATTTGGCACATTTACTAGTGCTTATCAAATAGCTATTGTTCGCTTTACAGGAGGAGTTTTTACAGCAGCCTTTCAAGTTTCTACAATTGCCCATTTACTCGATGAAGAACTTGTTAATAAAAAAACACACGTATCTATTTATTTAGCTTTAGTTGTTCTAGGTGCTTCCTTTGGTTATTTAATTGGTGGAAGTTTAGGAGAAATAATCGCACTAAAAAAAATATTTTATATTCAAGCGATTGGAAGTGGCTTAATGGTAATTTTAAGCTTATTTTTGAAAGATAATAAAAAAGAGATTAAGGATTCGAAAAGAAGTGCTTTTGGTTCCTTTAAAGCACTTAAAGAACTAGATAGTAAATTAATCTTTTTATTTATTGTAATTATGATTGCGAACATCTCAATTATTAATTTTTCTAAATATATCGATTTATATATTAATGATCTAAATTATACAAGTGGTGTAGTTGGACAAATTAACTTTGTCTCAGGGTTTGTAACTATTTTTGTGACATTACTAATTGTTCCAAGATTAATAAATAAATATGAGTCGTTAAAGATTGGAATTATCTCCCTTATTTTTGCTGGTTTCTTTAGTGTAATAGTTTTTTTAGTCCCTAAAAACCAATTTCTTTATTTTATGTATACAACTTTTATGATCTACATTGCTTTTAAGACAATATATGAGCCGGCAATGATTAATCATATTAATGATCAAAAAGGAACTACTGGAATGTTAATGGGGTTAAGACAAAGTGCGCTTGCTTTAGGCGCTGTTATAGGACCAATTTTAGCAGGATTAGTTTATGGGAAAATTAATCATTATTTATTTGTTATTTTAAGTATTTTGCTTGTAGTGGCGGGGATACTATTAATCTATTATCAAAGGATGAGTGAAAAAAAATGATCTTAGAAGGGACAATTATAAACAAAATTTATTATAATAAGGAAAATGGTTATTCAATATACAAAATAGAGTTAGAAAATGGGAACATAGAGACAATAGTTGGCTATCTACCACCTTTGTTAATTGATTCAACATATAAGTTTGAAACAAAAGAAGTAGTTCATAAAGTATATGGAGTTCAATATGAGGTAGTCTCATATGAGAAAAGTGAAACAAGAAACAGAATTGCTTTGATCAATTATTTATCTAGCCCTAGTTTTACTGGTATTGGCCCAGTTAGAGCAGCAAGAATTGTTAATCATTTAGGTTTGGATGCAGTCGATAGGATTTTAGAGAATAAGAATGTTTTGAGGGACTTGCTTTTTACGCCCGTTCAAATCGAAAGACTCTACCAAGAAATAATAAAAGATCAAGAACATGATTATATTATGAGAGAATTAATTAAAAAGGAGATTCCGCTAGAACTCTCAACAAAACTATACACATCATATGGTAAGCAAGCTTTAGAAATATTAGCTGAAAACCCTTATCAAATAATTGATGATATAGCTGGTTTTGGGTTTTTGAAAATAGATAGAATTGCGCTTAAGTTAGGCATTAGCCCAAATGATGATAAAAGAATAGAAGCGGGAATCATTTATGCAATTAACGCTTATATCTTTTCTAAGGGACATACTTATTTAACATTTGAACAATTAAAACATGCGATTAGAACAATCTTAAAAGATGTTGATGAAGACACTTTAGATGAAGGGATTGAAAGACTTACTTTTAAGGAAAAAATTAGATGTCTTGAGGGAACGTATACTTTAAAAGACGTTTATGAGAAAGAAAGAAACATTGCTAATAATATTTTAAAGTTTACTAATAATTTAGAATTTGATGAACAACTAATTGACAACGAGATAACTAATGTAGAAGCAATGCTTAAGATTAGTTATACTTATGAACAAAAGATTGCCATCAAAACTGCCTTAATAAATCCTTTAACAATTATAACTGGAGGACCGGGAACTGGAAAGACAACAATGCTTTATGGTCTAATTTTAGTTTACGCCAAAGTTTTTAACTTAAATATAAATGATCATTCGATCATAGAGGTTATTGGATTGTGTGCCCCAACAGGTAGAGCAGCAAGAAGAATGCAAGATGTTATGGATATACCTGCTTTTACAATTCATAAGTTACTGGGGTATGATTATGAAGGAAAGTATTATTATGATGAAACCAATCTTTTACCGCAAAAATTAATTATAATTGATGAAACTTCAATGATTGATATTTACTTAATGGAACAGCTACTTAAATCAATTAATGAAAAGACAAAAGTGATTCTTGTTGGTGATAAAGACCAGTTGCCAAGTGTTGGCCCAGGACAAGTTTTAGAAGATATGATCTTATCTAATAAAGTTAATGTGGTTCAACTTTTAGAAATACATAGACAAGCTGAAAATAGTGGGATTATTGAATTAGCTACACAAATTAATAATCAAACAGTAGACAATTACGATTATCAAACGAGTGAGGATGTCCATTTCCTTAAAATTGACCTCAATCAAGTTTTTCCAGCTATTTTAAATTTATTGGATAGTGCTTTGGACAATGGTTATAACTTGTATAACGATATTCAAATCTTAATTCCAAGATATAAAGGAAGGGCCGGAATAGACGCCTTTAATATTGCTTGTCAAGATCATTTAATTACTAATAGAACATCCTCAATCCAGGGTGGAACTAATGTTTTTTACGAAAACGACAAAGTGATTCAACTCGTTAATGCCCCAGAAAGAAATATTATGAATGGTGACATTGGTAGAGTTCATGATATTTATGAAACAAAGGACGGAAAAATGATGATTGTTGATTTTGATGGTAATCATGTTACTTATCAACAACAGCAATTAATTGAGCTTAATTTAGCTTATGCTATTAGTGTTCATAAGTCTCAAGGCTCAGAGTATAAAATTGTCTTTATGCCTTTGGCAAATGAATATAGTATTATGTTGCGTAAAGAATTACTTTATACAGGGATTACGAGAGCTAAATCTTATTTATATTTATTAGGAGAAATGGGTTTAATTGAAAAGGCATCGAAAATACTAAACGAGAAAAGGCAAACAAGATTAAGATCTTATTTAAATGATCAGGAAATACCTAAAGTTGTTTCCCCATTTGATTTTATGTAAGAAAAAAGGACTTTTAGCGTCCTTTTTTATTAACTCAAATAAAAAAAGAGCGCTACTATATTAGTAACGCTCAAAATCTTATTTAATTTTATTCTTTATTTAAGTGTCCATCTAATAAAGCGGCTAATCCTCCACCAAGAAGTGGTGCTACAATAAATAGCCAAACTTCTTTAAGAGCTTGTCCACCAGTGAATAATGCTGGGGCTAAACTTCTAGCTGGGTTAACGGATGTTCCTGTGATGTTAAAACCAACGATAATAACACCGATTAATACTAGACCAATAACTAATGGGGCATGATTATTATCGGATTTAGTAACAGCAAGAACAGCTAAAACGAAAATGAATGTTAAAATAGTTTCTGCTAATAATCCAATTACAAGTCCTAAATCAGCAGCAGCAAATCCACCTTGAAGAGTGTTTGCGCCTAAGCCAACTAAACTAGCTTTATCTCCTAAGAAGATCCATAACACTAAAGTTCCTAGTAATGCTCCAACTATTTGTGAAGCAAAGTTTAATAAGAAGTCAGTGACACTAATATCTTTTTTAAGTAATCTTGCGAAAGAAACGGCTGGATTGAAGTCTCCTCCTAAAACATACGCAGCAGCAACAACACCGAGACCAAATGCTAACGCAGTTGCAAGGATGTTACCTGTTAATGCAGCTGTTGTAGTTCCCATAAATACTAAGATAAATGTTCCAAGTGATTCTCTTAATACTTTTTTAGTCATATAAGTTCCTCCTTTCTTTAAGTTTCGTTAAGTATATGATAATTTAAACGCCATTTCAAATTATTTAATAGATAATGTGAAATAAACTGAAAAAAAAGGACTATTATGTCCCTTATTTAAATAAATGTCTAATGTTTTGAGTAAATCCACCTGAGATATTAAAGGTCTCACTTGAAACAATCATCGCTTCAGGTTCAATGTCTTTAATAATGTGAACGGCTAAACCAATATCTCTTCTATTAGCTAGTATAAGTAAAACAGTACTTTCTTGTTCACGGCCTTTTCCTCGTAACTCAGTTACACCAAAACTACTTTGTCTCAAAGCAGCAGCAACTATTTCTCCTGTTTTTATTGGTATAACTGTTTGAATCAATACTTTACCAAACGCAAGTTTTTCTTCAATAACAGAACCGAAATAAACTCCGACCGCAAAACCTATACCATAACTGACACCTTTCATAGGGCTTTCGTTTAAGCCATTAATGACAGTTGAAGCCAAGACTAACCATAATACTATTTCTATGGCTGCAGAGATGACCCCTAGTTTGCGATAACCTTTATTAATAAAAATCATTCTTAGTGTTGCAATTGTAACTTCGATAATTTTAAAACCTAAAATTAATAGTAATTCCCACCAAGGAGTTATAGTCAAAATATTTAAAAACCAATCCATAATTATCACCCTAAATAGTATATCATGAAATAAAAGAAAAAGAACTAGTTTACTTGCTTATTTTTCATTAGAAAATAAATCTTTTAATTCATTTATTTTAAGTCCACAATTTTTTGCCTTATAACAATTACAAGAAAGATTTTTAGAATCTTTTTTTATGAAACGAAAATAAACTATTAACCCAATTACTATTAAAACAAAACCCAAAATAAAATAATCAATCATTATAATCCTCCTAAATTAATAACCCAAAAAACTATTGCAGCTAATAAATAAGCAAAACCTATTTGAAATAAAACGCCAAATAAAGCCTTTTTTGTGCTCCCTAACTCATTTTTCATTGCTGCGATTGACGATAAGCATGGGGCACTAAACAAGTTAAAAACCATAAAACTTAAAGCACTGGCAGTCGTGAAAAAAGCAAAGATACTAGAATCCAAAATTGCTCCACCAGATGATACGCTTGCAATAACTCTCATAGAACTTACGATCTGCTCTTTAGCAACTAAACCTTGCAAAATGGAAACACTAGCTGCCCATGAAAGTTCACCTAAAATAGGATAGAAAAAATATGATAACGCTTTACCAACTTGAGCCAGGATACTTTGATCAATATCAACACCATATTGAAACTTAAAATTAAAGGATACTAGGACCCAAATAACAAGGCTTGCTAGGACAATTATTGAGGTAGCATTTTTAATAAAGTCCCATGTTTGATTTTTAACATCATTAATCAAATATTTAATTTTAGGTAGTTTGTAAGTAGGCATTTCGGATAAGAAATTGTTAGAAGCCTTGACCTTAAAAATATATTTCATAATAAGAGCCATTATTAATATTACAATTATTGAAGAAAAGTAAAGCAAAAAAGTAACCAAACCAGCATATTGTTTGAAGAAGTAGCTACCAAATAAAGTTATAACTGGTAATTTAGCACTACAAGGGACCATTGGAGTTAAAATAACTGTCATTTCTCGTTCTTTTTTTGAAGGAATAGTTCTTGTTGCCATTATAGCTGGAACGCTACAACCACTTCCTAAGATAAATGGGATTAATGCCCTCCCTGAGAGACCAAATTTTCGAAAAAGACGGTCCATGAAAAAGGCAATTCTTGTCATATAACCTGAAGCTTCTAAAATATTAATAAAAATAAATAAAACAATTAATTGTGGAATAAAAGCAGCCATCGTTCCAACCGCACTAACTAAACCATCCACAAATAAACTTTTTGCCCAATCAGAAGCGCCTAAACTTGCTAAAAAACTATTCAAGGTAGTTGAAAATGATTCTAAGATGCGCTCAATAAATTCAACACTACGAGCTCCTACAAAACCAACGCTAAAAGTATAAATAATAAACATAATTAGTAAAAAAATTGGAATAGCCAAATACTTATTAAGGAGTACTTTATCAATCCGATTTGTCCTAATATCGTATTTTGATAGTTTGAAAAGTGATTTTTTTAAAATATTGTCAATAAAGAAATAACGATGATGAGCAACGTACTCATAAATATCATCCGTAAAAGAGGCAATTTCTTCTTTACTTTTATTGACAATAGCTGATAAGTGTTCATCATTTTCTAAAAGTTTCATTGCGTAATACCTTTTATTAGCTACATTCAAAAGTGGAGAAATTGAACTAAGGTGTTTCTCAATTTCAGGAGGATAAATCGAATGTTTACTTTTAATAAACTGGTTACTTTGAATTAGACATATTAAATCAAAAATGCCATCATTATTTACTGCGCTAATATTAATAAAACTCATTCCAAAGCGCTTTTCTAAAGTTTCTAAATGAATTGAATCACCATTAGCTTTTATTCTATCACTCATATTAAGAGCAACTATTACTGGTTTGTCTAAATCTATTAATTGAGTAGTTAAATAAAGACTTCTTTCTAGTTGAGTAGAATCAATAACATTTAATATTAAGTCATAATCTTCATTAAGCAAGTAAGATAAAGTTATTTCTTGTTCGGGAGCATGTGGTGTTAATGAATAGAGCCCAGGCAAATCGATTAGATGAAGAGAGTTGTCTTTTGTGAAACCTTCCTGAAAACCCACAGTTGCACCAGGAAAGTTAGCAACCTTCTGGTGTTTTTTAGTTAGAGTATTAAATAAAGTTGATTTACCACTATTTTGATTACCAATTAAAACAACTTTCATAATATTTCTCCCTTAATTAATGAAGCGATCTCTTTTTCTATTGCTAAATTAAATCCTCTAATTAAAACATTTAAAGGATCGCCAAGAGGAGACCTAGAAACAAGGGTCACAGTAACACCTTTTGTAAACCCTAAATCATATAATTTATGCTTAATATTTTTGGGACAATCAATACTTTTAATTATTAAGTTTTGTCCAATCTCAAGTTTAGATAATGATATCAAATTATTCACCAAAAATATCATAACGGAATGATTGGTTTTTTTCAAAGAATATCATAATAATTATAAATAACCTTATAAATATATAATTTTAAGACATTAAGAGTAATTATGTAATAGTTTGGCATTCTAGTAAATAAAAAAAATAATATGTTATAATTTTTATGAAAGTGAAGAGAGATATGAAAACAATCTTTAAGATATTTTGGATTAGCACGATTTCTACAATTGTAAACATCTTAACTAAAATTTTAGTTGATGATAATTTCTTGGCTTTTTTAGCTCTTGATAATCCAAAACTAGAAAAATTTCACATTGAATATATTATTATTAATTTTGTTGTATTTACAATCCTCACAATTGTTTTTATTTACGGTAAAAGATATATCCCAACTTCTAAGTTAACAAAAGGAGTTTTTTATAGTTTAAGTATTAGTTTAATATGGTTTGCACTTAAGTTTGAACCAAGTAAAAGCGAATCCTTTTTAAATTACCTTTTATCAATTATTACTTTTTTTATTCCAATGATGATTTATGGAATCTTTTTAGGCTATCTGTCTAGTGAAAAATCTTTCACTTATAAGTTAAGTGAAGGCTTTTTAGCTAGCTTTATTTATCTTTCATCTTGGGTTTTGCTTAGAGTACTCTATATTAACATAGGAGTTGATAGAGGACTTTTCCATATATTTTCTGGAGCATTGTGGCTTGTTATTGCAGGAACAGTAATTGGAGTAATATTTGGCTTAATTTTTGATATGAGTTATGGAGATAAGAAGGAAACATTAATTTGGATTCTTTTAGTAGCGGTAATAACTTTTAGCGGATATTATCTACTAGAGTATACTTTGGATAAATTTTTTAATCCATACCGCTTTATAGCTGTTGGATTAGATGTTTTAGCAATTATTATTTCTACTTTATTAAGCTTTAAAATTTTTGCTAAAAATGGGCCCGGTAAACAGGGAATCAAATAAAGCAATTAGAGGAAATGTTTAATCTTATTTAATTAAAAAAAGAGTCAATTTTGACTCTTTTATCATATAATATCACTCTACTTATAGCCTTGTAAGGCCATTTATGATGGAGTGAAACAAAACTAATTTGTGTTTAATAAACTATTTTGATACAATTACGCATCCTTTACCTAGATACTCAACATAAAATACAAAATCAAAATAATCATCCATCTTATATAGATACATATTTCCTAATTTTGATTTACCAATCAAAACAGTTATATCATCGGTAAAGCCGACATTTAATGCAATTGAATTTGTAAAAGTAAGATAATTTACCTTTTAATTTTTATAGATATACTCTAAATCTGTAACTTTTCTACCCATTTCTCTATGTGACGGTTTGTCAATTCATAATCTTGGACGGCTTGTTGTCTTTTTTTACAAATGTGTTATATGCATTTTAAAACATTATTTGGATTGCTTCAACTGCTAATCTTGGTATTTATAAATAAATTTAAATTAAAGCTTTTCGTTCACTTAGTACACCATCAACAATAATGTAGACTCTGTCACAAAACTCTAACATTCTCTCATCGTGGGTAACCATAATTGTTGCCTTTTTTT
>CAYZTG010000023.1:0-13305 GCA_964481475.1 uncultured Acholeplasmataceae bacterium | reverse complement strand
TCCCATAGTGTTTTCTACAGAATCATACTGAGAAAACAACGATATCAAAACTGTTTTAATAAGCGGGTAGAACGTAAAGACAGAAAGCAAGAACAAAGGGATGGCCATATATAACCATGCTTTATAGTCTTTTTTTCTTTCTAGCATTAGATAAGTCTCCTTCCCTCTTCTTTATCAAACACATAAATCTTTCTTTCAAATAAGTCTAATTTAACTATTCCCTCTTTAACCTTTTCTTGTTCGTTTGATGATATAACAATTCTAAACGGATTAACAATTGCGTTTTTATGAGTAGCCACAATCGATAAGTCTCTTCCAACTGTCTCAATATAAGTACTAGTTACCTCTAAAACGCCATTCTCTGAAATTTTATAAGCTTCTGGTCTAACGCCAACAATAACTTCTTGATCACTAATCTTTTTATTTTTATTAATGTTTAAAACTACTTTATCGCCTATATATAGTTTGTCTTGTTTTATTACCCCATTATATGTAGCAATTGGTGGAGTACCTAAGAACTTAGCCACAAAAAGATTATTTGGACTATCATAAACATCTTGTGGGGCGCCTTTTTGTTGTTCTTCACCGAAGTTCATTAAAATAATTTCATCACTAATACTCATAGCCTCTTCTTGGTCATGAGTAACAAATATGGTTGTAATTCCTGTTTCTCTTTGAATTCTTTTAATTTCTTCTCTTGTTTGTAGTCTTAGTCTAGCATCAAGGTTAGAAAGAGGTTCATCTAGCAATAGTACTCTTGGTTTTTTAACAAGCGCTCTTGCGATTGCAACTCTTTGTTGTTGTCCACCCGATAATTGAGCTGGTTTCTTATCTAATTGGTCGCCAATTCCAACAAGTTCAGCCATTTCGATAACACGTTCTTTAATTTCTTTTTTATAATTATGCTTTTTTGCTTGGTAAACTAAGCGAACACTTTCCGGCATTGCTTCTTTAACCAAAACATTTAACTTTGCTTTATTTTCTTCGCTAGATAGATTTTCATTTTTAACATAGTTGCTAATAATTTCTTTTTTCTTGAGTTTAAAATCCTTTTCTGTTTTTCTGAATTTTTCCTTCATAGTTTTTAAAAGATTATCAAAATCTTTCGGAACAATCTCTGCTTTTCTTCTAAGATATTGGTTAGCATACTCTTCTTTTGTGCTATTTAGTTCCGCTTTAAAAACAAGCAATTGTTCTTTATAGATAGTTTTTAACTCAGAAACTTGGTCCTTATCTCCCAATTTTTTAAGTTCTTTTGTTTTTGTTTTTAATTCTGCTTTCGAATTGAATACTTGACTATCATAATTTGCATTAGCTTCAATTTCATATCTGTTAAATTCGTTTTTTAAAGCTTCTAACTTATTGATATATTCGTAATATCTCTTCGCTTCCTCTAAAGATTCAAGATGATAAGCTTTTTCATATGCTTCTTCTATACTTCTTTTCTTTAAATTTAAGTTTTCCAACGGGAAAGAAATATTTTTAGCTATTGTCATATGAGGATAAAGCGCATAGTTTTGAAAAACTAAACCCACTCCTCTTTTTTCTGGTGATAACTCCGTAACATCTTCATTACCGAAAAAAATCTTTCCGTTTGTTGGATCTAATAATCCCGCAATCATATAAAGAGTTGTTGACTTACCACAACCAGAAGGACCTAAAAGACCCACCAATTTCCCTTCAGGAATTAAGACATCGAAATTATCAACAGCCCTAGTTTCTCTACCACTTTTTTTGTCTTGAAAAACTTTTGTAAGCGCTTCTAACTTAATTGATAATCCTGTACTTTTTTCTTTTGCACTTTCCACTATAATTTACTCCTTTTCATTTTATCAATTTTTATTTAAATAATTAATTAGTATGTTTCTTTTGAAGAATTGTCTATAATGTATATATAGTTTATCTATTATTCATAAATTTGAGTTTAACACAATTTATTATATAATAAATAGATATCTTTATCAAGAAAAAGAACATTATTTTCAAAAAGGAGGGAATTAAAAATATGGCGAGAAAGATCTTTCAAATTTTGTTTTTTATTTTCGGTCTATTAACAATATTTTTTATCGTTAGTTCCATACTAGCTTCTAGACGTTTTGATTACTTAATAGACAACAAAGAAATGCTCAACGAGAGTGATTATGACTTTGTTTCCATGACATTAATCTCCTTTAATAACGATGGAACAAAAACATATGTCGCGTATGAGCCACTTTATAAAGAAACATTTGAAGACTATAGCGATGATTCTTTAAGATACAAGCTGTCTATCTCAATTTACTCAACAATTGAATCTAAAAAAAACACTTATAAGGATGGTTTTGTTATTGTTCTTGATGACATTGTCGTAAATGATCTGTTCATGGATGTTGATATTCATGAAATGCCTATTTTAAAATTATCAACAACAGTAAATGAAAAACCTTCTTCTTTTGAGACAAAATATCTTGAAGATCCCTTTTTAATTATTCCCGGTTCAAACAAAAGAGTTGCTTTTTTCCATTTAGATAGTTTTAAAACAGCAAATGATTATGCCCAAATTGAAAAGATGGTAATTTCATACCAATTAAAAAACGACTTACCAGATAAAACTTTAGTAATTCTTTCTAACAAAAATCTAGATAACTTTACTTACGAGGATGTTTTTAATCCGCTTTATAATCGAGATATTGAGAATGTCGTTCCCAATAATATCGTGTTCAATGATAAAACAAATTTAGAAAACAATGATTTAATTTTTTATAATCCGCTTCATTTAAAATTATTTAAGCAAACAAATAAATTATTTATTCTTCCACTAACTCTTGATTTTATCTTTTTAATTACCGCTTATTACTTACTTTTTTATCATAAATACGTTATTATTAAATTAAAAGAAAGAAGATTAAAAAAGAAAGAACAAATGCTCTTATTAGAAGAACAATTTAAAAATAATAAAGAAGGTGAAAAATAAAATGAAAAAGAAATTTTTATCAATTTTGGTTTTGGTCTTTTTCTCAATGTTCTTATTGTCTTGTGAGAAAAAGTATAAAGTTACTTTCAATAGTAATGGAGGAACACCTGTTGCCTCTCAAAATGTTTCTTTTGGAAACAAAGCAAAAGAGCCTATTGAACCCACTAAAGATGGCTATTTTTTTGGAGGCTGGTATTTAGGGGAAACCAAATATGAGTTTAAACTAGAAGTGACAGATAATATCACATTGATTGCTAAATGGCTTGATGAAGAGTTTTCTGCAAATGTGGTAATTTCAAAACTGTTTACCGCTTCTAGCATTAGGAACAACGTTATCGAACTTTATAATAACAGTAACGAAGACGAAGACTTATCGCAGTTTAAATTGAATTTTTATCAAAACGGTTCAAACGAAGTTACTAATTCTATTCAACTAGAAGGAATTATTAAAGCAAATAGTTATTATGTTATTGGCGGTGCTAATTTTACAATTGAAAAATATGCTAGTTTGATTGATTTTGTTTATGAGGATGGTAATCTTCCTTATAATGGCGATGATGTAATTGAATTATTTAAATCCGATAAGCCTGTTGACGTTGTCGGTCATATTGGTTTTCCGATTGAATTTAGTGTCAATTTGACATTAATAAGGTTAGGTAATAAAGAAGACTATCGACCAAGTGTTGAATATAGTTGGTTTAACTACATTTCTTATATTGCTGATGTCTTCCAATTTTTAAAAAATGATAAACATAAGATTAAAACTTTAGAGGATTTATACAAAGGCCCTAAATTAGAGGTGCAATACAAACTAAGAGAGTATGCAAATGGTTCTTTAGGAACCGGTGGAGCGGTTAGAGTTACTGATGTTCAAGGAATATCTGACGGAGACACTGCTACATTTGCTTTTGAAGGCAAACAAAACTCAATGTCTCATCGCTATTATTATATCGATACACCTGAAGTAGACGGAGGAAATGTCGTTGCTGAGCCTTGGGGATATGTAGCAAGCAAACTAAATAAAGAATATATTTTAAAAGACCACAAAAACAAAGAAATCTACGTTCAATCAATTCCAAACTACTCTTTAACAGAAACATATGGTAGAAATATTGGTTTAGTTTGGATAAATGATAATTTATCGCAATTTTTAACCGTTAGAGAAGGGTTATCAACATCCGTTTCAGCAACAATAACTTCTATTGATAGGGAATTAACTTCTGATTTTGTTCCTTATGTAGTTTTCTTGAGATTTGCTGAAGAAAGAGCGAGAATTAATGGGTGGGGGTTGCACGGCTATCCAATAAACACAAACGGAGATCGTTCTCCTGATTGGAATTTTGAAACAAACCAAAAAATCACCAATTTTACTTGGGAACCACACTTAAAAATGCCTTGGGATAATTAAACTATTAAATTTTAAAAAATAAAAGTCGACTTTAAGATCGACTTTTTTTATTTAAAATTCTACATGTTTTGGTGTTCTTGGGAAAGGAATAACATCCCTAATGTTTTCAACTCCAGTTAAATACATAATCATTCTTTCAAATCCTAATCCATATCCAGAACTAGTCGCTCCACCAAATCTTCTTAAATCTATGTACCACCATAAATCTTTTGTGGGAACGTTCATTTCTTCCATTCTTTTCAACAAATATGGCAATCTTTCTTCTCTTTGGGAACCGCCAATTAATTCTCCTGAACCAGGGACTAACAAATCTACTGCGGCAACAGTCTCATTATCATCATTTAATCTCATATAAAAGGCTTTAATATCTTTAGGCCAATTTGTTACAAAGACCGCGCCATACTTATCGGTTAAGTATTTTTCATGTTCTCTAGCTAAATCACCACCATATTTTGGTTCATTTTCAAATTTATGCTTTGAACCTAACATGTCCGTAATCGCTTCTTTATGAGTCATGATCTTAAACTCAGCGTTTAATACTTTGTTGAGTCTTTCAAATAAACCTTTTTCAACAAAATTATTAAATAAATCCATTTCATCAGGACATCTCTTTAAGACGTCTTTAATAATGTATTTCACCATTTTTTCAGCAACTTCCATCATCCCTTTTAAATCGGTAAAGGCCATTTCTGGTTCAATCATCCAAAACTCTGATGCATGTCTTTGTGTTTGAGAGTTTTCCGCTCTAAAGGTTGGTCCAAAGGTATAAACATCTCGAAATGCTTGTGCGTATGTTTCTGCTTGAAGTTGACCGGTAACTGTTAAGAATGTTTGTTTCCCAAAAAAGTCTTCTTGGTAATTGACTTGTCCTTCTTCTTTCGGAACATTTTCAAGCGGAAGGGTTGTTACCGCAAACATTTCTCCCGCACCTTCACCATCACTAGCTGTGATTAGTGGCGTATTCACATAAACAAAGCCTTGCTCCTGGAAAAAATTATGGATCGCATGAGCAGCTACACTTCTTACTCTAAAAATAGCGTTAAATAAATTTGTGCGCATTCTTAAATGAGCATTTTCTCTTAGAAATTCTCTTGAATGCCTTTTTGGTTGAATTGGATAATCATCATCAACATCACCAAACAACTCTACTTCACTAGCTTTAATCTCAAAGGGTTGTTTCATAGTAGGTGTTTCAATAAATAACCCTTCAATAATAACACTCGATCCTACTCTAATTTTTTGGATATCTTTAAAATTATTTAAGTTTTGTTCATATACAACTTGGATTGAATCAAGCGTTGTTCCATCATTGATAGTTAAAAAACCAAACTCTTTTTGAGCTCTATTATTTCTAACCCAACCTGCTATCTTTACATTTTTTCCTACATAACTCTTAATGTCTTTTTTCAATTCTCTAATTAGTTCCATTATTTATCTTTTTCCTTTAATAATTCTTCATACACTTCTTTAATTTGGTTTCCCACTTCTTGTAAATCTTTTTTTAATACGTTTTTATAAGCTTCTTCGGTAATGGTTGTTAAATCTTCATTCAAAGCTCTTTTTACATTGCCAATAAACCCTTCATTATCAACAGCTTTCAAAACTTCTTTTTCATGAGAAAATATATCATATACTGGTATATCTCTAATTAAAACAGGAGTTTTTGCGGCCATCGCCTCTAAGACAACTATACCTTCTGTTTCTTCATAACTAGGGAACAATAATGCCTTCGAGAACGAGATGCCTCCTTTGACAATATCTCCTTTAATATATCCCGGCATAATCACGTTATCCGGTTTTCCTTTAATTGCTTTTTTAATCTTTCTTGTTTGGCTTATTTTAGGCAAAGTACCAAACCAAATAAACTTCACATCAGGAAATAATTTGGCAATTTCAATAAAATCATGAACGCCTTTTCTCTCGAACAAAAAACCAATTCCAACTATTACTTTGTCTTCTTTATTCAACTTAAAATATTCTAAAAACTCCGTTACTCTGTTTTCTTTTCTTTCATAATCTTTAACGTTAATTCCGTTTGAAATTACATGTATAGGAGCGCTTGTCCACTGATAACTTTCTATTAACCTTTTCGCATAAGGAGAAACTGTTATTAAAACATCAGCTTTAGAATACATTAATCTTAGTCTCCGATAAAACCATCTTTTTATAAAGGGGGCAAAATTAAAAGAATTTAAAAAATCTTCTTTAGTAGAATGTGCATATACAACAACCGGCTTATTATTTTTCTGAGCAGATCTCATGTTTTTATAAGCATCTCTAAAAACAGTATTATAATGCGCTATGTCGGCTTTTTTAATTTCATCAACCAAAATTACCCCATTAGTTAACAAAACTTCTCTTTGTTGCTTAAATGCCGTTCCTATTCCTGATTTACTTAACATCTTTTGCTTCCTTTGATAAATTAATACTTTCATTTCCATCTCCCCACTAAACTATTAAGTATTATATCAAAAAACGTTAAAAAAAACGACTTTATTCATCGTTTTCTTCGTCACTAAATAATAACTCCTCATTATCTTCGGCAAACAACGCTTTATCCACCTTAGAAATTTGCTTAAATTTTTTCGTTATTTTAGTTGATGTTATTTCTAAATCATCAGCACTTTTTGAAATTGTCCCAATGTTTCTTTTAAGTTTATCCCACCTGTCAGCATACCTTTCAAACTCCACAGCCAATAGATTTAGTTGTTTTTGAATTTCTTCACTATATCTACTTCTTTCAATATCTTTTAAAACAACATGAGCCGTAGATAAGATACTCATCAGCGTCGTCGGTGATGCTAACCAAACCTTTTTCTCTTGACCATATAAAATCACACTTTCATAATATGCATTTATCTCCGCAAAGATAGCTTCTGCCGGAACAAACATAATAGCTTGATTAGCAGTCTCATTAGCAATAATATATTTTGACGAAATGTCATCAATATGTTTTTTTAGATCTCTTTCGAACATTTTAGAATATTGTTTTCTTTCAACTTCACTAATTTCCTTATCATAAAGTTTTTGATAGTTCTCCAAAGGAAACTTAGAGTCAATCGGTAAACTCCCCATAGGTTCAGGCATATGAAGAATCATATCTACTATAGAGCCATTACTTAACTTAAACTGCTTTTGATATATTTCTGGTCTATTTAAGCCAAAAACTTTCTCAAAAATCGTTTCCAATTGAAACTCACCAAAAGAGCCTCTCGCCTTCTTATCAGATAAGATGTCCGAAAGTGACACAACCTCAAGAGAAAGTTTTTCGATATTCTTTTGAGCCTCATCAATTTTAGCAAGCCTTGCTACAACATCTTGAAAAGTCTTATTCGTTTGAGACAAACCTTCTCCAAGTCTATCTTCAACTTTTTTATCAATTTTATTCATTCTTTCTTCAATAGTCATAGTAATCTTTTCACTAAAATCTATAAAATCCTTACCACTTCGTTTGTCAAACCCAGCAAGAGTAATTTGAGTATGTTCTTTCAAATTTCCAATTTGTTCAGCTAAACTAATCAAAATGTCTTGTTTTAAATCACTATCTTTTTCTTCTTTTTTAGAAAAAATAAAAAATAAAAATAAACCAATAATCAACAAAATAATAATTATTAACAAACTCACAACAAAATAATCCATTTAATCACCCCTTTTAATCTATATAGTAAACATGCTTCACGCCATTTTCATCAGCATTAACATAATAAGCCAAATAAACATCCTTAGACAATATTAAATCGTTAACTGTAGTAGCAACCATATCATAATTTAAATCGATTTTTTTGAAACTATTATTTATAATAATAGTTTCATATGATCTATTCATCATATCAGTGCAATAATATCTATCCTTCCTATTAAGAATGAATGTAAAGTTGTATTGTACCTCTCTATCAACAAGATCTTTCATATAATCAGTGACATAACCTATTTCTTGTTTCGAGACACCTTTGACTCTAAGACCAATCCATTCTTTCCTATAATAACTTCCATAAGCTCGATAAGAAGCGTCACTTTCAGTACGATAAGTATCATTCATCCAGTAATTCGAGGAAACATTCGCAACAGTAGATGGACTTCCTTTGAAGAAAACTTTTAAAAAACTTTCATCCCCAGATGGAATTCCCGCAATCTCATAGATTTCATTGTTCGGGCCCACATATCCCGCATGCCCACCAAAATAGAAAGATATTAATTGATGAACACCAGGGTAAGAGGGAAAAGGAGATTGTTGCGTAACAAAAATATCGCCTTCGGCACCAATATCAGCATAATCATCAGAGTAGAAAGGTTTTCTGATGAACTCTTCTTCGAACCCCAATGTTTCACGTGAAACTTTATAATATTTAGTTTTTGAATCACTTTGTGCTTCTTGTAGTATCCCTAGTTTTGTGAAATTTTTAATTTTTTGTCTTACTGCTATAGATTCAGCTAACGTTACTCCTGTAGAAAAAATTAAAAACCCCATAAACAACACTACAACCCATTTAATTATTCTCTTCATGTGTATATTATATCATGCTTTATTTTATTACAAATAAAAAATAGGGTTTGATTCCCTATTTCTTTTTTGGTTTGATTATAATTGCTCTTTCTTCGCCTTCACCTTCTGAAATGGTATAAATATCTCTCCATTCAGCTAGTTTGGTGTGAATGATTCGTCTTTCATAAGCTCCCATTGGATCGAGTTTAGCTTCTATACCTGTTGTTGCAACTTCTTTAGCTGTTTTTGTTGCTAAAATTTCTAGTTGTCTTTTTTTATTTTCTTTATACCCACCAATGTCTAAATGTATTTTAGTTTGTTCTGGTGATATTTTACTAATAAATGCTCTTAAAAGCTGTTGTATTGCGTTTAGAGTTCTGCCATCAGCACCAATTAAGAGTGCATTTTCTTTACTTTGAATATTATAGAAAACCTCTGTTCTCTCGTTTTTAACACGAAACTCAATGACAGCGTCGATGTTCAACTCACGTAAAATGGAATCTAAGTACTTTTTCCCTTCAAAAGCTAAGTTAATATCTAAAATCGCTTCATAAACGGTAGTAGAGCCAATCCCTAAAATTCCTTTTCGCTCTCTAAGAACGTTTATTTCGATATACTCTAAATTTGTCTTAAAATATTCAATCGCTTTTTCTTCAGCTTCTTTTAATGTTTTTGCTTCAAATTCAATTCTTTTTATCATTGCTCATCACCACCAAATCTTGATTTTGCATCTTGTGGAATTTTTTCTCACTTAATTTTCTGTTTACTAAATTTTGTCCAATTGAGTATGTATTACCTATGACCCAATATAAAGCTAATGAGTTGCTGTTTAATGAAATCCCAAACATCATTACTACCATAAATATTTGCATGTATTTCATCATTTTTTGGCTTTGTGCTGCTTCGTTAGATTGATATCCATGGCTTGCTGTTTGCTTTTGATAACTTGGTTTTCTAAGTGCTAAGAAGTTTAGAGCAATGTTAGTTCCTGCTACAATAAACGCTAATAGCCATCCTTTCCAATCACCCGTTTCACCTGGCATGAAGAATTTTAAATTTCCTGCTTTTGTAAGGTCAATACCTAAGAAGTTATTGTTGGCTACTTTGTGAGCCCAATTTCCTCCTTCTAAACTGATTCGCTGAACAACTTGATATACAGCAATAAAGATCGGCATTTGTATGAAGGGCATTAAGCAACCAAGTACATTAATGTTGAATTTTTTGTATATTTGTTGCATCTCCATACTCATTTTTTGTTGTGACTCTTTATCTTGTCTCCCAGCATATTTAGCTTGAAGACGGTTTATTTCCGGTTGTGCTAATGACATTTTTAAACTCAAATCATTACTTTTAGCATAAATCGGCCAAGCGATTGTTCTAATAATGATTGTTGTTATTATAATACCAAATCCAAAGTTATTGCCTGTTATACCTGAAAAGAACTGCATAATCCAAGCAATTGGAATAACCAATACCCAATCGAAAAAGCTTTTAGTTGATGTAGTAATTGGACTAGTAATATTTCCTCCACAACTTGTCAAAACAAATAGAAGTGTTACCACAACAAGCAAAGATAAAATCTTTTTTCTACTTTTCATTCGTTTTTCTCCGTTTCTATTAAATTTTTAATTAATTTCTCTAAATTGTTTTTTATTTCTATAAATGTTAATTCTGCAGCTTCTTTTTTGACTATTACAACAAGATCGAAGTTTTTAAACTCTATTTTTGAAAAAACTTCTCTAATTTGTCTTTTAATTTTATTCCTTGTTACTGCTATACCATATTTTCTACCAATAGAAATAGCAAATCTGAAATTACTAAGATTATTTTCTTTGTAATATATTACAAAGAATTTATTTCCAGATCTAATTTTATTTTTTATTATCGCATCGATTTCTTTAGTTTTTTTAATTCTAAATTTTTTCTTCATTATTTTAATAAAAAAACGACCAAAAAATAATGTTCTTTTATCTGGTCGTTCTAGTTATTATAAAATTTCTATTTAATTATGCTGATAACCTAACTCGGTTTTTAGCACGGCGTCTAGCTAATACTTGACGTCCTTCTTTTGTTTTCATTCGAGCTCTAAAACCGTGTCTTCTTTTATGTTTAATGTTGCTCGGTTGATACGTTCTTTTCATTTTAATCACCCTTTCTACAAAATTAGAAATCGCGCTTTCAATATTATATAATCATATTTAAGAAAAGTCAACACTTTTTAGTCTTTTTTTTGATTATGAAAAAACTTTTATAATATAAACTTACAAACAATGCGAATGTGGGAAATTTTTCCACAACTTTTTATGATTGTGGATATCTTGATAACTTTTTAAATCTCTTAACTAAGCGATTTGCTTTAGTTTTTTATCCACAATCAATAAGTTTATAACTGGTATTTTGTAAAGTTATCCACAGTTTTTGTGGCTAAGTATTGTTTAGTTTTTGGTTGTTTATGTGATAATATATATTTACGATTATTGAGGGGTGTAGATTATGCAGGAATATCAAAGTTTGTGGGAGCAAATTTTAGCAGAGATGCATGAAAGTTTGGAGGACGAAATATATAATGAATATTTTGAACCGCTTTCTAATGTTCAAAAAATAAATGATAGTTATTTATATGTTGTTGCTCCTTCGCCATATATACAAACAAGAATTAATAGATTATACCTTAATAAGATAAATTCACTTGCTAAAACTCTCTATGAAAAAGAACTCGTTGGCTTTAAATTCGTCTTAAAAAACGAATTAGAGAACGAACAGCGCTTCATAGGGCCAGAAATTGACTTAGATAATAAATACAGAAAAGGCGATTTAAATGCGACTTTATCGTTTAATAACTTTGTTGTAGGTAAATCTAACCGTTTTGCTTTCCAGATGGCTTTAAAGGTTGCTGACCAGCCAGGAATAGTTGCAAACCCTTTTTATATTTTCGGAGACGTAGGTTTAGGTAAAACCCATTTAATGCAAGCGATTGGTAATTATATTTTAGATAGTGATATTACTACAAACGTTTTATATCAAAAAGCTACTGATTTTTTAGAAAATTATATAAACAAAGTCTCACAAGGAAAAATGGATGAGTTCAATGATATGTATCGTACGGTAGATGTATTATTAATTGATGACATCCAACAATTATCTGATAAAGAGAAGACCCAATTAGAGTTTTTTAAGATATTTGACTACTTAACTAATCAAAACAAACAAATTGTTTTAACTTCTGATAAGCCAGCTAATGAGCTTAGAAATATGATGACGAGACTCACTAGCAGATTCCAACAAGGTTTAACTGTTGACATTGGTGTTCCTGATTTAGAACATAGAGTAGAGATCTTGAGAAAAAAACTTGTTTTAGAAGCTCCAGATATGGATAATGTTCCTGTTGAAGTTTTAGAATTTATCGCCTCTTATTTTACTTCAAATATTAGAGAATTAGAAGGAGCATTAAAAAGAGTTTTATATTATTCAATGATTAATGAAATTGAGACGAACCTTAAATCTGCTGAAGAAGCATTAGATCCTTTAATTAAAACTAAGAAAAACACAATGCAATATAGTGAAAACAGTTATGATAAAATCCAAAGCATTGTTGCGGAATATTATAACATCACCGTCCATGATATGATTGGTAAGTCAAGAAGAGCTGTTTTCACGTTACCAAGACATATTTCAATGTATTTGATCAAGAAAAAACATGATATTCCTTATAAAACAATTGGTAGTTTTTTCAGTGATAGAGATCATTCCACGGTCTTAAATGCAATTGCTAAAATAGAGTCTCAAAGAAAATACGATTTTGAATTAAATACAGCAATTGAACAATTATTAAAAAAGATGGATAAATAGTAATAAATTGTGGTAAAAATGTTTGTTTTATGGTATAATTATTATCATGGTGAAGGCGTTTCAAAAAGTTATCAACATATCCACACGGCTTTACTATTATAAAGATTAATGAAAGAATAAAAGGAGAGCGAATATGATTTTTAATGTAAATCAAGAAATATTGTTAGATGCACTTAATATTATCCAAAGAGGGTTACCACTAAAGACACCTCTTCCTATCTTGAATGGTATAAAAATTGAGGTTTATGATGATTATTTAGTGCTGACTTCAAGTAATACGGATATCGCGATTCAAACTATTGTTAGCGACCCTAGCTTAGAGGTAAAATCAACTGGGAAAATTGTTGTACCTGGTAAGTATTTAATTGATATTACCCGCAAAATAGAAGGCAATATTGAAATGTCGATGGTTGAAAGTAAAGTATTGATGATTAAATCTGACCGTATAGAGTATAAATTACACATAATGGATGTTGAAGATTATCCAGATGTTGATTTTTTAGAAAATGGTCAACAATTAACTTTTGATGTTCAAACACTTAAGTCAATTATTAAAGAAACCAATTATGCAACAAGTCAATATGAAAAAAGACCAATTTTAACAGGAGTGAA
>CAYZTG010000022.1:2774-13606 GCA_964481475.1 uncultured Acholeplasmataceae bacterium | reverse complement strand
CAATAATTTTACTTTAATAAACTTTTATTTTGAAGTTGATTTTAATGAAGAAGAATATTTAACTTTTACTATCCAAGGTTTAGTAATTAATGAAAAATTAGTTAATCTTAAAAAAGATTTTGTAGTCTATAAATCTATTGATAACAATCTCATTAATTTAAAGAAGCAAAGCGTAGTTGGGATTTATTCACCTAGAGCTCGTACTTGGGGTTCAGGGGTCGTCATCAAAGAACAACCAATCACGAAAAATAATAAAAGATTTTATGAGTATTATATTTTGACTAATTACCACGTTATTAAAGATGCTCGCGGTGCTTATCCTTTTGAGATTGTTTATGATAATTTAGATAATAAACTTACTGAAGGAATTACTTTAGTAAGTTATGAAAAAGAAACTGCTGACTTAGCTTTATTAAAAGTAATTACTAGTGAGCAAGTTCTAACTGCTCTTGATGATAATCAACTTAAGACTTATATCCCAGTTGATTATGCCGTCCATGATCCGGTTTTCGCAATCGGTAGTCCTTCTGACGGTAACTCTTATGATTTTAATCAAGTTAAAGGTGGTTATATTTTAAAATTAGATACGGTTGTCGTTTTAAAAGATGATAAGTCAATTTGTAAGAATGGTTGTCATGCTTTACAAACATCCGCTATTCAAGGAAAAGGATCAAGCGGTGGTGGTGTTTTTGATCGAAATGGTAATCTAATCGGGCTTCATTTTGCCGGTAATGATCAAGATCATATTTCTTCAGAAATACCGATAAAAAATATTTTAAAGTTTTTAAGAAATTACTTTGAAAGTGAATTAGTTTTAATAAAAAAAGGGGAATTTTCCCCTTTTATTCTACTTGGTAACCAGCTTCAATAATTGCTCTTGCAATTGTTTCTCTGCTAACTTTTTTATTTTCTTTGAATGAAACAATCCCAGTTTCTAAATCTACTTTTACATTCTTTATTTTTAGTTTTTGAAGAGCATTTTTAATTGTCTTTTCACAATGACCACATGTCATTCCAATAACCTTTAACTCCATTATTTCACCCCCTTAAATCTTTTAAGTCTTAATGCATTTAAAACGACACTGACACTTGATAAACTCATCATTAAGGCTGCTATCATTGGATTTAAGAACCAATTATCGTTAAATAGTGTTAAGATTCCTAAAGCGATTGGAATACCTATTATATTATAGATAAATGCCCAAAACAAGTTTTCTTTTATATTGACAACTGTTTTTTTAGAGAGACTTATTAATGTTAATAATGACATTAAGTTATCTCCCATTAAAACAACATCGCCACTACTCATCGCCACATCTGTTCCTGAGGATAGACTAACTCCTAAATGAGCCTCTTTTAAGGCAATCGCATCATTAATTCCATCACCGACCATCATCACAGTATGCTCAGTTTTCAATTGCTTGATAATTTTTTGTTTATCCTCTGGAAATAAGGAGCCATATGCTTCTGTTATTCCAATTTGCTTACTCATATAATTAACTGTATCTTGATTATCACCTGATAATAAAACAGTTTTAATATTTAGTTCATTTAATGCTTTTATTACTTGAAATGTTTCTTCTCTAAAATCATCTGAAACACTAATTAAACCTAATAACTTATCACTTGCTAAATAAAGGTAACTCTTTCCTTCACCTCTTTTAATAAGATTTGCTTCTTGACCTAGTTTTATTTTGTTAGTAATCATCCATTTTTCATTACCAATATAGTAAGTAACTTGATTAATTTCACCTTTTATACCTAAACTCGTATGATTTTCAAAATTAGCTACATTAGCCAGTTTAATCTTCCTATTTTTTGCTTCATTAATTATTGCCAAGGCAATTGGATGATTAGATTGTTGTTCTAAGGAAGCTGCTATCATTAATAATTCTAAATTTGTCATCTCAGCGACTGTAATAATTTCTTGGACACTTAATTCACCCTTAGTAATCGTCCCGGTCTTATCAAAAGCAATTAAGGTTGCTTTGTGTGCTACTTCTAATGCTTCCCCAGTGGCAATTAAAATACCGTGTTTAGCAGCACTGCCACTTGCTGTCATGATTGCAGTCGGTGTTGCTAGTCCTAAAGCACATGGACAGGCGATTACTAAGACGGAAACAAAAACATTAATTGCCGTATTAAAATCTCTCCCTAAGATCCACCATAAAACAAAACCAATAATTGCTATAACAAAAACTCCAGGAACAAAATAACCACTAATAAGATCGGCTAACTTTTGAATAGGCGCTTTTTTCATTTGAGCTTCGCTTACTTTTTGAATAATTGTTGATAAGACAGTTTTATCGCCTACTTCAGTAACCCTCATTAAGATTGCTCCAGTAATATTAACTGTTCCGCCAATTACTTCACTGCCCATTGTTTTTTCCTTTGGAAGAGATTCACCAGTCATCATTTGCTCATCAATTGAAGTATTTCCATTCGTAATAATACCATCCGTTGGGATAACATCTCCTGGTCTTACCATTAAGATATCTCCGACTTTTAAATCTTCTTGAAAAACTTCTAAGTAAGTGTCACCATCGAATAATAACGCTGTTTTTGGTTTTAAATCCATTAACTTTTCTAATTCACTTGTTGTTTTAGTCGTTGATTTTTGTTCTAAGTATTTTCCTACCATTACTAATGTTAATATTACAGCAGCACTTTCGAAATATAGTAAATGGGCAAAACTAACATCCCCTAAAGCAATTTTAATTAAAGCATAAACGCCATAGCCAAAACTACTTAACGTTCCGATCGCTACTAATGAATCCATGTTAGGGTGTCCTCTAAAAATATTTTTAAAACCATTAAGGTAGTATTTATATCCTACAATCATAACCGGTAAAGTTAAAATTAGTTGGGCTACTGCAAAGTTTAGCGGGTATTTGTCAATATTTAAAAAAGGTATTTGCGGAAGAGAAATCATACTTCCCATTGAAATATATAACAAAGGGACTAAAAATAGCGTAGATATCACTATTTTAAGCCACATTTCCTTTAATTTTTTATGTTGTTTATTTGCTAATGATTCTTCTTTATCAATTGGGGATGCCTTATATCCAGTTAGAATAATATTTTTAAATAATTGCTTTTCTTCATAAGTTTCTTCATCAACTACTACTCTTAACTGTTCAGTTGGTAAAGAAACGTTCGCTTCCTTTACTCCAGGTGTTCTTAGTGCTGTTTTCTCAACTGCGCTAACACAAGCTGCACAAGTCATTCCTTTAATATCATACATTATTTCTTTCATAGTATCACCAAAGTAATTATACTAACAATCTTCGTTCTTCGCAAACAAAGTGAAAAAAAACTTCCTTAAGAAGGAAGCTTTTTACTACTTTTATGAAGTTTCATTTTATTACTTGCATCAATTATTAACTCATCAAGTGATTTTGCTTTAGGATAGGAACTTACTCCATAGGAGAAATCAAAATCTTCAAGCAACTGAATTTTAGTAATCTTTTCTTTATAATTTGCCATTTCTACATCAATCTCTGTTTCTTCATAAAAAAGGATAATAAACTCATCACCACCATACCTAAAAGCTTTATTTGGGTAAACATGTTTTTCCATTATATCAGTAATTCTTTGTAGGATTAAATCAGTTTTAGCATAACCAATTTTATCATTATACTTATTAAAACTATCAAAATCCATATAAAGTAGTTGAAATGGCTTATTAGTCATAATTAAATCCTTAACCATATAAGTAAGTGTTGTTCTTGTTGGTAGAGAAGTTAAAGGATCACTATCATCAAAAAGTTCATAATGTTCTAAATAGTATTTTGTTTTATTAATATCAAACTGGAGAGTAGTAATGTGAAGTGGTATTTGGTGATTAGTATAAAAACAATCTTCTTCTACAATTTCACTTGTTAAAAACTCTAACATATTAATTTGGTTACCTTTAATATTAATAATCTTACTATAAAAATCATTTACCGATTCCACCGTAAATGTTTTACCACCAAAGAAAGTCTCACTCACATAAACAATTTGCTTATGTTTATTTCTAATAATATATAAGTTATTTCTTTGCTTAGCAAACTCATCAAAATGTTTCATTTAAATATCCTTAGCCCTTTCATATTGTTTTAAATAAGGTAAATCATATTTTAATTGGATGGCAAACCGCAAAGGAAAATAAGGTTCCCTCAAGGCTAAACGTCCAAAATATAACAAGTCACTTTCTCCTGCTTTAATTAAATCGTTGGCAAATACTCCATCTTTAATTAAGCCCCCACCCATAACAAAATAGTTAGTCTCTTTTTTAATTTTTTTTGCATATGGCATTTGATAGCCTGGATAAGTAGGCGGTATTGAATAAACAAGTCCCCCAGTTGAAACATTAATAATATCAATTAATCCTTGAGGAATTAAATTTATTATTTTTACGATCTCATCACCATTAATTCCACCACTATCATATTCTGTGGCACTAACACGAATTCCCAATGGTTTTTCAGCAGGCCACTCTTTTCTAACTTCTTCTAAGATTTCAATTAGGAACTTAGTTCTCTTTTCCCTAGTACCACCATATTCATCAGTTCTTTTGTTCGCTAGAGGAGATAAAAACTGATTAATTAAATAACCATGAGCAGCATGAATTTCAATAAAGTCAAAGCCCGCTTCAAAAGCTCTCTTTGCCCCTAAACGAAAAGCATTAATGACATCCTTAATTTCTTTTATAGTCATTTCTCTTGGCAGTTTATAATCACTAAAAGCGACCGCACTAGGGGCGATCGTATTATTAGTATCTTTAGCTTTTCTACCAGCATGAGCTAATTGAATACCTACTTTAGCATCAAAATATTTTACTCTTTTTACAATCCAATTTAATCCTTTAACATGTAAATCATCCCAAATTCCTAAATCATTTTTAGTAATCTGACCATTTTCTAAAACAGCTGTTGCTTCGATAATTACTAAACCAATTTGGCCCATTGCTCTAGTTGCATAGTGAATTATATGAAAATCATTTACATAACCACCTTCAGCAGAGTACATACACATCGGAGCCATCACAATTCTATTTTTAAGTTCTATATCTTTAATTTTTAATTTTTCAAATAACATCCTTGGTGCCTCTTAATTTTTGTTTGATTGCTTGCATTTTTAAATCGGTATCATGAATAATATCGGCACATATTTTTAGTTCCTCTTTAATCTCAGTAGTTGCTTCTTTAACATGGTTATATTCCATATCATGTTCTAACTGAGCCCAAAAGTCCATTGCAATCGTTCTAATTTGAATCTCTACTTTAATACTTCTTTTTACACTTGAGAAAAAAACCGGTATTTCTACTAATAAATGAAGACTGCGATAACCATTTTGTTTTGGCTTTTTAATATAGTCTTTAATTTGAATTAGTTTAACATCATCTTGTTTAACAAACATATTAGCTACATCATACAAATCATCAATATAACTACAAATAACTCTCACACCTGCAATATCAGTAATTTCCGTTAAATTATTAATTGATTTTTCAATCCCATAACGATTCATCTTCCTAATAATTGATTTTTGACTCTTTAATCTTACTTTAATAAACTCAATCGGATTTCTTTTCATCGTTACTTGAAGTTCATCATTTAAAATTTCTAACTTAGTTTGAACTTGTTTAATTGCGGCATAATAAAGCATCATTATCTCACGGTACTTATTCGTCTCTCCATTAAATTCTTCGCCCAAAAAAAGCAACTGTTCATTCAATAACTTTTTTTCAAAATCTACACTCACTGTTATCACCTCTTCTATTATAGCATGTTTTTTGTAAGCGCTACTAAAATTATTTTTTAAAAAAAAATACAAGATTAAATCTTGCATGTTGATTTTTTAATAATATATAGTTGAATCACAAAAACAATCCCTAGTAAGCTAAGTCCAATCAATTTATAAGGAAAATTATGCATTGCAAGCGGAATAACAGCAAAATTTATTCCCACCGCAGCCAAAAAAGCAATCATACAACTAGTACAACCAAAAGTGAAAAAGCCAAAAATAACACTTATAAAAGACATCAATCCTGTACTTTCACCTCTTTTTGACAAGCTTTGGAGAGCAGTTGAAAAATTAAACATTAAAGCAGAAATAGCACTCATTAAAATATTGACAATTATATTTAAAACAACTAAATAAATTCCAAAATCTTCTATCATAGGAGCGTAACCCCCAGAAAGATAATCAAGCATAAAATAAATAAATAAAAAAATACTAAAAAAAATTGCCAAGCTTATTAAATATTTTTTTTCTTTTTGCTTCATTAAAACTAATCTAATCATCTTATCACCATCAATAGTTTATCATATTAAAATATTAATAAAAACTATTTGCTTCTCACGGTCTCATGCTCAAGTAACTTAATTTTCAGATCAATCCCACCAGTAAAACCACCCAGTTCACCACTAGTTTTTATCACTCTATGACAAGGCATTAAAATGAGGAGGTTATTTTTGCCTAAAGCAGTCCCAACAGCCCTAAAAGCCTTAGGACTCCCAATTCTTTTTGCAAGTTCTTTATATGATAGCGTTTGACCAAAGGGAATCTTAGTGGTCTCTTGATACACTCTTTCCATAAATGGCGTCATTAACTGCTTTACGGGAAAAGTTACTTCATCTAAAGAACCCTTAAAGTAATTACTTAACCATGCCTTTGCTAATAATAAATTAGTCGTTTCTCTTAGTATAGCTCCTTCAATCTCTTCTTTATGAATAGTAATATTCGTAATATAACTAGCCCTTTCAATAACGTATAAATCACCAATAAAAGTACTTAACTTTATATAATATTTCATGGTTTTAACTTAACTTCAAGTATTAATGGTTCATGATCTGAATAAGTAAATCCTAAACCAATATTAGTGAAATCAATTAACTCAACATTATCAGAAATGATAAAACCATCAATAATATAATAATGATGATCATCCACATTTAAAAGCGGTTTATCAAGCGATCTGCAAGTTGCTTTATCACTATAAATAAAACTATACCCATCAGCAATCGATTCTTCCTTTAAAATAAGCGGATTCCACAAGCCCTCAACATCAGGAAACTTATCTTTCACATCTTCATAGGTTTGATTAAAATCTCCCCCTACAATGACATAATTGCCAGCTTCCTTTTCTTTTTCTAACAACTCCATTAAATACTTAGTTTCTTCAATTCTCATCCCACCATCATCATAAGCAGATAAATGAAGATTAATTAAAACTAACAACTTATCACTTCCAGTAATCTTTAAGTAATTAACTTGAATTGCTCTTTTAAGATTTACAGTTTTAACTGGCCAAGCAAAAGAACCTGGTGTTTGATGACGAAAACTTTCCTTTATTTGATATTTAGATAACGTTTGAATACCACTTTCTACCTTACCCATATAATCAGTAAAGGAAACAGGAAAAGGAACAAAATCGGCTTTAAAGTTCAAAGAAAATACCGAATTATAATTACTAAACATTTCCATAAATGCTTCTTCTTGATTAGTAAAATAACTTCTCCTTGAAGGCCTATCTACTTCCTGAAGCAAATAAAAATCAGCGTAATTACTATCAAGAGTGTCTTTAATACCACTTAGATAACCCAAAACAACTTCTTTAGAATTAGCTCTACCTTTCTTTCCCCCGTCCATCACAAAGTCCTCATCTTTACCTAAACCACTATAACCTATATTAAAAGTCATTACCTTTAAACTTTCATCTAACTTAACAACTTCACTAGACTTACTATGAACACTCGTTTCTTCTATTTGTTTAGGACGGTACTCTCTTATCGTAAAATACATTAAAACAACTATTACAAACAATAGTATTCCTACTAACACTTTAGTTAATACTTTTAAGAACTTCATCTAACCACCTCTTACTTATTATTTTACAACAATATAAGCCTTTTTATGCAAAAATAAAAAATTAGGAAAAATCCTAATTAGTTATCTTCTTTTTAAATGTACATTCGGGATATCCTAAACATCCATAAAAACTATCATATCTACCTTTTCTAATAACAAGTTCTCTGCCACATCTAGGACAGATATTGTTTTCTATATCAGATTTCATTTTTTTTATACTTTTAACGTGATCTCTTCTTTTTCTTTTAGGGCTACCTTTTAATTCTAATAAAATACTATAATAATAATTTAATTCTTCAGTTGTTAATAATTCTTTCTTCTTCTTATTTATTTCGTTTTTAACGCTTCTTATATTACCAACATGAGTTACAGTTTTAGTTTTTAAATCTGCTTTAGGAAAAGAAATCAATGAAACGAAACAATCATTTCTTTCTAATATTTTACTTAATTGATAGATGTGTGTTCTGTTTTGTAAAATAGGATTGTAAAAACTGTTTTTCACTTTTTCATAACTTAAAGTTTGCGTCCAATTAAGCTCATTTTCTCCACCATAAATTTGTCCTGAATAATTTTTTGTTTCTATTACAAAAATTCCTGTTTTTTTAAGAACAATATGATCTATTTCACTTGATTTACCGTCATTAACAACTATAATATTGTTAATAACATATTTTTTATCTTCTTTATTTTTTACTAAAGCTATTCTTACTTTTATTTCACCAATTATTCCTTTTCCTTGAGGTGTTCTAAAAAAGATAACAATAACAACCAAAATAACTAAAAATACCCACATACTAAAAACCTCTTTCCCATTTTTTATTTCTTAATATTTTTAATTCTTAAATTTAAATAATTATTTAATTCTTTATCTTCGCAATATACGTAACAACCTTTTTGTCCTCTAGACATTAATGTCTTATAAGTGTTTCTAATAATTTTATCTGCTAAATCATAGTTTTTTGTTGTTTTTATTCCTTTTAAACTTTGATCGGTTTTAGCTCTAGCCATGTAATCTGTTAAAACTTTACCATTTCTATAAATTAAATCTTTGCCAATAATTATTCCAACATAATCAAACTCTAAGCCTTGTGAAGTATGAATACAACCAACTTGATCAAACGATTCTTCATCTATTGCCCATGTATTTGTCGAATCAAAATTCCATTGAGCTTTAAAATCATCTTCCAAAATGATGTCAAATAAATCACTGTTTTCTCTTTTTTTAGATACCCAATTATAAGTATAACCAGCAATCATTCTTGCTTTATTATTGATTTTGTTTAATTTTTTTAAGTCATTTTTCATTTTTGTAGGCGAATCATATATTTTAATATCATAATCAAGATCAAAACCATCATAGTTAGCGGTTTTTCTTATCTCTAAAATATCATCTAAAAAAGCTAAATAACCGTCACTACCATTACATCTAAACTGAGATAACAATTTATAGTCTTCCCCTTCAATAACTATACTACCTAGTTTTTTAGCTTGTTTTCTAATTTCATCAATTGATCCAAAGTCTAATGTTGTTACAATTTGATCTTCATCTATAAAAAATACACTAACTTTTGAAGCATAAATAATTTCTTTAATTTGATTTTCACCTAGATTTTTAAACATTCCAGATTTCTCATTTAATCTATGAGCCTCATCAACTATTAATAAATCAAACTCATTTTTAGTAGAATTTACATATGATCCTGAACCTTTAAATAAGTTTTTAATATAATTTAATTTATAATCGTCTCTTCTCAATAAATTAAAATAAACATTTCTAGGAGCAGCATTCTTAGTAACATAATTTACAAGCTTATCTTTAAATTTTGCCAATAGATTTATTGCTATTACACTTTTACCTGTTCCGGGCCCGCCTTCAATGATAACTGTATATTTATTATCATTTTCAAAGGAATCTTCTACTAATTTTGAGACAGTTTCAAAAGCAACTTTTTGCTCATCAATCATATAAAATTCTTCGTTTCCTTTTAACATAGAACTTATTGCATCTTGTAAAGATTTTGATGGCCTTATTTTACCATGGTCAATTTCAAATAATAAATTTCCGTTATCAGATTTTTTCACATGTTTAGCAATAAATTCTCTAAGTTTTATTGCGTCTTTTTTTAAGAACAAAGGAGCTTTATCTACAATATCTAAATATTTTTTGTGCTCTAATTCTTTTCTATATTCTTCTTTAAAGTTATGGAGATAAGCGGATGGTATTAATTCTATTTTTTCATCATCAACATAAGAATTGAAATTGCTAATAGTTTTGGCATAAGAATACGCTTGATATGATGGATGAGGAACAGTTCTTTCTGTCCCAGCAAGATATGTGAGTACTAAATCTTCTCTACTTGATGCAACAGCTTTTTCCCACTGTTTAAGTTCCACAATAATAACTTTAGGATTATCATCTTCATCTAATCCGCTAATTATAAAATCTACACGCTTTGAAGTATTTGGAATATTGTATTCAATAGCAATATGTAAACTTGAATTAATAATTGGATTATCTAAAACATTTTTCATATATAAGAGAGAGTTTTCCCATGATCTAAACTCACTCGGATTATTATGAGAAAAGCCACCATCATTAAGTTTCTCTACTATTTTATCAGCAATAACTCCACTATCAACATCATAATTAAAGTTAGAAATATCATTAGTATAAACAATCATCTGCTGTCTCCTTATTTACCATTTTTTTAACACTACTTGAAAACTTAGTTATATTTTATCATATTGTATCAAAAAATAAAATTTCATAAATCTTATTGATCGATAAATAAAAATTCTTATAAAATAATATAACTTTTTCTTGTAAATCAATTTACATTTTACTATAGTATTTTAAGTTTTACTATGATAGGATCAAGATGAGGTTATAAAAGTAAATATGTCAAAAATTTATATTTTAATTAAACATTTTAATAATATCGAAAACGATTATGTGTCAATATTAAAAGTATCT
>CAYZTG010000022.1:2222-2764 GCA_964481475.1 uncultured Acholeplasmataceae bacterium | reverse complement strand
AACTCTTAGATGTTTTAAATGATGAATTAATGAATATAAGCAGTGATTATCATTTAATTGAAAACTTAAAAATATATAAAAGACTAACAAACATTTATAAAGAACATTTATTAGAATATATTATTGAAGAAAAATCTATTAGTTAAATTGCTTTAGTATACATAATTATATTAAAAAACACTAAAAACTTGTGAAAATTACATTTTTTGGGAAAACATAAAAGACTTGCAAATAACATATTATTTTGTATTATTAACTTGTTGGGTTTTTAAGAAATTTAGTTTATACAATAATATTTTTATAAAGGAAATAATACTATGATTATAATAATTTCTCCTAGTAAAACATTTACTAATAACTTAATTAAAGGTAATAAAGAGCCTTTAATGATTAATAAAACAAAAAAACTATATAATATATTAAAAAATTATACTATTGATGACTTTAAAACAAACTTTAATTTAAGTAATACTCTTTCATTAAGTACTTATTCATACTATAAGTCATTTAATAATAATTATAAATGCATTTATTTATACAAA
>CAYZTG010000022.1:0-2212 GCA_964481475.1 uncultured Acholeplasmataceae bacterium | reverse complement strand
TTAAATATTTAAATGCTTTAAGTATTAATGAAGACAAATTAAGTAATTTATATATATTATCTGCTTATTATGGTTTATTAAATGCTCTTGATAATATTAATTATTATAGGTTAGATATTAAAGATAAATTGTTAGATATTAGTTTAAAAGATTATTGGTATGATGATATTAATAAAGAACTTCTTAATAAAAAAGAAATTATTATTAACTTATCATCAGGTGAATATAGTACTTTACTAAATTTAAATAATAAAAATATTTATTCCATAAATTTTAAAGAAGTTAAAAATAATAAATTAGTTGGTTCTTCCATGACGTTAAAAAAGTTAAGAGGTTTAATGGCTAATTATCTATTAGTTAATGGTATAAAAGATATTGAAAATATAAAAAAAATATCTTTAGAAGGATTTACTTATAATAAGTTACATTCTAAAGATAATTTATTAATGTTTATTAAAGAGTAATTTTCTTACTCTTTTTTCCTTAACGGGAAGATTCCACTAACTGGCAATGTAAACATAAAGCCAATTGTTTGTGAACTAGAGGCTGTTAGTGTTTCTTGGAGTTCACTAACTACTTCTCTACACTTTTCATTATCAGGAATAACGGTAAAAATAGTTTTTGAACCACTAATATTTTTAGGTAGCATTTTTTCAAATGGCCCTTCTAATAGAAAACTCAAACCATCATTTTTTAAGATAGCTTTTGCCATGCCTTCACTATCAAGCATTGTCGCTCCCCTAACATTTAGTTTTACAAATATTTTCATTACTTTATCTAAGTAATCTAAATCATTTAAGACAATAAATAATATTTCCATTTTTTATACTCCTTCTAAGTCATCTATTTGGGATAATAGTTCTAATCTATCTAAACCGCCTATTTCACCAGTTTTAGTAATTGCTATTTTTGCGAAAATTGGTCCTGTTGTTTCATAGACTAAAATACTTAACATAATAATTGTTGAAATAACGGGATGGAATGTAGGAATTAAAGCTAAGACTATAACGAGTAGTCCAATTGAAACTCCTCCTTGTGGTAAGAGGGCTAATCCCAAATACTTAATTACTTCTTTTTCTGCTTTTGCTCTTCTCGCTCCTAAATGAGCACCAATATATTTACCAAAGCCTCGTGCTAAAATATAAAATACTGCTAATAAACCAATTATAACATCTGTTTTTAAAATTCCTAAATCAAGTGAAGCACCTGCTAGTGTGAAAAATAAAATATAAAATGGTGTGGTAAAGTCATTAACTGCACTAAATGTATCTCGTGGTTTTTTAACTTTATTCGCCACAATAGTACCTAAACTAATATTAGCTAACAAGTTAGAAAATGAGATACTATAAGCACTTAGTTGCTTGTTAATTAAATATACTAAGCCAATAATTAAAAAGACTGAGGCCATTGAGAGAATTTGTAAATCGTCTCTTGATTGATCTTTCTTATTGGCAAGATAACTAAGTCCCCAACCTATTATACCACCTAAAAGGATTGAACCAATAACTTCAATAAATGGTTTAGTGATAACTAACCAAATTGGAAGGTTTGTTGTCAATACAAGCATTTGCGCAATTGAGATAAAAAAGCCAAAGACAACAATTCCATAAATATCATCAAGGGCTGTCACAGGTAAAACTGTTTTAGTTACTGGTCCATAACTACGGTATTGTCTCATTACCATTAGTGTTGCTGCTGGTGCTGTTGCAGCACTCATTGATGCGAGTATTAAACCAAATGCAATGTTGTTCTTACTAAATGGTTCGTAACCATTCATAATTGGGGATGGTTTTGGTAAAAAGAAAAGTACGATAAAAACAACCGAAACTGCAAAAAATACTTCATACATTGTAATGGTATTTATTTTTTTACCAATTTTTTTCATAACTTTAAAGTTAAATTCACTACCGATTGAAAAAGCAATAAAAGCTAAAGCTATTTCACTAATAAACTTTAAAGTGTTTTGATCATCTCCGGTAATAATACCACCAAAGTTTCTAAATATTAATGCCATTGTTGGACCTAAAATGATCCCTAAAACTAAATAACCCGAAACATCAGGTAGTTTTAGTTTTCTAGCGATTTTACCGCCAATAAATCCGACAATTAAGACAAGTGCAACTTTCAATAAAAGTAACATAATTCCTCCTAAATAAAATAAAAAGCCTATTATTAAAATACGCTTAATTACTCCTATGAGGTTAGCTGACGG
>CAYZTG010000021.1:0-15412 GCA_964481475.1 uncultured Acholeplasmataceae bacterium | reverse complement strand
TATTTATATAGATGATGGCAAAATTGTTGAAATGGGTGACCATCATACTTTAATAAAAAATAAGGGTCCATATTTTAATCTTTATAAAAACCAGTTTATTGCAGAAAAAACTCAAGAAATTGAAGATCTCATAAAAGTTTAAAAGTAAAAAGCATAATTCTAAATATATATTATTTGGTGATAATATGAAAAATATTTTGATAATTATGCTTTTTTTGTTTTCTTTTCCGCCAAACTCTCCGAGTGAGAGTATTTTTGATTGGCCTGAAAGTATTATTGAAGTTGATGTTTATGATGATATAAATAAATACATCTTGCTTGTGAAAAATGAAATCAAATTAAAAAAGGGTTTTGAAGATGATAATTTTTATATCGACGATAATAATGTTAATTACACGACTATTTCAACTATTTCAACTAGCGTTTTAAAATCATATACTCACTATTTTAGAGCGGTATCTCCCAAGAATAAGACTTCTGAAATCAAGGGTTTTATCTTTAAAATAGTTGATAGAGAAAAACCAAAAATACTTTCAAGTAGCGATATTTTAATGGTTATTGGTGGTGAAAAGCCTAACTATAAAACATATCTAAGTGCCTATGATAACTATACGCCGCTAAATGAGTTAATAATTGTTGTAGATGATGCTTTAGTTGATTATAAAAAGATAGGGGTTTACCCTTTAATATATACAATAACTGACTCATCAAATAATCGGATAAATCATATTAGTGAACTTAAAATTATTGATAATATCTTCCCCACAATTAAGAGCACAGTTATTTCTAAGTATTATGTGGGTGATGATTTTAATATTTATGACTATTTTTATATTGAAGATAATTATGATAAAGATTTAAGGATATTTTATGAGTTTTCCTCACCGATTACATTAATTGGTGAAACAACTCTAACAGTTAGAGTGATAGATTCTTCAAATAATATTAGTGAGTTAACTAAAATAATTACCGTTATAGATAATAAAGTTCCAGAAATTACTATTATTAAGGAAGTTATTTACTTAGAAGTCTTTAGTGAAGAAATAACTATTAGTGATTATTATAATATTTCTGATAATTATAACGCTTTAAACGAGTTAAGAGTGGAAATAAGTAGTGAAATTAATTACCAAAAAATTGGGAAATATGATGTTTCAATAACTGTTTTTGATCTTTCTAACAACAAAAATAATAAAACAATAGTCGTTTATATAATTGATAGTATTCCCCCTTTGATTAGTGGAGCTGATTTAATTAAGGAAGATGCTAATTTTGACTTATATGAAGGGTTAATTATAAGTGATAATTATAATTTAGAAGAAGAGGTAGTTGTCTTAATATATCAAACTAATTTTAAAAGCAACCCAGGCAAGTATTACATTATTTATGAAGCTAAAGATTTATCTGGAAATATGAGTTACTTCACGAGAAATATTATTATTAAAGGTGGAAGAAATAATTATCTTGGTTCAAAGATAAAAATAGTGATTGGAGGTATAATTATTGTTGGGGGAGCACTAGCGCTTATTGGTTTCTATATTTATAAAAGAAAAACAAATCGTTAAGATTTTTGTGATATACTTATTAAAAGGAGCGATCATTTTGAAAGGTACTTTTGGATTTTTAAGCGAATATTATCTAAGCAATAGTGTGTTTAAGTTAGCAGATATTTTTAGGCATGCAAAAAAAGAAAATTATCCATTTGTGGCTATAAGTGATGGCGCTTTTTTATATTCATCATATAAGTTAATTACCAACGACGAAGTTAAACCTTTAGTAGGCCTTTTAGTAACTGTGGAGCTAATGGGTACAAAAGATGAGTTGTTAATTTATGCTTTAAATAAAGAAGGCTACCAATCATTAATAATAATTAGTTCCTATCTTAACTTAAAAGAAAAGAAAATTAGTTTTGAACTATTAAAAGAATATGGAGATAATCTATTAATTATTAGTGCTGGTTATAAAAGTATTTTATATCAAGTTTTAAAAAATAATTACAATGATTTTGCAACTAAGTTATTGGAAGAGTATAAAAGTAATTTTAAACATTTTTATCTCGGTTTATCTTTGCAATCTTTTGAAGATGAAATTGTTGTTGCTCCAAAAATAAAGGAGTTTAGCAATAAATTAAAGATAGATTTGGTACCTGTTAATTTTATGGCTTATTTAAAAGAAGATAAAGATGTATATGATGTTTTAACCGAAATGCATTCTTTGCCTAATGAACATGATTTATCCTTTTTAAGTATGGAAGAATTGACTAATAGATATTTAGATTATCCAGAAGTATTTATTAATTTAGCTGAGGTTAGTAAACTATTTAATTTTAATTATAAAAACTTCGCTTACCAATTACCTAGTTTAACAAAAGATGATAAAACGAGTTTAGTAACTAGGGCTAATGAAGGCCTTATTGAGAAGGGGTTAACAAGTAGAACTTATCAAGAGAGATTAAAAAAAGAATTAAATGTTATTTTGGAATTGAATTATGAAAGTTACTTTTTAATTGTTAGTGACTTCGTAAATTATGCGAAAAGCAATAATTTTTTAGTGGGCCCAGGAAGAGGATCAGCAGCGGGAAGTTTAGTAAGCTATGTTTTAAATATTACAAATATTGATCCACTTAAATATGGATTATTATTTGAGAGATTCTTAAATAAAGCAAGAAGAACAATGCCAGATATTGACTTAGATTTCCCTGATAATAAAAGGGATGAAGTAATTTTATATGTTAGAAATAAGTATGGCAGTAACCATGTTTTTTCAATTAATACTTTTTCTAAGTATTCAGAAAAAAGTTCTCTTAGAGATATCTTGAAAATAAAAGGCTATTCGGCATATGAAACAACCCAAATTATAAGACAATTCCGGACAAACCAAAGATTAGATGAGAAGTTAGAAAGAGTAAGATATATTTCTAATAAACTTGATGGTATTCCTAGACAAACAGGAACTCATGCTGCGGGAATAATTTTAGCTAAGGAAGATTTAAGATATAAAGTTCCGTTACAAAACGGTCCTTTAATTACCCAAACTCAATATGAGTTTCCAGATTTAGAGAAAATGGGTTTACTTAAAATTGATTTTTTGGGGATTAGAAATTTAACGATAATTGCTGAGGTTATTGATCTTTTAAAGCAAGAAAATCCTTTATTTAATTTAGATGGGATACCATTGGATGATAAGCTAACATATGATCTTTTGCAAGATGGAGATACAACAGGTATTTTTCAACTTGAATCACAAGGAATGCGTTCTGTTTTAAGAAAATTAAAACCAACTTCGTTTAATGATCTAGTGGCTTTATTAGCTTTATATAGACCAGGCCCGATGCAAAATATTGATCTTTATATCGAAAGAAGAAATGGAAAAAAATTTACCTATATAGATGAAGATTTAAAAGATATCTTAAAAGAGACATATGGGATTATTGTTTATCAAGAACAAATAATGGAGATTGCTCGAGTTTTTGCTGGTTATTCATTAGAAGAAGCAGATTTATTAAGGGTAGGTATTTCTAAGAAAGATTTGAATGTTTTAAGTAAGGAAAAAACAGAGTTTATTCGTAGCAGTGTTTTAAATGGTAAGGATGAAAAAAAGGCTTTAGAGATTTATGACTATGTTTTAAGATTCGCTGATTATGGTTTTAATAAGTCGCATTCAGTTTCTTACGCTTTAGTTGCTTATCAAATGGCATATTTAAAAGCTAATTATTTTACTATATTTATCCAAGTACTATTGTCAAATATGTCCATTAATGATAGTGATGCTTCAGAAATTATAAAAAGTCTCCATCAAAAAGGAGTAAAAGTAATACCACCCTCAATTAATAAATCAACAAAACAATTTGAAAAAGAAGGAAGCAATTTAATTTTTCCCTTAACTGCTATTAAAAATATTGGTACTGCTGTTGCTAATCAAATTATTGAAGAAAGAAGCAACGGTATTTTTAAAGATTATAACGACTTTAAAAAACGCATAATTAAAAAATTGAATAGTAGAGTAATGGAGGCTTTGATTTTTAGCGGAGCTTTAGATGATTTTGGTCTCAATAAGAAGACTCTAATGGAGACTCAATCAGATCTAATTGATCTTTATGAGAGTATAGGTCTTGACTTAAAGAGGCAAGTTTACGAAGAATATGAAAGAGGATACTTAATTGATAAAGAAATAGAAACCTTAGGTATGCAACTTTCCTCTTCAATTAATGAACTTTACAAGGACTTCATAAAAGCAAATAATTTAACGAAGCTAGCTGATGTTACTTTCAAATATGAGGAAGTTAGAACCTTGGCTATATTAGATGATGTTAGAGAAATAACAACTAAGAATAATGATCAAATGGCATTTGTTAGTTTTAGTGATGGACTTGCAAATATTGAGGTAACCGTCTTTCCTAAACTATACCAAGAAATTAAAATGGACTTAAAGAAAAATGAAGTCTACGCTTTTTTATTAGAAAAAACCATCTATCAAGGAGATAAGTGGGTGCTTAAAAATATTAAGGAGATAAAAAAGAAAATATAAATAAAAAAACCACTTGAACAAAGTGGTTTTTTCTTAATTTAATTCTCTAACAATTATATAAGCAAAATAGCCAATATACATCGCGACCATAATCGCTCCCTCTAACTTGCCAAACCTTTTCTTTCTTAGTGCAAGTAATGAAATAAGGGTACTTCCAATAGCTAAAAATAATAAGTCAAACATTACACCATCGTTAAACTTAATTGGTTTTATTATTGAGGAAAAACCTAAAACAAATAGGATATTAAAAAGGTTTGATCCAACAACATTACCAACGGCAATATCAACTTCTTTTTTAAATGCTGCTACTACTGAAGTAATAAGCTCAGGTAGGCTAGTCCCAACTGAGACAATAGTTAATCCTACTAACCATTCACTCATTCCAAAAAATAAAGCAATTTCTTGGGCGCCATTAGTAACTAATATGCCGCCGCCTACTACGCCAATTAAACCAATAATAGTATAAATCGCAGCTTTCTTTTTGGAAAAAATCGCCTTAGACTCTACTTCAGCAACTTTATTAGTAAAGAATTGCTGATCGTTATTTTGGGTTGATTCTTTTAAAGAATGTTTTATAAGATAAATAACATAAATGATTAATGATAAAACTAAAACTAACCCTTCAATTCTAGTAATTGCTTTATTTCCATTATAGTGGAAGAAGAGGGTCATTAATATCAATATTACCGTAGCGATTATTGATAGTGGTAAATCTCTCTTTAAGATTTCTTTCTTTACAATTAAGGGGGAGAAAAGGGCACTAACTCCTAAGATAAAAAAGAGATTAAACATATTTGAACCAATAATGTTTCCCAATGAAACATCATCTAAACCTTGAATTTGTGAAGAGATACTTACTGCTGCTTCTGGTAAAGAAGTTCCAAAAGCTACTACAGTTAGCCCAACAACTAATGCCGAAACACCGAAATGTTTTGCTAGATTAGAAGCACCGTCAACAAATAAATCTGCACCTTTAACAAGTAAGATAAGACCAATAATTAATATTATAAAAGCAAGCCATATTTCCATTCTATTTCCTTACTACTTTACAAGTATTTTTTTAAGTTTAGCAAATCTTGGTAATCCATCTTCGAGGGGAGCTTTTTTATCACCTTGAATAAGGGGAAGAGCGTATTCAACAAATTCTTTAGTTAAACCTTGTCCTCTAGGCTTAATCCACTCTAGTGGTACTTTCTTTTCTGTATTAGCAACTTTATCTAAAGGGATTAAAATATAGTTTATCTTATATGGATTTGAAGAGACTCTCTCAAAACCAATCATATAATCTGTTTTACCAGCAAGAGCTTGTCTTACTGCTTCGCTACCAGCTTCAAATGCTTCATTAACATCAACTTCGCTAGCTAAATGTTGAGCAGATCTTTGAATTAAAGAAAATTCAATTCCTCTAACTTTGACATCATAATTTTTAGCAACTTCATCAGCTAAAATAGTCGCTGCACCACCGAGTTGGGCATGACCAAATGAGTCCGTTGATAAATCACTAAAATGTTCAGGAATGTATTTGCCATCTTTATCTTGTAATCCTTCTGAGATAGCAACAATTACATTGCCTCTTTTTTCAAGAATTTTACCAACGTCTTCTAAAAAGTCATCGTAATCAAAAACCATTTCTGGTAAATAAATTAAATCTGGCCCTTGGCCTTTTTCAACAGCTAATTGAGCTGCTGCAGTTAACCAACCAGCATTTCTTCCCATTATTTCAACAACAGTACACATTTTTGTATCATACACTCGAGCATCATGATATAGTTCCATTAATGTAGTGGCTACATATTTAGCTGCACTACCAAAACCAGGGGTATGGTCTGTCCCATATAAATCATTATCAATTGTTTTAGGAACACCCATTACACGGCACTCGTAATTATGTTCTTGGAAAAAATTTGAAATCTTATTTGCTGTATCCATAGAATCATTTCCGCCATTATAGAAGAAATATCTAATGTTATATTTTTTAAAAATTTCTAATAACTTAAAATAATCAGAAGGATCTTTTTCAATGTTTTTTAGTTTATAACGTACAGATCCAATGGAAGAGGAAGGTGTTGTTTTTAAAAGTTCTAATTCAGTCAAATCTTCTTTGCTAATATCATAAAATTGTTCTTCTAAAATACCTTTAATACCATGCTTCGCTCCATAAACGTGTGTAATTTCTTCATGCTTTAAAGCTTCAATAAACACTCCGGCAGCACTTGCATTTATAACGCTTGTTGGTCCACCTGACTGACCTAATATTGCTGCACCTATTAATTTTTTCATAATTTCATCACTCCTTAAAAAGTCTTCCTTTATATAATATCATAAATATAATGTAAAAAAATATCAAAAGCAAAAAAACAATATTTTATAATAATTTACATGATATATATATGTTATAATTAATAAGAATGGAGGGATATAATGAAAGTTGCAATTTTAACATCTGGTGGGGATGCACCAGGAATGAATGCTGCCGTAAGAGCGGTAGTAAGAAGTTGCTTGTTTTATGATATCGAGCCCTATGCTGTTTATGATGGTTTTAGAGGATTAACAAACGATAACTATGAGAAGATGTCAAGGAAAGATGTCTCGGAAATCCTTGCTAGAGGAGGCACTGTTTTAGGTACTTCTAGATATGATGATTTTAAAGAAGAAAAAACAGTTTTAAAGGCTATTGATAACTTAAATAAGCAAGGGATAAAAGCTTTAATTGTTATTGGTGGTGATGGAACTATTAAAGGAGCGGAAGCACTTTTCAAATTAGGCTTCCCCACAATTGCGATACCAGCTTCAATTGATAACGATGTAAATGGAACAGATTTTACAATAGGCTTTCAAACAGCCCTTAATACTATTGTTGGAGATATTGACAAAATAAAAGATACATCGTCGAGTCATCAAAGAGCCTCAATTATTGAAACAATGGGGAGACATCGTGGAGATTTGGCGTTATATGCCGGATTATCGACTGGAGCAGAATTTATCATTACACCTGAAAACCCTCTTGATAAAGATCAAATAATAAAAACATTAAAAAGACATAAAGAAGAAGGTAGAAGAAACGCTATTATTATTGTTACTGAAAAGATCTTAAATGTTTATGATTTTGCGAAAGAAATAACAGAGAAGAGTGGTTTTTCTTGTAGAGCAACGGTATTAGGGTATGTTCAAAGGGGTGGGTCACCAGTTCCTAGTGATCGAATTCTTGCAGGGAGAATGGGTGTTTTTGCAGTAGATTTAATTTTAAAAGGAAAGTTTGGTGTCGCGATTGGTGTAAGACATGAAGAGATGGTCGCTTACCCATTTAGTGAAGCCTTTGTCAAAAAAGAAAGAGAAACATTAAGAAATCTCTTTGCCCTAGTTCCAAAGATCTCTTAATTTTTAAAGTAATAAATTTATTTAGCTTAAATATAATCTACTAGTGTGCTAACTTAACAAGGTAATTAGACTTAGGAAACATAAATCTAATTGATGTTAAAGAAAGCACTGATTTGTTAAGAATAGGATAAAGTGATAAAATAAAGATACTAATATTTGTAGTATTTTTATTTTGTAAAGGACTGATTAAATGTTTAAATTACAATCAAATTTTAAGCCTAGTGGTGATCAGCCAGAGGCAATTAAAAAGCTTAAGGAAAACTTTAATAATGGTTTTAAGGAACAAATTTTGCTTGGTGCTACGGGTACCGGGAAAACTTTTACTATGGCTCATATGATACAGTCATTAGGCAAAAAGACCTTAGTACTTGCCCATAATAAAACACTTGCAGGTCAATTATATGGTGAGTTGAAAGCTTTATTTCCAGAAAATAGAGTTGAATATTTTATAAGCTATTATGATTACTACCAACCTGAGGCTTATGTTGTTAGAAGTGATACTTATATCGAAAAGGATGCTTCCATAAACGATGAAATTGATGAGCTTAGACATAGCGCTACTTCTTCACTTTTAGAAAGAGATGATGTGATTGTAGTTGCCTCAGTAAGTTGTATTTATGGGATAGGAGATCCTGATGATTATAAAAACGGAATCATCTTTTTAAGAAATAATGATATCTTAGACCAAAAAGATTTATTGAATAGATTAGTAGAATTAACTTACCAAAGAAATGATCTTGATTTCCATAGAGGAACTTTTAGAGTAAGAGGAGATATAGTTGAGGTTATTCCTTCAAATATTCAAAAAGAAGGAATTAGAATTGAATTTTTTGGTGATGAAATTGAAAGAATTAGAAAGTTTGATGTTTTAACTGGTAATGTTATTGAAACAATGGAGTTTGTAACAATCTTTCCAGCGACTCACTTTATGACTAATAAAGAAAAACTTCAAGAAGCAATTAGAAGAATTAAAGAAGAACTAAAAGAGAGAATTAAATATTTTGAACTTGAAAATAAGCTTTTAGAAAAAGAACGAATTTCAATGCGAACTAAATATGATTTAGAAATGTTAGAAGAAATCGGAATTTGCCCTGGAATTGAAAATTATGCTAGACATATTTCACTTAGGGAAGAAGGCGAAACACCAGCAACGTTAATGGATTTTTTTGGAGATGATTATCTTTTAATTGTGGATGAGTCACACGTTACGCTACCCCAAGTAAGAGGGATGTATAATGGCGACAGATCAAGAAAACAGACTTTAGTTGATTATGGATTTAGATTACCAAGTGCTCTTGATAATAGGCCGCTAAATTTTAGCGAGTTTAAAGGTAAAACTGATAAAGTAGTTTATTTATCTGCTACTCCAGGCGAGTATGAATTAGAAAATAAATATCCTCTTGTTGAACAAATAATTCGCCCAACTTATCTTTTAGATCCAATTATTGAAGTAAGGAAAACAATTGGTCAAATTGATGATTTATATAGTGAAATTCAAAAGAGAATAGCTAAAGACGAAAGAACATTAGTAACAACTTTGACTAAAAGAATGAGCGAAGATCTAAGTTCTTATTTTAAAACATTAGGGCTAAAAGTTGCCTATTTACATAGCGAAATTAAATCATTAGAAAGAATAGAAATTTTAAGAGATTTAAGGGTAGGTGTTTATGATGTGTTGGTAGGAATAAACTTACTAAGGGAAGGGTTAGATTTACCAGAAGTCTCGTTGGTGGCTATTTTAGATGCGGATAAACAAGGGTTTTTGAGGAGTGAAAGAAGCTTAATTCAAACAATTGGAAGAGCAGCCAGAAATGAACAAGGCAAAGTGATAATGTATGCAGATAAAATTAGTGATGCGATGGCAAAAGCGATTAACGAAACTAATAGAAGAAGAGAAATACAAGAGAAGTATAATTTAGAAAATAATTTAACACCAACAACTATTAAAAAAGGGATTAGAGAAAGTATCTCAATTAAGATAGTTGATAATGTTAAAAAACCGATAACAAAACAAGACAAAGTTTTACAATTAAATGAGTTAGAAAGATTAATGAAAAACGCAGCAAAAGAACTCGATTTTGAAAAAGCTGCAGAATATCGTGATCTCCTTTTTGAACTTAAAGCGACATATAAAATTAAGTAAATAAATAGCGTGTTTTATTATTTGCTTTTTATAACATAAAAACTTAGATTTTTAATTTATATATGTTATAATAATTTATGGAAACGCTTTAGTTTGCAAACTTTAGAGAATAAAGGAAAATAATATGATATTTATCAAATTAGATATAGAAAAAAGAATCGATCCTTTTTATTTTGCTTTAGAACGCTTAATGCTAGAGAAAATGGAAGAATTTAATGATGATATTTGTTTTTTATGGGATGTTTATCCAGCTGTAATTATTGGTAAGCATCAACTTTTAGAAAAAGAAGTTAATTTAAGAGCACTTGAAGATTCAAAAACAAGAGTTTATCGAAGACCTTCTGGTGGGGGAGCTGTTTTTAGTGATTATGGGTGCATTAAATATAGTTTTATTTCGAAAAAACCCAAAGATGAAATGTATAAACTTTTCTTAGATGAAATTATTAATTTTTTAAAACCGTATCTTGATGTTACATATTCGGGGAGAAATGATTTAATTTTTGATGGTTATAAATTTTCTGGGAATGCATATTACCAAACTAATAAAGGAAATGTTTTGCATGGGACTATTTTGTATGATACTGATATGTCTATTTTAGGTAGTGTCTTAAATCCCTCAAAAGAAAAACTAAAAAGCAAGGGTGTTGATTCTGTTAAGTCAAGAGTGACTAATTTAATTAATTTCGTTAAACTAACAAGAGAAGAATTTAGAAACGAAATGGAAATTTTTTTTGATAAAAAGTCTTACTATTTAACAGACGAGGATAAAGCTAAAGTAGCTAAATATTTAGAAGAATTCAATAGCGAAGATTATATTCATGGTAAGAATCCATCATATGAAGTTATTAGAAACAAAAGATTCCTTTTTGGAGAAGTTGAAGTTCATCTTCATATTAGTAAAAATATTATTAAAGATTTAAGAATTTATGGTGACTTTTTTGAAAAGGAACCAATGGAAGAATATTTAAAAACAATAATTGGACAAAACATACGTAATCTAAAAATCACTAATACATTTAATTATATTGAAAGTATGAGTGATCAAGAGATGTATGACTTAATAATAGGGAGGTAAAAAAGATGAATGATGTACCATTAGGGTTAAAAACAACCCCACTTTATCCAGTTTTTAAGGAATTGGAAGCCAATTTTACAGAGTTTGGCGGATACTATATGCCGGTTAACTTTAAGGATGGGATAGTATTCGAACACCAAGCAGTTAGAAACAATTCGGGTTTATTCGATGTTTCCCATATGGGAGAAATAAGAATAAAGGGAAAAGATGCGAGCAGTTTTTTAAACTATGTTTCTACTAACAACATTAATAAGGTTGGAGATAATCAAATCCAATACCACATTTTCTGTACAGAAGATGGGGGTGTAATTGATGATATGTTAGTTTACAAGTTTAATAGTGAAGATTTATGGTTAGTTTGTAATGCCTCAAATCAGGAGACTGTTTATAATCACTTAGTTAACGTTTTAAAAGAAAAACAGTTTGATGCTAAAGTAATTAATGAAGGCAATGATGTTTCAGTGATTAGTATTCAAGGACCAAAGTCGTTAGTAATGGTTGAAAAAATCTTCGGTGAAGTGAATTTACAATATATGACTTTTGAAAAGATTAATGATTTTGTCTTATCAAGAAGTGGATATACTGGTGAAGATGGTTATGAAGTTTATGGAACACATGACGAAATTACAAAAATAACTAAAATACTCTTAAAAACTGGAGTTGCTCCATGCGGATTAGGAGCGAGAGATACATTGAGATTTGAAGCTGGTTTGCCTTTATTTGGACACGAGATTTCACCTTATATTTCTCCAGTTGAAGCGGGACTAAATTTTGCAATAGACTTAGAAAAAGAAAACTTTATTGGTAAAAAAGCATTATTAGAAAAGAAAGCTAATCCAGAAAAAAAAGTTGTAGGGTTAGTTTTATTAGATAGAGGCGTAGCAAGACAAGGTTATTCAGTTTATGATAATGATAAAATGATTGGTTACGTGACTAGCGGCTTTATGATTCCAGGAACTAAAAATACTTATGCTAATGCATTAGTGGATGCAAGCTATAAAATGGGTGATATCATCCAAGTTGAAATTAGAAATAAACGTGTTAATGCACGGATAAGAAGTAAAAGATATTATACAAAAGAATAAGAGGAGAGAAAAATGAGATTTTATACAAAAACTGATGAGTGGGTAAAAGTAGAAGGTAATAAAGCTACTATAGGTATTTCAAAAAAAGCAGCAGAAGAGTTAGGCGATATCGTTTATTTAGATATGCCGTCTGTTGGTGATACTTTTGCTAAAGATGAATCTTTTGGAGCTGTTGAATCCGTTAAAGCGGCTGCAGACTTAAATATGCCAATTGGTGGGAAAATTGTTAGAGTAAACGAGAAGCTAGAGGATGCACCTGAATTATTAAACGAAGATCCTTTAAATGAGTTTATTATTGAAATTGAAGATTTTGATGAAGAAGAACTAAAATCATTATTAAAACCAGAAGAATACGAAGAGGTTTAGGAAATGTTTAAATATTTTCCTCATACAAGTGAAGATATCAAACAAATGCTTGAGGTCATTGGAGTAAAAAGTTTAGATGACCTTTTTGTTGATGTCCCTAAAGAAATCAAAAACAAATTGACTTATAATTTATCTGATCCTTTAAGTGAACACCAACTAATTAAAAACATGAGTGAGAAAGCTCAAAAAAATGCTAACTTAAAAATCTTTAGAGGTGCAGGAGCATATGATCATTACACTCCAGCAATGATATATAATTTAGCGTCAAGAAGTGAGTTTTTAACTTCATATACACCATATCAACCAGAAATATCCCAAGGGACGTTACAATATATTTTTGAATATCAATCATTTATTACTGAACTTACTGGAATGGATATAGCTAATGCATCGATGTATGATGGCGCAACGTCAACAGCAGAAGCAATGTTTATGGCTGTAGCAGAAACAAAGAAGAATAAAATTTTAATTAGTAAAACAGTTCATCCAGAGACAATTAAAGTTGTAAAAACATATGCAAAATATAAAAATATAGAAGTAGTTGAAGTAGCGGAAAAAAATGGAGTTACTTCTCTTGATTTTATTAAAAATGAAACTGATTATGCAGGAGTTATTGTGCAAAATCCTAATTATTATGGCTTGATTGAAGATTTAAATGGATTCAGTGATGTTATTCACGATAATAAAGCTTTATTTATTATAAATAGCGATCCACAAACACTTGCAGTTTTAAAATCACCTAGATCATATGGTGCTGATATTGCAGTTGGTGAGGGACAATCACTAGGAGTACCATTACAATTTGGCGGTGCTTACGTTGGCTATTTAGCTACTACACAAAAGTTGGTAAGAAAAATGCCTGGAAGAATTTGTGGGATTACCGAAGATGTTGATGGTAAAAGAGCTTTTGTTTTAACACTCCAAGCTCGAGAACAACATATTAGAAGAGAAAAAGCTAATTCAAACATTTGTTCTAATCAGTCATTAATGGCTTTGTGGGTTACGATGTATATAGCATTAATGGGTAAAGACGGTTTACTTAAAGTTAATGAGGCAACTTATACTAATAGTCACTATTTATATCAAAAATTGCTTGATACTGGTTTATTTGAGGAAGTTTATCAAGGACATTTTATCAAGGAGTTTATTTTAAAAGCTAAATTTGATATTAAAAAGTTAGAAAGTAAAATGGTTGAACGAGGATATCTAATTGGTTTACCAATTGAAAATGATAAATTACTATTTGCTATAACTGAGAAGTATGATAAAAAAGAGATTGATAAATTTGTTGAGGTGATGATAAATGAACTACGATAAATTAATATTTGAGATTTCTCAAAAAGGTAGAATTGGTCATGACTTATATATTTCATCTAATAACTTAAGTGCTCTTCCCAAAGAATTACTTAGAAATGAAGAGTTGTTACTTCCTGAAGTTTCTGAACCAGATGTAGTAAGACATTATACTAATTTGAGCCAAAAAAACTTTGGTGTTGATACAGGGTTTTATCCTTTAGGATCTTGTACAATGAAATATAATCCAAAAATAAATGAAACTATCGCTGCATTACCTGGGTTTCATAGCATTCACCCATTAACACCGGAAAAATATGTCCAAGGTGCCTTAGAAGTTATGTATGAAACAGATGTCATGTTAGCTGATGTTACAGGAATGGATCATTTTAGTTTAGCTCCATTTGCAGGTGCTCATGGTGAGTTAATTGGTTTATGGATCATTAAAAAATACCATGAAGTTAGAGGAGACACTAAGAGAACTAAGATTATAGTTCCGGATTCTGCTCATGGAACTAACCCCGCTAGTGCTGCTGTTGCTGGTTTTAGCGTAATTGAAGTTAAGTCAAATGAAGATGGGACAGTTAATATTGATTCTTTAAAATCAGTTTTAAATGATGAAATTGCCGGGATTATGCTTACTAACCCGAACACTTTAGGGATCTTTGAACCGAGTATTCTAGAAATGTCAAAACTTATTCATGATATTGGTGGATTACTTTATTATGATGGTGCTAATTTAAACCCCTTGCTTGGTGTTGCAAAACCAGGAATGATGGGTTTTGATATTATCCATCTTAATGTTCATAAAACATTTTCTACGCCACACGGTGGCGGTGGGCCAGGAGCAGGACCAGTTGGTGTAGTTAGTAATTTAAAAGATTACTTACCTGGACCAATTGTTATTAAAGAAGATAATAACTATAAGTTTCATACTCCAAAACACTCAATTGGTAAAATTGGGCAGTTTTATGGAAACTTTAGTGTAATTGTTAGAACAAACTCTTATTTGAAAACGTTAGGAAATAGAATTAGTAATTTAGGTCCCCTAGCTGTTTTGAATGCTAACTATATTAAAGAAGCACTGAGAGATGATTATTTAGTTGCGGTAGATAAAATTTGCATGCACGAGGTTGTTTTTGATGGTTTAGTCGATAAATCAACTGGCATTAAGACATTAGACGTGGCCAAGAGATTGCTTGATTATGGAGTACATCCGCCAACAATTTATTTCCCTTTAATTGTTAAAGAAGCAATGATGGTAGAGCCTGTTGAAACCGAATCAAAAGAAACTTTAGATAATTTTATCAATATTATGAAAATTATTGCTAAAGAAGCTAAAGATAATCCTGAGGTGATTAAAGAGGCTCCACACTCAACAGTTGTTAGAAGACTTGATGAAGTCTTAGCTGTGAGAAAGCCAGTTTTAAAGTATCGAGATATTAATAAATAGAGAAAAAGGGGTTGTTTTAAAACAACTCTTTTTTTAATTCAAATTAATATTGTATAATTATACATAAAGAAGAAAAGAGGAATTGTTATGGC
>CAYZTG010000020.1:0-17094 GCA_964481475.1 uncultured Acholeplasmataceae bacterium | reverse complement strand
TATAATCAAGTGCTTTTATCAATATAGTAATCTATTTGTCGCAAACTATGTTATATATATTTATATATTTTTCAAAAATAAGCCTTAAAATCACTTTACTATAATCGACTTTTAGAGTAAACTATAAACAATGACTAGGAGGTAAAATATGCAAGATAATACTGTCTATGATCCACTTAAAAACTTTAAGAATATCTACAAAGACTTACACAACGAAAATACAATAAACTATTTTGATGAGTTAGTTGAAAAGTCCAATATTAACATTGACGAAAATCAAACAACAGTTAAAAAAATTAATAATTTAAAAAATAACCGTACAAATATTGATAAAAAACTATCTGGCCAAAAGTCCTTAAAGATCTTTTTAATCGTAGTAACAATCCTCTCATTAGTGATGAGTATTATTTCTATAGCTAACTTTCAAAATAATATCACACTCAATGTTTTCTTACTAATCTTAGGTATTCTTCTTTCAATTGGAATGTTATTATTAATCTTCAAAAAGATAAACCCAAAAATAAAATCACTTAAACAAGAGATTAATGAATTAGACAAAAAAATTGAAGAAAATATCCAACTTGCTTTTAGTCAAGTCAAACCTCTTAACGACCTTTTTTATGAAGGGATGAGTGAGACTCTCTTTTCTAAAACATTACCTATCTTTAATCTCGATCCAATTTTTGATAGCAAACGCTTAGATTACTTAGTAAACAAATTTGGCCTTTATAATGAAATTGATCCAGACAGGTCATCTCTTTATGTTAAATCAGGTGATATTAACGGAAACCCATTTTATATAGCTAATGATTTAGTACACAATCTTGGCACTAAAATTTATACAGGTTCCCTTACAATTACCTATACAACTTATGTAACTATAAATGGAAAACGCACGGCACAAGTACATACACAGCTCTTAACGGCTTCCCTTGAAAGACCTTGTCCATATTACCGTGAAGAGGCTTATCTAATCTATGGTAATGAAGCAGCACCAAATCTTAATTTTTCTAGAACTGATTCTGATGCTGAACATCTCACACAGAAACAAATTGATAAACTCGTAAAAAAAGATTCTAAATCTTTAATTAAAAAAACACAAAAAAGCATTTCAAAAAATGGTTCATACACAATGATGTCCAATGAAGAGTTTGAAGTCTTATGGGGAGCTAGTAATAGAGATAATGAAGTTGAATTTAGATTATTGTTTACACCACTCGCAATTAAACAGCTTTTAGAATTAATGAAGGATAAGGAAGTCGGTTTTGGTGATAATTTTGGTTTTATAAAGGCTAATATGATTAATGGTGTTTTCCCAGATCATTTAAAAGGGTTTGATTTAAGTGGTAACCCTAATATCTTCTATCATTATGATTATGAGCTGATTCGCTCACGATTCATTAATTACAATAACGCTTATTTTAAAAATGTTTATTTTGCTTTTGCACCATTACTTTCAATTCCACTTTATCAACATCAAAAACCAAGAGAATTTATTTATAAAGATCTTTACGATAGTTATGCTAGTTTTTATGAACACGAAAAGGTTGCCAATAAAATGAATATCGAGGAATTTAAACATCCACTCTCTAATACTAGAAATATTTTAAAAACAAGTGTTGTAAAATCCGGGGGCTTTGCTGATACAGTAAAAGTGACTGCTTATGGTTACCAAACTGAAAATAAAGTTGATTATATTCCAAGAGTAGGAAAAGATGGTAGAACTCATTTAGTTCCTGTTTATTGGGTTTTGTATACTCCAGTCACCAAAGATACAAGTATAAAAATCAATATTGTTGATGAACCTAAAGAAGAAACTTACCGTGATAAATTTATGAAACGAGTTGAAAAATTGAAAACAGGAGAGAATTTGGATCCCGTTGACTTATATTTATTTAGAAGTTTTATAGTAGAAGTATTAAAAAAATGATATAATGATTTTGTTAGGAGGATATAAATATGGCAAATGAATTAGATGAATTAACTGGCGTAGTTAATAAAGAAGGTAGAGATATTAATGTTATTCACCAACAAATTCCCGTTAAAGTGGGAGTTGGATCATTAATATTTGAGATTATTTTATGGGTATTAGCAATTATCCCTGGTTTGATTTTCTTATTTATGAAAATTAAAGCTAAAGAATATTTAAGAGCATTACAACAAAAAATTCAACACAATGCCTCCCAAATTGATAACTATTTGGAACAAAGAGTAATTATTTTACAAAACGTTGTAGGTATTGTTGAGAAGTCTATTGATCTAGATAAGGATGTAATGAAGTCTGTAGCTCAATTTAGAGGCGGTGTCCATCCAAACGATGAAAACCGTAATGATGTTGCTGGTGAATTAGATGCTACTCTTAACAATGTTAGAATTGCTTTTGAAGCTTATCCTGATCTTAAGGCTCACCAATCTTTAGCTGATGCAATGCAACAAAATAGTTATTTACAACGTGAAATAACAGCTGCTAGAGAAGTTTATAATGATACCGTTTTAAGATGGAACTCAGATATCTTCGCTTGGCCAACAAAAATGATTGTTGCAGCTAAAGCTGGTTACACAACAAGAATTCCTTTTAGTGCTTCACGAGAAACAAAAGAAAGAGCTAGAGAAACATTCTTTTAAATTTCATCAAACAAAAAATAAAAGAGCACAAATTGCTCTTTTTTTCTTTTTTTATTTATTATAAGCACTTAGAAAGGTTGCTGTTTAACGATAAATTGTGTATAAATAGGCGGTAAATTTAATTCACTTAAAAAGGAAGTTTTTTCCAAATTAGAATTTAATCCTAAATCAGGAAGTTCTTCAAGTAAACTACCCATATAAGCAATTAATGATAAACCATCATAAAAGCTCATTGTTTGACCTTCTTGGGCTAATGTTAATGCTTTATTCATTTCAATAAAGCCTCTTAAAACATCATCAATTAACCTTCTTTTTGTTATTTCATCTTCTTCCAGTAACAATAATAATTGGTCTAATTCGCCTAAATCTTTGATGACGCCCATTTCACTAATGATTAGTTTTAAAGCTTCAAGTAGACCTGGGTTTTCGCCATCACCATTTTCAAGCCCATTCACAAATTGATTAAGTCCAGACTCATATAAGGAACTAAAAATACTCGCTTGTTGATCTAGTTTAATTTCCTTTACTAAATCTGTTAAGTTATTATCCAAACTAACTGCATAATCAACAAAGTAACCTAATTCCTTAATTAAATCAAATAAGCAAGAAAGTTTTGAAACATGATAAGGTAATGTTGACATCTCCATAATTAGTGTTTGAAAAGAAACTTTAATCTTATCATTTAACTCACCGATTGTTTTAAACGATAGCACAAGTTGGTCTTTATTAGAAATAATGTCTTCAAGACTAAGGTTAGTGCCAATTTTAGATATTTCCTTTCTTATTAAGCTTAAATCACTAATAATATCTTCAAATTTTAAATACTTAGTTGCATAACCGTTTATAGTGTCTAAGTCATTAATTAATTGCTCAATTTGGTCAAGAGCAATCATTAGTCTTTCGTAAGACTTCGTAATGTTTGTAATATCGTTAGTTACCTTAACTTGAAAGTTATTGTACTTATTAACATATTGATCACGATTAGTAATACCAACATACTTAACAGCTTGTGCAGGTAGACGTAAACCTTGTCCAAAACTACTACTATTAAGAGCTTCTATTAAACCACTTAACTCAGAGAATTTTTCAACATTAAGAAGTGCTCTAAGATTTTCTTCTGTCAGCAATGACAATCCCCAAAACAATTGATCTGTTTGAAGTTTTGCATTAGAAAATTCAGCAATTATTAAATCGACTCCCCCTCTAAGCTCGTCAATTTGACTCAAGTCAAAATCTTCTAAGTTTATAAAGCTCTTAAGCAAATCTGAAATACTAAATTCTTGATAAGTTGCTTGGATACCGTCAAACCCAAAATCATTAACCTTAAGCTTTAGATTTATTTCTTGATTTTGTCCTAACATAGCCATATACGCTAAAGTAATTGTTTTGGCAACTACCACTTTTGTTAAAACGTTTTCAGCCTCAATTATCTCAACTTTTTCACTATTAAAAGGAATTTGAACTTGAGCTCCAAACATTGATTTATAGTAATCATCAGCTGCTTCATTTACGGTAAACTTGATTTTCATATCTACTATTCCACTAGCACCAATCAACTCACTATAACCAACTACCTTGCCATCCAATTGATATTCAAAATCGATATTAAAGGGGAGTTTTTCCTCATAATAATCTTTATCTAATGACAAAATATAATAAAAGTTTTTCAGACTACTTAACGAAGGTATTAAAGCTCTATTTTCTTCAATAATTATCTCTCCTTTATTAGAAGAAATATTTAAGTTTCCTTCATTTAAAAACACTCCATAATCTTCATAATATTTAAATTCTGTATCTTTTATTTTATTCGATGCTTGAATATTTTCAACAACACCATTTTGCTTAATATTCACATAAATGATTTCTTCTTTTGCAGAAATTACTGGATTTTCTTTGTCAGGTAACAAAATATCATTATTTGTCCCATCACCATTTTCATCAGGCTTCTTATCTACACAACTAACTAAGCCTAAACTAAGTAACAATAAACTGAAAAGCGCTATTTTTTTAAATTTTTTCATTAGATTTTTCCCTCCTTTTATTAAAAGTTAATTTCAAAATTAATTTATCAAATATTAGTAAAATTGCTGGTAAAATAACCAAAACAAATGCTCCTGAGATTAAGGCCCCTCTACCAATTAACATCCCAATTTCTTTAATTATCCCTAACTTAGAAACAAAATAAACTACAAATCCGGCTGCTGCTAAGACTAGCCCAGATACAATAATAGTTGGCCAGGACTTACTAAAAGCTTCAAACATTGCCTCCTTAGGAGTTAATGTTTCTCTAAATTCCTGATACCTACTTGTAAGTAAGACTGCATAATCGATTGTTGCTCCAAGTTGTAAACTAGAAACAACTAAATAACCAATATAAACTAACGTTCCTCCACTATAAACTGAAAAGGAGATATTCGTCCAAATCGATATTTCAATTAATATTACTAATAAAACTGGAATGATTGCCGATTTAAACAAAATTCCAATCACGACGGCGATAATAAGTGCTGATAACAATTGCACAAAGAGACCATCATTTGTGACTGATGTTTTAATCTCTTCTATTGAAACTACAACACCTAATAAATGAGGTTCATTAGGAAGAGTATCATAGACTAAGTTTGTCAATGTCTCACTTAATTCATACATTCTTTCGTCTTCATCATGAACATCAAGCATTATAATCATTCTTGAGTAGTTTATTCCTTTAAACTGGTCTAAAGCCTCTTGGGGAATAATGTTTTCCGGAAGTGTGGGATCAACACTAGTCACCAAACTTTGAATTTGGGTAACTTCTGGGATCTTCATTAACTCTTCTGCTAACGTAATAGCTTGCTGTTTATCCTCATGACGGTACAATACTACAACCGGTTGAAAAGAACCAAACTCTTCTTTAATTGCAAGTTCATCTAAAAATGCTTGATCATTATAATCTTCTAAAATTAGATCTCCATAAATATAATTGGTTTTAGTTTGGGTATAAAACATAAAACTACCAAAGGCGACTATAAAAATCGTTAATACTACTCTATATTTATAAATAAACTTAATAATAGGTGATTTACTTCCCTCTGCTTTGTTTCTTTTCAACTTCATCAAAGGCTTATCTAAAACAACAATTATTACTGGTAAGAGAATCATTGTTACTAGATAACTAATTAAAATAGCTTTAGCTAAAGAAACGCCAATATCAAAACCAATTCGGTACTGCATCACAATTAAAGCTAAAAATCCAAAAATAGTTGTTAATGCTGATGCTGTCACACTTTTGAAGGCTGCTTTTGTACTTTTTACGATTGCATCAACTTTATTATTATTTTCTCTTTCTTCATAATAACGATGGATTAAAAATAAAGAAAAATCTAAACTCATTGCCATCTGTAGAACACTAGTGATTGCTAAAGTAATATATGATATTTCTCCTTGAATAAAATTAGTACCCATATTAATTAGTATTGAAATCCCTAAATTTATTAAGACAATAATTGGTTCAAACCAAGATTTAGAAGCGATAAATAAAATTGCAATTGCAATTGGAACTGCTAAAACAAAAATCCAAAACATTTCATTATTGACTTTGTCACGATTGGATTTATTATTAACGGCAGCACCTCTCATATAAACTTCAATTCCCATCGCTTTGGCAGTCTCTTTAATATGATTAATATCAGTTCCGATTTCAATGGCATAGTCATCTAAATTAAACTCAATTGTATATAATAATTTTCCCTCATGATAAAAATCCTTAATTACTTCTTGATCCATATGTTCAATAGGAACACTTATATCAGCCATTACGCCAAGCCAAACAACTGACTTTATTGTCGGTAACTTAGTAATCTCTACTACAAAATCATTAGCTTCAATAAGATTAACATTAGTTGTCATCAATTGAATCATAGATGTTTGGCCAAACTCCTCAGTCATTAACTCTAATGATTTTTTAGTATTTGAGTTATCAGGCAAATATTTTGTCATATCATAATTAGTTTTTACTAATCCCATCAAGATGGCTGAAATAATCGCTAAAACAGTAAAAACAGCAATTGTAATATATCTCCCTTTCCCTTTTACTAATAGTCTCATTTTTTCCTCCTAAACAGATGTTTCAAACATACATTTAAAACTTATATTTACAATATACTTTATTTATGGTAAAATTACACTATAAATGTTAATTGAAAAAGCATTTTAATCATAATTTTAAATACCATTTAGGAGGGACTTATGGATAAACAAAATGACATTAAAGACGTTATTATTAAAACAACTAAAGAATTATTAATAAAACAAGGTAACGTTACTATTAAAGAGATTTCTAGTAAAGCCTTTGTTAATGTTGCCGCAATTAACTATCATTTCGGTTCTAAAGATAATTTAATTGAAATAGTCATTAAAGAAGTAATTAATGATCTTAGAACTAAAATACTCTCTTCGATTGCAAACATTGATATTGCAACAGTTAACTTTGAAGAGACAATTTATGCGATGTTTGATATTGTTTTTGAGTTTGCCGAAGCTAATGCTGGAATAATTAACTATTCTTTCTTACAATTAGCTAATCAAAGTAAAGCAGCAAACATTTTAATTGAATTATTTATTACTGATAAAGAATTTATTAAGGTTGTTACTACTCACCTTGCTTATTCTTTACCAGATGTTAGTGATGATGTTTTATTTTCTAAATATATTATTTTATTTTCTTCATTTGTTGTCCCCTTCTTTTTAAGTTTTAGCGGTTGGGCATCTTTTTTTGATCCTGATGGCAAAAATAGTGATGCTGTTGAAAAACATCGTCTTTCCTATTTTTCCGAACTCAAAAAGATTGTCTTTGTCTAAAACTTTAATTCCCATAATAAAAACCAGATTTTCGAAATCTGGTTTTTTTATTTAAGTCATTTCACTAATTTATTTTCGTCCTACACCATCTTTAAGAGCTTGATGATAAACTGCATCAATAACTGCCTTATGGACATTGTCATCTAAAATTGATGGCATAATTTGCTCTACTTTTAACTCTTTTACATAATTAGCAATTGCATAAGCACTCGCTACCATCATATTTGCAGTAATTTCAGTAGCTTTAGCTGCAAATGTTCCTTTAAATAAACCAGGAAAAACTAAAGCATTATTAATTTGATTTTCATATAAGTTACTACCACTACCAACAATTTTTGCTCCAGCTTTTTTCGCTAGGGTTGGTGTGATTTCTGGTATAGGATTAGCTAAGGCAAAAACGATTGCATCTTTATTCATTAACTGAACCATTTCTTCACTAACAACATTACCAGCACTAACACCAATAAAGACATCACTATTAGTCATAGCGTCGCTTAAAGTGCCTTTAAGCATTTCTTTATTAGTTAATGATGCGATTTCATCTTTAGCAATATTATCTTGTTTTTGGTCTCTAGCTAAAATACCATGACGGTCAACCATAATAATGTTTTTAACACCAAGCTCAATTAAAAACTTGGCAATCGCAATTCCAGCTGCCCCAGCACCATTAATTGTAACTTTAACATCTGCTAATAATTTATCAACTTATTTAAGGGAATTAATTAAAGCGGCTCCAACAACGATCGCAGTCCCATGTTGATCATCATGAAACACAGGGATATTTAAGTTTTCCTTGAGTGCTTTTTCAATAATAAAACAATTAGGTGCTTTAATATCTTCTAAATTAATTCCCCCAAAACTTGGTTCTAAATATTTAATTGTTTTAATGATTTCATCAACATCTTGAGTATTAAGACTAATGGGAACACAATCGACATCGGCAAATCTTTTGAAAATTGCGCATTTTCCTTCCATTACAGGCATTGCTGCTTCTGGACCAATATTTCCTAAACCTAACACTGCAGAACCATCAGTAATCACAGCAACTAAGTTTCCTCTACCAGTTAGTTCAAAGGATTTACTTTTGTTCTCCTCAATAACTAAGCATGCTTCTGCTACACCTGGCGTATAGGCTAACATCAAATCTTGATTACTTTCTATTGGTGACTTAACATGAGTAGAAATCTTTCCTTTCCACTCATAATGTTTTTTTAATGATTGTTCTTTTATACTCACTCGACTATTCTTCCTAAATTACTTTCTTTATCTTTCAAACAGTTAACTAAACTATAGATAAATGTTACTATTGCCACAATAAAAATGGCCCCTCCAACAGCTAACTCAACAATATTGGCTGTTGTAAATACTGCTTTATCTAAGATCATTTTTGTAAAATCTAAAGGAATAAAGACCATCGCCCCAATAAATAAGATACTTTCACTAACATGAGCTGCTAAAATAAGGGCTATCAATTCCGTTAGACCAATAATAAATCCAGTATCCGAACTTCGATAAATAGAATAAAACATCATCACTATAAAAGGCCAAATAAAAAGCTTAAACTTTGGTTTGTCAACGTGAAACTGTCTTTGTTTTATTAGAGAAAACATTGTAAATATTGATAATAGTAAAATAACTGTGTTTGCAATTGCCAAATATTCACTTAAATTAAAAACAAAATTACCACTTTCAATAATACTTGTTAAGTTAACTAAAAGTCCGTTAGCAAAAGTAACAACAATTTTTATAAGCGAAATAACTAAGGCAGCTAAATAGTTCCTTTCTATTAAAGCAAATAAAATAGCTAAACTAATACACAATATTACAATAATGGCTTCTGCCGTTTGAAAATCAAAATTTTCAAAATTGACATCAATAAAAAACTTCACTATCAATGAAGCAACCGAAAGTAAAGCAATCACAATCGTTAAAAATGCATTAAATTTCTTCATAATCATCCTCCTAAATAAAGAATACATTATTTATTATAAATAATCAATGAGAAAAGGTATTAAAGGCTTAGGCTTTCTTCAATTTCTTTAATTTTATTTTAATTGTTTTATCCTCTTTAAATGTAAAATCAACAATATCTTTAATCGTTTCTTCAATAGGTCTTATTTCCCAACCAAGATTATTAATTGCTTTTTTATTGGAAAAATTAGCATTACTTCTTAAAACTTTTATTGAATAAGTGCTAAATAACATTTTTCTTCTAGATATAATATAAAAGAGTTCTGCAAACTTACTAACAACTAACATGAAATGATAGTTAATCGCTCTTTTTAATGGCTTCTTATGGGTTATTTTAGCAACTATGTCTAAATATTCTTTAACAGTAATAAAGTGTCCGGAAAGCAAATAACTCTCAAGTGTTTTTCCTTTTTCTAAAGCTAACATTATTCCCTTAGCAACATCTTTAACATCAACATAGTTATAGCCACCTTTAATATAAACAGGTAAACGATTATTTAAGTAACTTCTAATAACCTCACCCATATAGGAGTTTTTATAATCATAACTACCAATAACGCCTGAAAGAAGTGTCACCACTAAGTCAAGATCATGTTCTTTAGCATAAGCAAGCGCTTTTTTCGTAGCTAAAGCTTTTGATTTAGCATAATTCCCTCTAACTAACTTAGGATCAAACTCAGTTATTTCCCCCATTAAAGCATTATCTTTAAGTTCTGGAAGTGCATGAACACTTGAAGTATAGACAACTCTTTTAATTTGATTAAACAAACTGGCCTCTAAAACATTTAAAGTCCCATTAACATTAACATTAAAAATATTCTTTTTATTACCACTACCAATATCAATAATACCCGCTGTATGAATAATATAGTCCATTCCTTTAAAATTATACTTAAGTCCTTCTAAATCCAAAATATTGCCGTATAATAACGTACAATCATTTTTAATATAATCAATTCTCTCAAAGGGCATTACAAGTCCATAAACATCATACCCCTCACTTTTCAACAATTTAATTAAAACATTACCAACATGGCCAGTCGCCCCAGTAACAAGTACTTTTCTCATAATACCACCTCTCTTCTACCTTAATTATACATTAAAAAAAACGTCTACTATTAGTAAACGTCATTTAAAATGTAATATAAAATTAGGTTTGATTATTAAATATTTTTAAAGTAACTTCTTCTTTTTTTATACACTTGGGGGTTATATTCTCTCCACTGATTTTGAATCTTTTCGTTTGTAATTAATTGTGGTCCAGTTAGTGCATATTTAATATTTCGCTTCTTACCCTCATAAAATCCATCTTCAATAATTAAAGACATCACTCCTTTAGCTTGATAATATGGATCCACTGCAATAAAGTAAAAATCAATCACATCATGATGTTTTAATGCCCTTAAAATTCTAAAAAGGCCAAAGGGAAATAATCTCCCATTACTCTTTTTAAGAGCTCTAGCAATTGAAGGCATTACAATCCCAAAACCAATCACTTCTTCTTCCTCATTTAAAACGAACCATAAATAATGAAATTGCACAATCGCCTCTACTTGTTTAATATAATAATCCATCATCTTATCATTTAATGGATCAAAACCATATAAATCCATAAAAGCCTTATTGTAAGTATGAAAAGCTTTTTTGGCATATAAAGCTATCTCACTCTTTTTAGTCAACTTTACTAATCGGTAATGATACCTTGATTTAACAATTTCCGTTACCCTAGGAACTTTGGGCGGTAATTCTTTAGGCCAAGGAATAATCATTTCTAACCATTCAGCATCAACGCTATAACCTAGTTCTTCTAAATGATGATGATAATAAGGAGCATTATAAATAGTAATTGCCATATTTAAATAATCAAAACCATCACAGAGCATTCCCATTCTGTCCATATCGGTAAAATTTATAGGACCGATTAGTTTTTCCATCTTAAATGATTTTGCCCACTTAGTGATTGTATCTAATAAAACCTTAGTAACCTCTAAATCATCAATCATATCAATTCTTGTAAATCTAGCAACCTTTTGATTACTTTTTTCATTTAATTGACGGTTAATTATTCCAGCAATTCTCCCGACAATAATACCGTCTTTATAAACTAAATATCTCACCACATCGCAATATTCAAAGGCTGGATTCTTCTTTTTATTGAAGACATTTTCTTCATCTATTGATAGTGCTGGAACGAAATTAGGATTATTTTTATAGAGTTTATTGGGAAAACTAGTAAACTTTCTTGAATCGCTTTTCGATTGAACCTCTTTAATTATAAACATATTTTTTTTAGACTTAAAGTCTACTCCCTCTCTTTAATAAATGCTTTCAATTTGGGAAATCTTTGTTTTGAAAAATTCAAATTAGCTAAATACCAATCTTCCTCTTTAAAGATCAAACTCTTTAAATAAAAACTCTTTTTATCTAAATCATCACTTATTACAAGATTCTCCTCATTGATTATATTTTCTGTTTTATTTTTTATTATTGTTACATCTTCACTTAAAAAGATGTTATGTAAAATTGTTTGAAACCCTGCCCCAATAAAACTTTCTGAATAAGCAAATAAACCAGTTATTGTATCAACATTCAAATAAGACTTAGTGACTAAGGTCCGGTGAATATCATTACGATAACTATAGCCCATTAAAGTGCCTAAATAAACTTCAGAGTCAGCTTCAATATTAATAATTAATTTATGCATAAGTGCTTCTTTTAAAACATTATAAGAATCACTAAAGCCTAAAATACCACCTACTCTAGCATCATTAGTTTTATTAATAATAATCTTAACATCTTCAATAACGATATTTTCAAAGCTACCATATTTATCTTGATAACCAACTAAAGATCCTAAAGTTACTTCATTTGCATTAATAATATTAAACTCAAAGTTAGTCGCTTTAATGTTTTTCATAATTAAAGGACGGTAACTTCTCCCTGCTATTCCCCCGACAATAACTGTTTTATCAGTTTTAACATTAATTTTAAAATTATTAAAAGAAACACGTTCAATGACACCTTTAAACTCACTAAATAAACCTATATCATGAGCGTTTCTTTGATCATCAAAGTCAATAGAAATATTATTGATACTATAACCATTACCTAAAATCACACCCACAAACTCATAAGGAATCCATTGAAAACCACTACCATCAATATCTGTAGTTAAACGATATATATAGCCGTTTTCTAAAGATTGCAAATCAGTAATACTACTAATGTTTTTTACTTCAAGTGATTTAACTCTATATAAGCTTGTATATACAAAGGTAATCTGTTTATTAACCGTCTTCTCTTTAAAATTATCATATAAAATTTCAAAGACCGAGACAGTTAAATAACTTGACCAAGACTTTGAAGATAAATAAGTAATCTCAATATTTTCATCATCAATAATCTTGATTTCATTTTCATTAAAAGTCTGTACTTCATTATTTATTCGTAAAGAGATTGCTTTAATTTTATACTTAGATTTATTATCTAAAACTAACTTAAAAGTTGCATCACTACTTCTAAGTAAATAATGTGAAGCATTCTTTTCTTTAATTGATTTTGCATTAATTTCACCTAAGATATACTTGGTAGAACTAATATTTGTTTTAACATCTTGGGAAAGGATAACTTTTTGTGTTTCATATTCAATTTTAGTTACCTTAAACTTAGTCTTTGCATAAAAATGTTTTAAATCAAGAGAAACACGATACTTTGTCTGATTTTTTTTACTAATTATTTTTGTTTTTTGATGATTTATATAAATTGTTTTAATATTTAAATTACTACTATTATCAAACGTTATCCAAAGGTCTTCTTTTTTTTCATCAAGATAATAATCTTCAGTTAAAAATGTTTGTTCTAAGACTGTCACTGGGGAAGCCAAAGTAATTGTTTCTAAAAACAACTCTTCTATTTTTCCCTCTTTTAAATATGTAATTTTTATTTTATATTTAGTATTTTCTTCTAAGTTAGTAAACTTCTTTTCATTAAGGTTCTCTAATTCCTTAATTAAAGTCTTTCCTTTATATAAAGAAATACTGACTAACTCTATTTTATCTAAGTGGTCAAAACTAGCCTGAAAATGAATCTCGCTATTAGTAACATTTTTAAATGAACCCTTGAACATTATTACACCCCTTACTTAACATTATTATTATACACTTAATATGAAATTTATACAATAAAAGGTCATCTAACAATAAAAAAAGCTCTCCTAAAAGTAGCTTTTTTTAATTATATTTTTTCTAATCTAAAATCCTTTTTTCGCCTTCAAGTTCCCGAATTTGCTTTACATCTTGAGAAATCTCTAGCGTTCCTAAATAATTGTTTTCTTTATCTCTAATTGCAAAATATCTTATTAAAACAAACTTATCTTTCATCTGAATCCAAAAATCTTCAAAATCTTTTTCCCCAGTTTTAAAACTATTAACTATCTTTTCAACAACATGAACAGATTGGGGAGGATGACACATATTTACATGTCTTCCTAAAATTGTCTTTGGACGATCAAATAACCTTTCTTTACCTTGAGTAAAGTACTTAACATGACCATCTTTATCAATAAAAGTCATGTCAAAAGGAATGGTATTTAAAATTGCATTAGCTTCAATAAACGATAATACACCAGCGTCAAAAGGAACTTCCCCATCTTTAACAGCCGTTTCTTCTTCCTTAATTGACTCTTTATTCCAGCGATGTTTTGGTTTATCAATAAAATAACCAATCTCATCTTGGTCACTATCAATTAAGACCCAATTAAAGTAAGTTAGATTTTCGATTAAAAGGGGTAAAAGAATTGTGTCTTCTTTAAAAATCATATCTTCTATCTTTTTAACTACACTATCAATCTCTGCTTTTATTTCTTTAAAATCCTGATTAGGCAAATTAATCTTTTTTATAACTGCTTTTAATTCTTCTCTAATTTCATCATCAACACCCCACATAACTTGAGGAGGCGTGGTAATTCCTTTTTTCTCTAAATAAGGGAAAAAGAGATTTTCTTTTCGAGAATAATGCTTGTCGATCTCCCAAAGTCTATCAAGCGCAACCCTTAACATTAAATAAGCATATTTATCATTTTTTGCCAAATAAGGTTTTATTTCTTCTTCTATTAGTTGTTCAATTCTTCTATTTTCTTCAGAAAATATTTGAACTGGGTGTCCTTTTATTTGATTATAATCAGTCACTCCATGAATATCGCTTACCAAACCACCAAAGACCGCAGCATGCACATCACAAAGTTTTTGAATTTCTTGAACAGTAACCCCTTCTTCACTTACAAGTGACTGTTCAAGATCAGCAATTTCCTTCGTTGAAATACCTTTGAAATGTTCTTCAAATTCCTTTTTTGCCTCTTCAAAAGATTTCCCTTCATGAAGACCCTTAATAATTTCTCTTAACTTCTTTTGACGCTTTTGACTTTGATTATTTATAAACTCACTCATTGAGATCACCAATTACTTTATAGCCTTTCTTTTCTAAACTTTCAATAATTTCTTTTAAAGGAATTTTCTTAGCAGTAGCTCCTTTTTTTAGATTCATAAACCTTCCTACCGTTTGAATCATACCAGGCTTTACAATATCAGAAAAACCTAATTCATATAATATCTTAAGAAAGTCTTCATCATCTTTAACTAATTTATAAATACTATCTTCAATATTTATTTCTTTCATATCATCACCAACTTAATTATAACAATTTGAAAAAGATTATCTAATATTATACTCAGCAATCTAAAAAGGGGACTAAATAAAAAAAAATATATCAAAACGATATACTATTTATTATGGTTTAATATATAAATAACCTTCTTCTTGAAGCAATGCCACTTGATAAACACCACTATTAATTATTTTTAAACCAGCAATTAAGTCATTTTTATTTACTTTTCTGAAATTTAAAGCATTATTACATATATAATAATCAACATTGCTTAAAAGCTTAATTTCCTTGTTTGTAAATAATTCAACTGCCTCGCTATTAATTACTACACTAACTTTAACTTCACTATTTTCCGTTAAAATGTTTTCTACATTCATCCATGTTAACTTAAACTTCGCTTTTTCATCTATATGAAAGACTACTTTCATGATTTATTCTCCTTATCTAACAATTATCATTTCAATTAATTATTTATTATTGTTTTGTTTTCTTAATTTCAAGACTAGCTTTAAAACTCTTGATATTTAACAAGCGGTAAACAGAGCGCTTCAATAATCTCTTTAACCGGTTTTATTTCCTTAACTAATCCAGCTATTTGGCCTGCCATAAAGGACCCTTCTGTTAAATTTCCTTCATATACTGCTTTTTTAAATGATCCTAGAGTTAACTTTTCTAATTCTTCAAAAGGAGGATTTGTCTTACTCAATTCAAGATATTTAACAGCCATTTCATTTTTAATAACTCTCACTGGAGCTCTTCCTTCCCAGTTTGTTATTGTTGTATCAGTATCTTTAGCACTCACAATCAAATCTTTATAGTTTTGATGAATTGGACATTCTTTTGAAGCTAATAAAACAGTTCCCACTTGCACTCCTTTAGCCCCTAAACTAAAAGCAGCTAAAACGCCACGATAGTCAGCAATTCCCCCAGCAGCTATTACTGGTATCTTAACATGATCAACTACTTGAGGAACTAATGTCATTGTTGTTTGTCTACCAATGTGTCCCCCAGCTTCCATACCTTCAACAACTACTGCATCTGCCCCAATTCTCTCCATTCTAACCGCATGTGCTACCGAAGCAACAACTGGTACAACAATGATTCCTGCCGCTTTCCACCTTTCCATAAATGGTCCTGGTGAGCCCGCTCCTGTCGTAATTATTTTAACCCCTTCTTCAATGACCATCTCAGCAATTAAAGAAGCTTCTGGATTTAGTAACATAATATTTACTCCAAAAGGTTTGTTAGTTAGTTTTTTAATCTTCCTAATTTCCGCTTTAACCCAGTTAACATCATTCCCTCCAGCCCCAATTAAACCTAGACCACCGGCATTAGAAACCGAACTAGCAAACTCAGCTGTTGCGATATTTGCCATCCCGCCTTGAATTAAAGGATATTTTATTTTAAATAAATCACTAATCGTTTTCATAAGTATCACTCCACTACTCTTTAAATTACTCACTTCTATAACATTTTATAGAAAGAAAATAAAAACCAATCTATCTCATTATTTGTTTTTTAAATGTGTCATTCTTTTTTTGTGGTTACGGCTTTCTTCTATCTTCTCATAAAAGTAATTAATAATGATGTTATAAAGTTCATCTTTTAATTTTTTATCTTCCCAGCCACTATCAATACTAGGATTATCATTAACTTCAATTAAATAAACTTCCCCATTAACTTCTTTTAAATCGACACCGTAAAAACCATCACCCATTATTGAAGCAGCTTTAACTGCTTGTTTAATTACCTTTTTAGGCACTTCATCTACTAAAAAGGTTTCTACTCCACCAACAGTAAACTTTTTGTTTGGATTATTATTCTTACTCCAGTTATAAATTTGCCAGTGATTTTTAGCCATATAGTATTTACAAACATAAATTGCTTTTCCGTCTAAAATACCCACCCGCCAATCAAAGTCAGTTTTAAGGTATTCTTGAGCAATAATAATCTCACTCACCTTAAATAACTCATTTATTTTTTCAGTTAGTTCTTCT
>CAYZTG010000019.1:0-18310 GCA_964481475.1 uncultured Acholeplasmataceae bacterium | reverse complement strand
TAACTTTATTGTTTTAGATGAGATGAACTTAGCAAGAATTGAGTATTATTTTGCAGAATTTTTATCGATTATGGAGATGCCTAATCACTCAGATTGGTTAATTGAAGTTGTTCAATCTAGTGATCAACATGACCCCTTACATATTATTGGTGGGAAATTATTGATTTCACCAAATATTTGGTTTGTAGGGACGGCAAATAAAGATGATTCTACATTTACAATTACGGATAAGGTTTATGATAGAGCTTCAATTATAGAAATGAATGCTAAAATTGAAAAGGTTGATGCTCCTCATACTGAAGCGATTAACATGAGCTATCAATATTTAAATACATTATTCCAAGAAGCTAGAAGCAATTATAAGATGTCCCCTAAATTTAGTGCGGATCTTAAAAAACTCGATGATTTTATTACAGAAAAGTTTAGAATAACTTTTGGGAATAGAATTATGAAACAAATCCGCGAATTTCTTCCGGTATATATGGCTTGCGGAGGAAAAGAAATTGATGGATTAGATTATATGGTAGCAAGAAAAATTTTAAGGAAATTTGAATCTTTAAATTTACCTTTTTTAGTTGATGAACTAAGAGAGTTAATTGTCTTTATTCAAAGGTTATTTGGAAAGAGTAACTTTAAAGTTTCGATTGATTTTATTGAACTACTATTAAAACAAGTATAAAAGGATAAATTATGAATAAACCAAAAGACAGACTAACTAAGTTTTATGAGTCATACTTGAGGGAAAATAAACAACTATTTGAAGAAGATGTTTTTGCCCAAAATATGTATAAAGCACTATTGGCAGGAGATACTGAAGTATATCAAAAAAACATTAATGAGAATAAAATTTTTGATGAAAAATGGATTGAAACTTTAGAGTCTTACTTTCCGTCAATTGATAAAATAATGAGAAATCCTAAATCAGGATTAATGTATGAAGAAGATGTTGTTTTAATTGAAAAGGCAAGAAAGACGACAGTTCAATCAGTTAAACATTTATCTGCTAACACTCATTTAATTAGAGATATAGTTGATGGTGAAGTTAGACCAAAGAAGATTCAAGTGACTTTTTCTGAAATTGATTATGCTACTTATGATAATAGAATGGTTGCAACCTTAGTTGAAAGAATATTTTACTTTGTAAGAAGTAGATATGAAGTTATTAAAGAACATGGTGATTCTTTTCAAAACAAAACACTTTATTTCAATAGCAAATTTCCCTTTAATGAACAAGAACTAACTTTAATGTTAAAATTAAATATTAAAGAAGATCCTGAAGACTTAGAACGTAAAAAACACAATCAAAAATTACTCGAAAGAGTTGAAAATTTACAAAACTTAATTAACGGCTTTATGAGAGCCCCCTTTATGGAGACGCTTAAAAAAGCTAGCAGAGTTAAAACACCACTAGTAAAAACTTCTGTTAATATGAAAAACCCCGATTATCATAACTGCTATATTCTCTGGCTTTTTTTAGATAGATATAATACATTAGCTTTTGAAACTGAAATTAAAGAAAAAGATATGGAACTTGATAACGAATATTTAAAGAGCATTTATGATGATGTTGTGATTAGTCTATCAACAATTATGTATCATCAGGAGAAAAGAAGAGTACTCTATAATACGTTTGATCATATTCAAAAGAAGAAATCAATTAAAGTCATTAAAGATTTAAATGTTACCTCATCTTTAGAAGAAGATTTAGAAATAACTGATGAAAACATAAACCAATACTATTTAGAACAAAATAAAAAGCTTTTTGAACAGTCTTTAGAATACCATCAACAATCAGCTAGTACATATGATATCGCTTTAAAAAGGGCTTTAAGAGAAACAGTTGAATTTAGTAATAAACTTTATGAGTCATTTTTTGAATTTAATGATGAAGAAGATGTTTTTAGGAGATTAGTCACTGATTTAAATCCAGCAGAAGAGATAAAGCAAGTTAGAAAAATGGGTCAAGTAGCGAAAGCAATTAGAGAAGTTAAAGCGGTTGATTTTAGAAAAAACATTGCCTTAGAAACGAAATTCTTAAATAGAGTTCTTGAGATGAATAAGAAATTAGAGAAAAATCGAGATCTTTATGTTCTGGGAGTTGTTGAAAGAGAAAAAGCAGAATATAAACTAAAATTGGAACAAGAAGAGCTTCTTTTAACTAAGAGATTATTAGAAGAAGAAATTGCTATTACACGTAAAGAAGATGAAAAGTTAAATCAAACAAAACAAAAATTTGATCAGATGTTAAGAGATTTAGAAATTTCTTATGCTAGAAAAACAAGAGAAGCAGTCGAAAAAATGACCAAATCATTAAGAGGATTGCAAGATGTTCGAAATAAACAACTAGAAGAAGAACACGATCGTAAAATTAGAATATTAAAACGTGATCGAGAATTAGAAATAAAAATGCTAGAAGTTGAACTAGAAAGGCAAAAAAGTCTTTATGAAGAAGAGTATCAAAAAGAATTAGAGAGAAGAAAAGAAGTTCTTAAACAACAACTTCTTAAAGAAGAAAACACACTTAGATTGAAACGTGAAGCCGAAAGAAAAACACTTGAAAAGATGCTTTTAGATAAAATTAGTAGCTTAAGATCACAAGTTGGTGATGTAAAAGATAGAATAGATAACCTTAAAGATATACCGATGCCTGAGGCAAAGGTCACTTTACAAGAAGTTTTAGAAGAAGTAAAACAAAAAAAAGTCAGAGAGGAATCTCCAAAAGGAGTTTTAAAGTAAAATAAATGAAAAGAGTAAAAGACATTATTAAGAATATTTTTATAATTATAAGTATTATTACTTTTGTTTTTACGCTTTTATTAGTCTTCCTATCCTTTCAAGCAAAAAAAGAAAACAAGATGTTTAGTATCTTTGGCTATAGTTATTCATTAGTTGTTAGCCCTTCAATGGAACCTGAAATTAATGTCGGCGACATTATTATTATTAAACATTTAGATTATGAATCATATTTATTAACTGCAAAGGTTAAGGAAGATGTATTAGTTTATAAATCAAGATTATATAACCGTTTTATTGTTCATCAACTTTATGAAATTACAGACGATGGTCTAGTTTTAAAAGGAATTAATAATGAAGTTGTTGATAATGAGTTAGTTAAACAAGATAATTTTGAAGGGATTGTTATTTATAAAGGTTTGGGCTTTATTGGTAAACTCTTAATTGGCAATAGGGCGCTAATTATATTAGTTTTTATTGTTTTCCTTGCATATGTTTTCTTTAGTGAACTATTAAATATTTCGCTTAAGAAGACTAAAAAAGAAAAGCGAGGTTTAGATGAAGAAACGAGAAGAAAATTAATTGAAGAGATTAAAAAGGAGTTAGAAAATGAAATATAAAATATATCATATTTCCTTTTTATTGTTCACTTTTATTGTTCTTATAAGTTCGGTTTTCGCGTGGTTTACCGTTGGCGAAAAAACAGGAACGGAATTTTTAGAGTTAAAGGTCGGGAAAAGAAGTGTCGATGCTTATCTTTATGTTTCTAAAAATGTTGAAGATGACGGGGACTATATTATTGATGAAGATCAAATGATTGAAATCTTAGAAGATGGCGTTCCCACAGATTATTATACTTTTACGATTAAGTTAATTAATCATACTGGGAAAGATGTGGAACTTGCTTTAAGGTTATTGGGTATTTACTATCAATCTCAAGTACCAGGAATGAATATTTTAGATATTTATACGATTAAAAACGGACTAGTGATGTTTGGAGATGAAGCGATCTATTTAACACCTAACTCTCTTGATGAGCAATACCAACCTGGTTATGAAAATACTCCTGAAGGTCTCTTAAGTGTCTATAGAATTAGTAATTTGATAAATGAAGATAACAATTTAGTTTTGTTTGAAAATATGATAATGGCAGAAAGAGAACTAGAAGTTGTTTTTACAATTGAAATTGATCCTAACATTATGAATAGTGATTATATTGGTAAGTTTATTATTTCTAGAATGGAAATAGAGGGAGCTGATTAAAATGAAAAAATATTTTAATTTAGTTTCAATAAGTGTTTTTTTGATAATAATTACTATTTTGATTTTTACAATTAGTGCTTTATTAATCGCAACCGATAAAACAGAAAGTATAACTATAACCTCAGGAAAGGTATCTTATACGATTAGTGGAAAAATTAAAGAAGGTTTAATTGTTCCTGGAGAAAACATTATTGATGAGCCAATTGCTATTATAAATAATTCAACTGTCAAACATACTTTAAAACTTAGTGTTGAAATGAAGTTAGCGGGTGAAACAATTATGATTGACCGAAGTGACGGTTATATTATTGAAGAGAATTTAACCTTTGATTTTGTGGTTGATAATAATAATCACTATCATTATCAAGAAATTGATTTTGTGATTGATGAGAGTATTACTATAATTAATGTTATTACAAACTTAGTATTGGATGGTTATAAGGTTCAAAATGGTTATAGTGGAGAACTATTTACGATTTCAATTAAGTTATATGTAAGGCAAGCTGATAATGTTAGTTGGGAAGATTTAGGTAGCATTGATTTTAAAAGTGGATTATCTAAATAGGTGAAAAATGAAGAAGATAGGAACAAACAAGTTAATCAAGCAAACTATAATGATGGCTGTTCTTACGATAGTGTTAGCAAGTTCTATTTTCGCATGGTTTAGTAAGCAACAGCGAGATTATAATATTGTTTTTCAAACGGGTAACTTAAGTGTTGAGGCTACTCTTTACCAGTTTCCTAATGGACGATTAGAACCTAAAGAAGAAGTGACTAATCCTTTAGTTCTTAATAATGTTGTTTCGGGTGATGATTTTGAATTTTTACTTGATATTAAGAATAAAAGTACTATTAGAGGAAAACTTACAGTGTCATTTCATCTAAGTTATACTAACGAAGATTTTTTAGATGTTTTTGACTTTTATGTAAATGGAGAGTTAAATAATTATGCAATGATTGATAATAGATTGGTTATTTTTGAAAAAATATTATTAGTAGGCGAATCAGAAATGCTTTATTTTGATATATTAGTTAATCAGTTTTTAACAAACGAACACTTTGGAGAAACTTTAACAATTGATTATGTTGAGGTTAGATTAGAACAAATCCCAAATTAAGGAGTAGGCAATGAAAAAAATTAATTTCCCAATTTTACTCTTAATAACAATACTTTCTCTTTTGGTAGTAGTTCTTTTGGGCGTTAAAATCGCTGCATATCTAACTGATTATAAAGAATTTGATGATAGTTCAACTATTGGTAAAGTTGATCTAGAAATAAAACCTTATTTTATTAATAGTAATGATGAAAAAGAATACATAGAACTTAATAGTGCTGCGGATAAAGTAGTTCACATTAATATTTCTGATTATGCTAATAATAGTCACTTTAATAAGTTTGGTGTTGATATTATTGTTTATAGCAATGTAGAAACATATTTTAGAATTGCTGTATATGAACAATTTGCTCTAACTTATACTTCTGGTGATAAAACAAATGTGATTGCTACTACACGAGAAAATTTTTTACCTTTTAATTATTATATAGTTTCTTCGGAAGCTGAGAGTTTTTATGATAATCGTATTAGTGATGGTTACTTTTACTATAAAACAAAAGTTAAAAATGAAGGAGAAGGAGAACTAATTGAATTTATCAAACCTAATAAAACTCCTTATCCCCTTTATGAAGAAAGATATTCTGTTTTATTTGGCTTTGCTCTAGAAGCAGTTCAAGCTCATCTAGGCCCTAATTATAATTGGGGAATTGATAATCCTCCTTGGGATTCTAATCTTAGTTGGTGGTGAGAAGATGAAGATTATTTATAAAAGAATATTATCAGTTGTTTTAGTACTAACGTTATTGTTAGTTTTTAGTGCTTTAATAACACCCCAAAATAGATTAGTTATTGAAGCGAATAGTAGTAATCCTTTTGAAAACGAGTTTGATTATGATTTAAAGAATCTTAGTGAGCTAAATCCTTCTTCAACAACCGAAGACTTTATAACCATTAGCGAGCTTTATGAAATTGTTAAAGCAGTTAGTATTAATGATAATTATTATGGTTTAACTAAAAATTTAAGTAGTAGTTTAAATAATACAATAATTATAAACTTTATTCTAGAAACTTATCCTAATTATCTACCTAAAAATAATGATTGGATTTTAGCACTAGATAGTAGTAATAGAGAGATCATTTGGGAGTATAATGGCACTAATTGGATTAATAGAGGACACTTTAGTTTAGATAAGACAATAGCTAGTGAAATTACCTCTTTAGTTGGTAATAAGAGAGTAGCTATTAGTAGTGCTGATGATTTATACAATTTAGGGAATATGGCTTCGATTAATTTTAATAGACAGGGAAGAATTAATAGTTATATCTTTGCAGAAACAATTCAAAAAATTTTAAGTTTAAAGTATGTGTTATTAAATGATATTGATTATAGTTCAAAGAAAGCACAAAGATTTGTTCCACTAGGAACTAATATAAATGTTGAAATGGGAGAAGGCAGTATTGTTTATGACTTTCCTTTTACAGGTGAATTTGATGGTAATGGTTTTTTAATTAAAAATCTTTATTTTGCTGATCTAAGTTATATTTCCACGACTTTCCAAGATGATGCTTCTTCAGCGATTACAGTAGCTTTATTTGGCCATTATGCGATGTTTACAAATATTGGCAGCAGTGGGGTTGTTAAAAATTTCACATTAGAAAATCCTTTTTATGACTTAATTATTGGTAGCGAGCTAGTTGGCTTATATAAAAGTGCAATGGTGGCTGGACTAAATAAAGGGACTATTTATAACGTTGGTGTTATTGACCGAAAAAGAACTGCTTTAGGAGATAATAATGAAGGTATTTCGATTAGAATCCCTTTAGCATCAATTGATGAGTATACTGCAGCTGGCTTTGTTTATGAAAATGAAGGGAGCGTTTATAATAGTTTCCTATCATCTAGTCGTGTTTTAAGCAATATTAGTAGTATTAATCGTTTTTCTAGAGTAGAAGCATTTGTTTATCGTAATACTGGCAATCTTAATGGTGTTAGTTATTTAACGGGAATTCAAACAAAAGAAGCAGAAAACAGTAATTTATCTAATTTAGCCAATTATTCTGAAGCGCAATATAAACTTGGTCTGGTCTATGGAAATCCAATTAATTTAAATAATCAATTACTTACTAATGAAAAGCTTAATAAATGGTATTTTTATGAGGAAGATGGTTATCCGTCTCTTCATGGTTTGACTTATGAAGGGGATCATTATTTAATCAATGATGAATATGATTTAATGATTTTTTCAAAATTGATTAGCTTTGCAACAATAGTCAATGGTAAAACATTTAGTCGTCATAAATATCTTTTAAAATATGATATAAATATGGAAAATATTAAAGGTTTTAAACCGATTGGTAGTGACTTTGCAGGGATACTAACGAGTGATGGTGAGACAAAATATATTTATAATTTAACGATTAACAAACCACATATTAAAGGTAGTGAAGTTTATCTAAGTCTTTTTAGTAGTTTAAGCGGTGTTGTTGAAAACGTGAAGTTTTTAAATAATAAAATTGAAGTAACTAATAGTGACTCTGACTACGGGAAAACATTTTATGTAGGAGTGATTGCAGGTAAGCTTAACGGTGGAACAATTAGAAATGTGATTAGTAATTCAGAAGTTAATTTAGGTACCGAAGCCTTAGGAACGACTTATGCCGGTGGTTTTGTTGGTTATGGTAATGGAATGATTATTAATAGTGGTAATGTTTCTGCAAATGATTATGGAAAAATTAATGGCAATAATCATAATTTTAATAATAGGACAATTATCCCTAATTATTATGTAGGTGGTTTAATTGGGGCTAATAATAAAGAGATTATTATAGATAATAGTTTCAATGAAGTTGATGTCATTGGTGTTAGTTCAATTAGCGATAATTATAATGCGACTATTAATGTTTCCACATATACTGGTGGTATTATTGGTCAATTAACTAACTCTACTGAGAAAGGTAGTAGTTTAAAATATTTAACTAATAGTGGCAAAGTTATTAGCGGCAATGTAATTGGTAAAATTAATAATCAAGCAAGTATTTATGTTGGGGGTATTTTTGGTAATTTAGCTGGATTTGGTTTTAAGTTAAATGACGGAAACCAAGTAAGAAATGGTAGACTAGAAAATAAAGGCACGATTTTTGGGAAGTATCTTAACACTCACTCGACGCTCTATTTAGCAGGGGTTGGCGTTGTAAGTACAAATAAGGAAAATGCAGAAATTAGTTATATAATTAATAAAGCTGGTTTTGAGATTGAGGGCTTATCCGTTAATAATTTTAATAAGCAAATTTATTATGCTTCGACAGTTATTGATAATACAAAAGATTTTGGAATTACTTTATCAAGAGCATATAATACTTTTGATTATCTAATTGGAAAGGATTTTTTTGCTGGAGGAATTAATGAAGAAATTAAGTTAGCTTTTTTCTTTACTTCCGTGAATAATAGTAGTAATGTTTTAAAACACGTAATTAATTATGGGGAATTAAGAATTGGCAATATTAGTGAAGAAATACTAGTCTATGGCAAATTAAAGGTCTCTAATATTACCCAAGCAACAAGAGTTGATTATTATAACGTAACTAATGATGGAGACATTTATTTATTAAATATTAATAACTTAAATAATGATTTATATGTTGCAGGTATTACTTGGATTTTGCCTTTTTCAACGAGAACTTATAAAATGAGAAATGTTGTTAATGAGGGAAATATCATTACTGCTGGTATTAAAGGAAATACCGAAGTTATTGGTAATGTAGTTGGGACAAGTTTTAGAGATTCCACTTTCTCTTCAAATTTGAGAACGAGAAATTTATATGTTGCGGGAATTGTTAATCTAAATGTTGGGGAAATTGTGAATGCCTTTAATACTGGGAAAATAACTTCAACATATAATAGTAGTTTTAAAGATATTAAGGGCACCGCCAATACTTTTGTTGGAGGAATTAATACTTTTAATTATAATTTAATCCAGGATGCTGCTAATAGTGGTTTAATTGAATATACAAATAGTAGTACAGTGTCAAGATCATATTTTGCTGCTACAACTAATGTTTCTACAACTAATAGTAGTATTTTTGGGGGAATAAGTATTGCCTATACCGGAGGAATTGTTTTAGGGGGAATTGTTGGTGCTTTAGGTGATATAAGTGGTACAGAATTACTTGGTCATAATAATTATACTGGAGATAAACCGGTTGCCCAACTCTTAGATACAGCTAATAATGGTGATATTTATGGAAAAGCATTTGAATATGTTAGGAGTGGGGGAATTTTAGGAATTGCCCTTGGTGTTGAACTAGCTAGTGGAACTTTTCAAAATAGAAGCGAAGGAACTATTAGTGCAGGTCCTTTTACAACTGCCGTGGTTGGTTCGGGTGATCCTGTTGGGGAAAGCTTATTATCAAATGGTCTTAATTACGGTAACATCTATGCTGTAACAGGAAATGTAGGTAGTTACGGTATTGATAGTGGAGTGGTAAATGGAGGAAGTTCAAGTGCTGCAAACGTAGCTAATGCTTTGAGACCAGGAATTAATGCTGCCGCTGGGGGAGTAATTGCTTATGGTTTAACTAGAATGGTAAGAATGATTAATCATGGAGTTGTTTCTTCGACAGACGTGGCTGGAGGAATTGTCGGTTCTACTTATATTTTAGGTGGAATAAGTCAATCAAATACACCAATTACTTTAGTTGAAATTAATACTGCTGTTCATTATGGTAAAATAAAGGCGATTAAAATAGGTTCTTATAATAATAGTAGAATATTTGTGACAAATAATAATTATAATTTATTTTCTTATAATCAAAATGAGAACTTTAACGATAGTAATAAGTATTATCAAGTAAATGAATATGACCAATATATTTTATATCGTGCCAATGCAAGTGCTAGTTATTTAATAGAAACATACCAACAAGCTAGAAGAGGTTTTGGTGGTATTTTTGGACGGCTTCAAAGAGGAAATTATGGAACGATGAGGTCAAGAGTTTTTGAAAATATTATGAATATGGACCAAGACATTGATATGGTTGGAAGAGTTGACTCTAACGCTCCAGGAAGTTTAGTTTATTATCGGTTCTTTACTGGCGAGGAAACTTATTATACTGCCAAAAAAAATGATACTTCACCAAATGCATTTGCTGGTTGGACATATAATAGTAGTGTTAGATATAATTATCAAAATGCAACAGTAGAATTTACTGTAAGAAGAAGTAGTGGTATTTATTATGTTACTAATATTAAAGTTTTATCTTCTAACACAGTAACAGAGACTAAAACCGTAACTAAGGTGGTAATGAGAGAAAATCAATCATCGTTATCAACTCAATCAATAACATATAATACACCTAATGTTACCGGATATATTTTGGAAAACAATACTAATACAGGTGTTAATTATAGGGTTGCGACTTTTAATTTAACTGATAATGATTATGGTGAACTCAACAATAATCAATCAAGAACGTTTGTTAAAACAAATTATACTTACAATCCAAATTCAATTATTACTGTTTCGAGTGGAAGTAGTTCGACTCCACCAACTAATGAAAGTTTAAGATATCCTATTTTGTTTGTTACTGATGATCCAAATACAGAAAAAGGATTAAACATTTTTCATGAAGATTTCCCATTAATGAAAACTGAAAATGCGGAATATATTTATGCTGTTGAAGTTGATTCATTAGCTGATCGATTCCAAGTTAATGGAAGTAACCCTAAACCATATGGGATGTATGTTCTTTCAAGTACAACAGGAAGTATTGATGGGGCTGCGCTACCAACAAATATTAAGGTAACTGATTTATATAGGTTATCAGAAGATGGTTTTAAGTATATTGATTTAGATAATATTAAAGTAACTGATAAAGTTGTTCCAAGTGAAGAAGACACGGAAGGCATTTTATATAAATATATGCAGATGTATCAACTTAGCTATAATAACAAATCAGAAGTATTAGCAGAGGATGAAAGTTTAGCGACAAAAATTGGAGAACTTATTTTATATGATCCAAATGGTAACTCACCGATATTAAGAGGGGGAGTTATTAACCGTGAATCAAATATCATTACTTATACTTTAAGTACAACAGCTTTTAATAGTGATGAATTTTATTATGAGGTAATGTATAACGATTTATCAAAAGGGGCAATTATTGCTAAAACTAATTTGAGTAATGCCGAATATAGTATTTTAAAAACTGATTATAACAACAGAATTAATGAGATATTACCTACAGATAGCTTAGTTAAATGGTCTATTAGTGGGACTATTTCTGAAGATGATGAACAAGAATTTACCTTAAGGGTGTATTCGGAATTATATATCAAAGATCAAAACATTCGCGATCTTGATAAATATTATACTGACTACACGATTAGATTAGTAAGAAACAGTACCATATTGACAACTAATGCAGTTATTACTTTAGACAATCAAAACAGTACTCATAATAATATCGGAGATAGTTTGATTATTTCTAATAGAACAATGCCGCAATCTGGTAATCTAAAAGCACTATTTTCAGGGGCAAACATTGCAACAAACAATCTTATTCCTAATCATCATGAAATGGTTTTGTTAGGCCTTTATGCTGAAACCGTAAATGAAAATAATAAGGTTAGTGAAGCTTTTTATGAAATAGAAATTATTGCCAAGGGGACAGTTGAAGGCAATGTTAATCAATTTGGTTTTAATATTATTTTAAGTGATAGTCTCCAAGAAGGAACTTACATAATCGAGTATGGTTATTATGAGACATCACCTATTAAATCAATTACTTTTACTAAGAGACTTTCTTCAGAAAGAACAATTTTAAGTTTAGATTATGAGTTTTATTCAAAAGATGTAAATGGTAATGATCTTAACTTTACGCCAGAAAATAGTAATAATTTCACATCTTATATTGAGTTTGGTTATCAATTACCAAATGTAACGATGACTAATCAAACAATGGATATAGTAACTAACTATTTTGCAGAGACAGTGTTCTACCAAGATAATATTAAAAGTTATACACTTTATTTAGGAGAAAGCATCATCATTGATGAATTTATCATTTCACCATTTGCTAGATTACTATCGGCAAGTATTAGATATGATTATATTACTAGCGAAGGAGCTAATAAGGGAAAGAAACAATATATTGTGACATATCTAATTCAACCTGAATCGGGAGTTAGCGAAATAGTAACTCATATTATTGAAGAAAGAACTCCAACTGAGATTAATATTTATTTAGATAGTAACTTACAACCATCTAACTCTTTCTTTATTACTAGAGAAGCGATTCAATCTTTAATTGAAATAAATTTTAATTTAATTGATGATAGCCTCTATAATCTAATGTTTATGACTATTGATAATCTAATTCACGATGACATAGATAATGAGGAGATTAAGTTAGTTGATAGTTACGGAGAATTTAGTTTTATTATTACTTCACTAGCACCGGTTGGTGTAAAAAGTTATCAGTTTATTATTAATAGAGAAGAGCACCATTTTGTTTTAGGAGAATTATTTATAACAAAAAATTTAGGTGTAAGTGCTTATTTATTAGATGTTAAATTTGAAGGTTTAGATGGAGGTTTAATTATTAAATATCCGACGATTAGACCAAGTAATAATTTAGGTGTTCCTAATGATTCGTATGATACAAGATTTTTCTCTGAAGGAATTGATTATGTTAACTCAAAAGGAGAGGTTTATGATTATAGAATTGATGGAGAAGTTTCAGATATTGATTTAGAAAATTATAGTCCTGGTTTTATTTTACCGTTTGGAGCAAGAATACAAAGGTATGATCCTCTTAGTGGATGGACAGCCTTAACAAATGATGTTCATCACCCTAGTTTAAAGACTGACTATGTTGGGATGGGTGATATTTTAGAAATTATTCATTATCGTGTTATTCCAGAAAATGGAGACACTAGTAATAGTGTTAATTACTTTATTACAACGAGAGATGTAAAATACAATTTAACATTAAGATTTAAAATTTATTATAATGATCCACTTTATGGACTTATTGAAGCAAATAGTCCAAATTCACCACTTAACAATAGTGTGGTATTAATATCTTTGAAAAACTTAGCTATTAACGGAACTTATCCAACAACTGGGAATAAAGTTACTGATTTTCCAAGTGGAATAGACTTTACTGGAGGGTTAAACAACCAGTCATCACTTTACTATTTTGTTGCAAATGACCGCGATGTAAATTACCGTTTTGGAAGAAATTCAACAGGTGCTTATAACTTTAATGTTGTAACACCGAAGTATACTGGAGTTGAAACAGAAAATACCGCTCCAAATGAAAGATATACATACGATATGTTTATTATTGCTGGCGGGATGACTGGGACTAGTTGGTATGATGATGCATATAGGCTTCCTAACATGAGATCAGTGATTGATGATAGTATTGGTAAGTTTTATTATATATATAGTACTTCACCCAACCCAATAACAAGAGAATTAGCGATTGTAATTAATGCAGAAACTCAAGGTAAAAAGTGGGGACTTTATGATGATATTACTAGTTTTGATTAATAATGAAAGACGCCATAAATAGATATTTATGAGGCGTTTTTTTTTATTGTTTTTAAACAATCAATGTGATATAATCGTAATAGTGTCAAAAAGGAGATTTATGTATGTCAAATAAATATAGTAGATTAAAACCAAAAATTAAACCATTACCATTTATTATTTTAGGAGCAGTTTTAGTTGTAGTAGCAGTTTTGGCTATTGTTTTACAGCCAAATAAGAAGAACTTATTTTATGAGAACTACAAATATTCAGACATTCCTAAAGATCATATTTTTAAAGAGATTACTTTTAAACAATTGAAAAGTAAACAAGCTAAAAATGAGAAAATGCTAGTTTATTTTGGCTATCCTCAATGTACTAATTGTATTGAGGAAGTAAAATATTATAATATTGAATTTTTTAATGAAAATATGGATGAGTACTTTGATAGTATCTATTACGTTGATTTAACCAAATTAAAATCAAAAGATTTCCAAAAATTAGCTGAGGATTATGGAATATCAGGAAATCCAGAAACTGGTCAGTTTAATGCCTTTTTAATTTATTTTGAAGAAGGAGAAATAAAAGTTAATAGAAACTCCTTTACTGGAGGGAAAATTGCCAGTAATATTAAAAACTTTTACATAAAAGTTAAAGAAAGCTTTAAATAATAAGCTAAGTAAATGATATTTAATTTAAAAACACAAATTGGAAAATTATTATATAATAGGTATGGAAGTTACTTAGTAGTTGAAGTGCCCAAAAGAGAAGGAAGCGATTTAGCTATTCCTCTTTTTAATTTAGCAAAAGAAAAGAATGCCAAAATAACTGATTTAGCAGCGGAGATTGTTGAAGTTTTAAAGGCTGTTACTTTAATTGAAAGTAGCTATTTCGAACGTGGATTTTTAAACATTAATATTAATAAAGAAAAGTTTAGTGAACTTGTTTTAGATGAAGTTATTAGAACTAAGGAAAATTACGCTACTAAACTTGATAAAGATAAGACAGTTGTAATAGATTACTCTTCACCAAATATTGCCAAGAACTTTAGTGTTGGGCATTTGAGAAGTACCGTTATTGGTGCCTCTTTAGCAAAAATTTATGATAAGTTAGGTTATCATGTTATCGGAGTCAATCACTTAGGAGATTGGGGGACTCAGTTTGGTAAAATGATTGTTGCTTATGAACGATGGGGTAATGAAGAAAGTTTAAAAGAAAATCCAATTGATTACTTGCAAAGTTTATATGTTAAGTTTCATGAGGAGTCAACTGAAGAACTTGAAGAACAAGCGAGAGTTGTTTTTAGAGAGATGGAAGAGGGAAACGAAAAACATTTAAAACTTTGGCGTTACTTTAAAGAATTATCATTAGTTTCATTTGAAAAGATGTATCAACTCTTAAATGTTAGTTTTGACTATTATCAAGGGGAATCTTTTTATAATGATAAGATGGATAGAGTTATTAAAGAAATTGAAGAAAAACAAATTGCTAAGATAGATGATGGAGCTTTAATTATTGAACTTGATGATATGCCTCCTGCTTTAATAAAAAGAAGTGATGGTGCTACATTATATATGACAAGAGACTTAGCTGCTCTTTTATATCGTTTTGATAATTTTAAGTTTGATAAAGTATTATATGTTGTGGGTAATGAACAAAAACTACATTTTGAACAATTAAAGTTAGTTAGTAAATTAATGGGTTATGACTTTAATTTGGATCATGTTAATTTTGGTTTAATTTTAAAAGATGGAAAGAAGATGACTACTCGTGGCGGTAATGTTGTTAAATTAGATGATGTTATTACAGAAGCGATTAGTTTAGCTTATGATCAAGTGAATGAGAAAAATCCAACTTTAAAAGGAAAAGAGGAAGTTGCTAAAAGTGTTGCGATTAGTGCAATTATTTTCAATGATTTAAAACAAGACCGTAATTTAGACATTGAGTTTGACTTAAGTGAGATGCTCTCATTTGAGGGATTAACAGGTCCATATCTGCAATATAGTAGTGTCCGTATAACATCTATCTTAAAAGATTTGGCATTTATGAAAATATCTGATTACCAAGTCTTTAATGACGATTTATATTTTAAATTAGTAAAAGAAATTGCTTCATTTAGTGAAGTGTTGGAAAGATCGTTAAAGGAAAATGGTCCACATATTATTTCACGATTCTTACTAAATTTAGCTACTTTATTTAACAGATTTTATTCTAATCATAAAATTAATGTTGATGATGAAATCTTGCGTAATGCTAATCTTAATTTAATTTATGCTGTTCGAGTAGTCTTAAATGAAGGGATGAGATTACTTAATATGACTATTTTGGAAGAAATGTAATGGATAAAAAGCAAAGAAACAAGTTATTAGGAAATATTATTTTTTTAATAGTTGTTTTAGTAGCATTCTTCATTATCTTATTTTCATTACATGATTTTAAGGATGTTTATGAAATTATTACTAGTGTGAAAATTAAGTATGTTGTTTACTTATTTTTAATTGCGGTTTTACATCTCGTTTTAGTGGGACTTGCAATTGCTATAATTACAACTGCAATTGATTCTAATGTTTCATTTTTAGATTCTTTTAATATTGCAAGTACTGAACATTTATTTAATGGAATTACTCCGTTTGCTTCTGGTGGACAACCTATTCAAGGCTATTATTATATGAAGTATGGAATTGATGCTGATAAAACAATGTCAATTCTTGTTAGTAACTTTATTGTTTATCAATCTACTGCGGCAGTTTTTTCGACAATTGGTGTTATTTTATATATCGGTGATATAATAAAATTGATTAACAATCAAGTAACTTTAATCTTAATTGGCTTTTCACTTAATATGATCATCCTAGTTGGAATTATTTTATTATCAACCGTTCCTAAAGCAGCAAAATTATTTAGAGTTTTTATTAGGTGGTTAGGAAAAGTTAAACCGCTTAAAAATATCATGGAAAAGGCAGAAGTAAAGCTTTTTGACTTTGTTGATGAGTTTCAAAGAAGCACGAAAAGATTGTTCAAAAGAAAGAGAGTATTTTTAGGTTCTGTTTCAATTAGATTATTAGACCTAATTGTAATGAATAGTATTCCTATTGTTATTTTTTTAGCTTTAGGGGTGAAACTTGAAGTTAGCCAGTATTTCTTTATTATAATGATGAGTATGTTTTCTCAAACATTTATGATGTGGATTCCGACTCCCGGTGCCTCTGGGGCAGTTGAATGGTCATTTTCTATATTATTTGTGGGAATTTTAACCAGTAAGTTAATTGTTCCAAGTATGCTATTATGGAGATTTTTCACTTATTATTTTGGAATAATAGTAGGTTTAATCTTTTATATGATTGTCAAAAAGAGAGGTAAAAAATATGAAAATAGGCTTGATAAGTGATGCATATTACCCTATAACAGGCGGTGTATCAACATCTTTATTAATGTTAAAAGAAGGTTTAACATTGATGGGTCATGATGTTTATGTAATCACAACTACAACAAACGGTTATAAAGAATATGATAATAATGACCCCAAAATGATTAGAATTAAAGGAATTCCTTTTCCATTTAAAGGATTGAGACATTTTAGATATGTTCCTTTTAAGGGAAAGTATGTCCGAAAAATTAAAAAATTAGATCTTGATTTAATTCATGTTCACACTGAGTTTTCAATGGGTTCATTGGGAAAAAAATTAAGAAAAAAGACTAACATTCCGATGGTTTTTACTGTTCACACAATGTATGAACAATATCTTCATTATGTTTCAAAAACTTTAGATAAACTTTTTAAAAATAGAATGAAAAGTATGTTAATAAAATTAATGAGAAGTTTCATTAAAAGAGCTGATGTGACGATCGTTCCTTCACAAAAAACAAAAGATTTAATGCTAAGTTATAATATTGAAGGTAATTATCAAATCATACCTACAGGAATTGAATTAAATAAATTTTATGAAAAGAATTATTCACAAGAACAAGTAACTGAGTTAAAAGAGTCTTTAGGGTTAAAAGATGAGTATGTGTGTTTATTTGTGGGGAGGATTTCTGAAGAGAAGAGTATTAATGTTTTAATAAAAGGATTTAAAGAAAGTAATCATAATAATATGAAGTTTTTAATTGTTGGTGATGGTCCTTATATGAACGCCCTAAAAGCCTTAGTTAAAAAAGAACAACTAGAAGATAAAGTTATCTTTACAGGAATGGTTGATTGGGACTTAGTTGGCTTATACTATCAACTCGGTGATGTCTTTTTAAATGCAAGTTTATCGGAAACACAAGGTTTAACTTATATTGAAGCATTAGCCTCTGGTTTACCACTAATTGTTAAATACGATAAAGTTTTAGAAAACGTTATAAGTGATGGAGTTAATGGCTTGTTTTTTCATGATAATAATGAACTACCAACACTAATTAATAAATTATGCGAAAATAAAGATTTAAGTAACAAGTTAAAGGAAAATGCCTTTAATTCAGTGAAAAAATATTCTAAAGAAGAATATGCTAAAAATGCTAATAACGCTTATAATGAAGCAATTAAACTTAATAAAGTTAAAAAATAATTGCAATTAAATATATTATTTAATAAAATAATAACAAGCCCGAGTGTCGAAATTGGTATACGAACTTGACTCAAAATCAAGCGCCTAAAAGCATGCCGGTTCGAATCCGGCCTCGGGCACCACATTGTCTGTACCTTGTTTTACCCCTTTTTTAATGATTTTAAGCGAATTTTAC
>CAYZTG010000018.1:0-19231 GCA_964481475.1 uncultured Acholeplasmataceae bacterium | reverse complement strand
TTCACTAGTTCATCAATATCAATATATTCATTTGGTTGATGAATTAAACTAACTGTACCAGGAAATTCAGGACCAAATGCGACACTATTCTTCATCGCTCTTGCATATGTTCCTCCACCTGTTGTTAGAGGTTTTGCATTAGGATCATTAGTATGTTTTTTATAAACATCCAAAAGCGTTTGAATTAAAAATGAATTTGGATCAATATAAAGCCTTTGTTGATGACCAACAACTTCTACTTGATGCCCTAGTACTTCAAAGGCAGAAACCATTTTCTTAATTAGTTCTTCACTCTCAACATTATTAGGATATCTCGGGTTAATAGTTATTTCGAACTTATCGTTATCAAAATTAAATAAACCAGAATTTATTGTTAAAGAGCCAGTCTCTTCATCTGTGAAATCAACACCAATTTTACGTCCCAAAGTATCATTTAAAAGATAAGTATTAATTAAATCAATAAAGTTGTTCATTAAGCCAATTTCATTAAAAAACTCAACCATTAAAAAAGCAGCATTAATCCCTAGTTCTGGTGTTGCACCATGGGCACTTTTGCCTTCTATTTCTAAAATTAAGTTATCGCCTTCAATCTTTGAAGAACCTTGATAATTGTTTTTCATTAAATAATTTTTAAAAGCATCTTCATATATTTTTGTTTTTAAAACAGCGCTACAATGCTCAGGAACCATATTATCTCTTAAGCCTGCTTGAAATTTAAGTAAGGCGCTTTTTTCTGATTTACCATTTATTTTAATTCTAAGAATACCTTTTTCGGCATAAGTCATCGGAAAAGATGAGTCAGGAATAATTCCATAAACTGGTTGTTCTGGAAATTGCTTAAAGTAATAATCTACTCCTCGCCATTTAGATTCTTCATCAGTTCCTAAAATTAGCTTAACCCTTCTTTTTAAAGGTAAGCCTATTTCCTTAACTAACTTCATTGCATAATAAACTGCCATTGTCGGCCCTTTATCATCTAGAGCACCTCTAGCAATAATGCGGTTATTAACGATGTTTGCTTCATAAGGTGGATGTTCCCAATTACTACCAGCTGGAACAACGTCTAAGTGTCCCATAATACCAACGTATTCAAAATCATTGCCTAATTCGATGTGACCGGCATAACCATCAACATTTAAAACCGAAAATCCATCTTTCTCACCTAAATTAAGCATAAAGTCTAAAGCTTCTGCAATTCCTTTTCCAAATGGTGTTGGACTATCTTTTTTAAATTCTGTTAATTCTGAATTAATTTGCAATAATTTTTGCGTATCTTTTACTAAAGCTTCTTTGTATTTAAGTGCTTCTTGATAAAAGTCTATTTTCATTTATTATCACTCCTACTTTTATAATTATATATTATAAGGTCATTTTACTCAACTTAAAGAATTAAAATATTACATAACAACATAAAAAAAAGACCTTTAAAGGTCTTCAAATTCTTCTAAATCTTTTTTTACACCGGAGAGATAGGTAACTCTTTCACCGATAATTTCAATCGTTTTATAATCTTTATCATCATATTTCACATGTTTAATTTGTACCCTTCCTCTAATCGCAACTAATGTTCCCTTCTCACAATACTGATGGAAGTTTTCTGCCAATCCTTGCCAAAGCGTGATTGGAATAAAGTCTGTTTCATAAACTCCTTCTAAGTTTTTAAAGTTCCTTTGTACAGCAATTTGTAAAGACATAACCTTTTTACCGTCTTCTAACATTTTTAACTCAGGCTCGTGAGTTAATCTCCCAATTAAAATAATTTGATTTAGCATTTCTTTCTCCTTTTTAATTTTAGTATATAAAAGGATCAATAATAACCATAATCACTACTAATGACTATTTTTAACTCAAACTTAATTCGCTTGATAAAAAAAAGGCTTCTTAATTGAAGAAACCTTTTTTAAAACTCCTTATAAAGTTATTTTATAAACAATCTTGTCTTTTTAAGCTTTTTGGGGATTAATAACAAAAGTAGTCATTTTGTTTGGGACAATTGCTTTGGCAATTTCCAGTAAATCAGTTATTGTAATTGATTCAATAAGATTAGGAACATCAAATAAAGTAATTCCATAAGGAAGAGTGGACATAAAAGAGATATTAAAACTTTCGAGATTATTTAGTTCTCTTATAAAGTCTCCTTTTAAGACTTTCTTTTCTCTATTAAAACTTTCTTCATCAATAGTTTTACGTTTAATATTGACTAAAATCTTTTTAAGTTCAGCACTTAATTTATTGACATCATTAGTCATTGAAGTCACAATAAAAGATAAAGCACCCTCAATTTCCATTGGCATAAAGTTAAATGATTGGTTAATTAAGCCTTTTTTTAGTAAATTAGCATAATTAGTACTACTAGATGATAAATAAAGTTTTAGTAAAATATCAAGAGCAAATCCCTGTTTATATAGTTCTAACATTTCTTCTTTAGGCTCTAACTTAAAACTCATTCCAAAATAAGGCATATTAACACTCATCGCAATTTCGGTATGTGGGTTAACAATTTTCTTAGGTTCATTAGGTAAGAAACGTTTTACTGGAGCCTCTTTTTTAAAGTCTTTTCGTTCTTGATTAGCTTTTACTAATGTAAACATTTCTTCATAATCAAAATTACCAATAATTGTTAATACCATATTTGAGGGATGATAAAAAGTATAGTAAGCTTCATAAAGTTTATTTGCTGTTATTTTATAAATAGAATCAACTGTCCCAATTATTTCAGTATTAAGGGGATGGTTTTTATACATATTTTTAAATAAGCCATACATTAATCTTTGGGATGGATAGTCTTGATACATTAAGGCTTCTTCAACAATAATTCCTTGTTCTTTTTTAACGCTACTAGGTGTAAAATAAGGTGTTTGAACAAAATCTAATAAATATTCTAAGGCTTCTTTAATGTTGCTAGTACCACTAAATAAGTAAGTTGTTTTATCAAAGGATGTAAAAGCATTAGCACTTACACCAAAACTACTTAGTTTCTCAAAAGCATCAGTTTTATCAGGCATTGCAAATAATTTATGTTCTAAGAAATGGGCGATTCCTGCTGGTTGATTGACTCTGTGATCTTTACCAATAGGAATAAATGATTGATCAAAAGAACCATAATTTGTTGTAAAGGTCACAAATGTTTTATTATAATCAGTTTTGGGAATTAAATAAACTTTTAAACCATTTGCTAGCTCTTTATAATAAACATTTTCATTAAACTCTTTATAATATTGATGTCTCATTATTTTTCCTCCGGGGCCAAAATATAAATAGTATCTTTAGTTAGCATCTTGGCAACTTCTAAAACTTCTTCAGGAGTAACATTGTTAATAATTTCAATGATCTCTTCAAGTGTTTTGGTATTATTTAATAAGTAACGATTATATTTAACTTCTAAACTTTGAACTTGTGAATCTTCGCCTTCTTTTAGACGGTTTATTAAAGATTGTTTCGTTAAGTTCATCATTCGTAAGTTTCTTAGTTTGTAAATCTTTAATCTGCTCACCTATTACTTTAAGTGACAAATCTACTCTATCTTTATCAATTCCAGCAAAGATAATCATGACACCTTTTATGCCATCATATGATGATGAGATGTAATAACAAAGCGAATGTTTTTCTCTAACATTCATAAATAGTCTAGAATGAACATCCCCACCTAGAGCCATATTCATTACTGTAGCAGCGTAATAAAGTTTATCTGAGACTCTCACTGGTAAGCGATAACCAAGATTAACTTTTGATTGTGATATTAAATCAAACTCAACTACTTCATTAACGTTTTTTACTTCTTTATCTTGATAATCAATAATGTCAAACTGCAGGTTATTCGGCTTAAAATATTTTGTTAAAAGGGCTTTTTCTTCTTTTGAAGGGTTACCAGAAACTACGACATCAATGCCGTTTGTAGCTAACATTTTTTTATAATAATCATTTAAACTCTTGTAAGTAATGTGGTTAATATCTGTTACTTTACCTTGAACTCTTAAACCATAAATCTCCTCTTTAAACATTTCCTCAAATAGTCTTTGAATTGCATAAGTAGTTTTATCATTTTCAAAGGCATGAATTTTTTCAATTAGAATTCTTTTTTCAATTTCAAAATCTGCTTTTGGTAAATTATCTTGATAAACAACTTCATGTAATAATTTGACTGCTTCTTCAAAGAGTGGTTCGGTAGTAAAATCTTGGTTAATAAAACTAATACTAAATTCAACGATGGAAATTAACCCATTTTTAGAAGTCTTTACTCTTAGATTCGCTCCATATAAATCTTTTAAAGCATCTTGGAGTGCCTTTCTACTAGGATAAGTCTTTGTTCTTGTTTTTAAAAGATTTGGTAATAATGCTCTAAAACCAATGTTTTCTTGATTTAATTCTTCTTTAAATTTAATGGTAAGATAAGTTGTAGTAAACTTTTTTTGTTGATCAATAATCATCTTAAATAACCTCCAAAGCAATTTCCATCATTTTAGTAAATGCTTTTTGCCTTTCTTCTGAAGTTGTTACTTCGTGAGTAACTAAGGAGTCAGATATTGTTAATAAACAAGCAGCTTTTTTATTTAAAGCCTTAGCATTTGCAAATAAGGCAAATGACTCCATTTCAACACATAAACAACCATGTTCATTATACATCTTTTCGTGAATTGATCCGCCCGGATGATAAAATACGTCTGAAGAGTGGATTGTTCCAAAATGTAATTTAATAGCTAATTTATCGGCTTTTTTAACAATTTTGTTATTAAGAGTTTTTGATGCTGCTAATTTTTTTCGATTAGAAACTCCCATAACTTTGGCATAAGTCGATTCACTAAAAGCGTCAGTAGCTAAAACTACATCATATAAACTCAAATTACTAGTATAAGCCCCTGCTGAGCCAACTCTAATAATTTGTTCTACATCATAAAATGCAAATAGTTCATAAGAGTAAATCCCAATTGAAGGCATACCCATTCCCGAACCCATTACAGAAACTTTTTTGCCTTTATATGTCCCTGTATAGCCAAACATGTTTCTAACAGTATTAAATTTTATTACATCTTTTAAATATGTTTCTGCAATAAATTTAGCTCTTAAAGGATCACCTGGCATTAAAACTGTTTTGGCAATTAATCCTTTGTCTTTTACTTCAATATGTGGTGTTGGTATCATCTTAATCTTCTTTCTTTACTTTTTAAATAAAGAATTTTCCTTTCTAAAATTTATCTCTAGTTTAATAATCACTTAATTTTTCAGTATTTTCTTGGTGTGTGACGATATTAACTCCACTGGAGGCACCTATTCTTGTTGCTCCAGCATTAATCATCTTTATTGCATCTTCGTAAGTTCTTACGCCCCCAGAAGCTTTGACGCCCATTTGTGGACCGACTGTTTTTCTCATTAATTGAATATCTTCTAGTGTCGCTCCACCTTTACTAAAGCCTGTTGATGTTTTAACAAAATCAGCATTAGCTTCTTTAGCTAATAACGCAGCTTTAACAATTTCTTCTTTAGTTAAATTGCATGTTTCTAAGATAACTTTTAAAGTTCTTTTTCCAACCGCAGCTTTAAGTTCTTTTATTTCTCTTAAAACATAATCAAAATCCCCATTTTTAAGAGCATTTTGATTAATAACCATATCAATCTCATCCGCGCCATCTAAGATTGCCTCACTAGCTTCAAGATATTTGATTTTAGTAGTTTGAGTACCCGCAGGAAAACCAACAACAGTACAAACCAAAACATCACTACCAATTAATAATTCTTTTGCGAGCTTAACGTAGATTGGATCAACACAAACACTTTTAAAATTATATTCCATTGCCTCTAAACAAAGTTTCTTAATTTCTTTGGCTGTGACTGTTGGACCTAGCTTCGTATGATCAATATATTTACTTAAGTTCATTTTTATCACCTCTTCTTTTAAAAATAAAAAATATGTTAACTAAAACTAATAAAAAGTTAATCAACCAAACAGATAAACTGCTAATTAATAAACCATAAATAACAAATAAAACTGCTCCTACTAGATTTAGTAATCTTATTTTAATTTCCCCTTTTTGTAAAAAGGACGATAGTACAACAACACCAGCTAAGATTCCAATTATTTCAACTGGCTGAAAATACTCACTAATATTTAATAAAACCATTAATTAACCTTTTGCAATATCAATAATATTTTCCAAAGAAACTTTTTTAAAACTCAAATTTATTGGAGTAACTTTTAACTTTTTGACAATTTTGTGTACTTTTTTAATATTTTTAACGTCAATAACTTTTGTGTTTTCAATAAATCCTGGAACTGATATTGTGAACCTTTCTAATTTTGCCATTACCTCATCATAAGGAAGTAATTTAACTTCATTACCAAAGTGGTAATAAATATATCGAATATGAGGGGGAAATAAAGTCTTTGTATTTTCTCTCCACTCGATAGTAAAGTAAATTTGATCATTCTCATCTTTAACGATTTTATAGTTTGGAACAATAACTTCTTGTTCTTTGTAAAAACGATGAAGTTCATATTGCTCATAGACATATTTTAAACAATCATTTAACTTACTTTCTGGATAGTAATAATAATTTGTCAACTCATACTGATGCTTTTCTTTAAAAGCTAACTTGCCAATTTCAAAAGTTCTTAAAACAACTTCTTTTTTATAAGGCATCACATCTTCTAAAAGTGAATTAAAATAATAAAAATCAAATGCTCTAACTAACCTCTCAACAACATCAAAAATTAAGTTTGCATTAAAACTTGGTGTTAATAATGATAATTCAAAACGAAAATTAACATCCAAAAACTGTGGACTTAATTTATAAATCTCTTGTACTGTTGACTTTTTTGAGATGATAAAATAAGCTTCTAAATTTACTACTGGAAGCCGGTAAAGAATCTTAACCTCTAAATCATTTTCATTCGTTGGCAAAATTGTTGCCTCAGGAATATCTTGAAAAAAGGAAAAAACTTTTTCATAAAAATGCAACTTAAACATTTCCATGTAATCACCTTATTTATATTTTATCACATAATAAAAATATCTTTAATATCAAATATTAAAATCAATTTTTCTATTATTTAATTCTTTCGTTAGCCTTAGATCATCTTGTGATCTCAAGATTGGGGTAATTGTTATATAATTATTAAAATAGCCATAAACATCACTTAACTCATCTAAGTCTTCTTTTCTTTTATAAATTGGCAAGAACAAATTGCCCTTTTTCTCAAATTTGTTTAATTCGTAATTAATTGACTGACTTGAGAAATAAAGACCTTTGGGCTTAGTATCACTGTCTGGAAAATTAATATTTAATAAATAATGAGGAGATAATAACTTACTTTCTAAAATAACTTCAATAATGCCTTTAGTATACTTCTTGGCATTTTCATATTTTAAATAGGGCGCACTAACCGCAATTGCCGGTAAGTCAAAATGTAAAGCCTCAACTGCCGCTCCAATTGTCCCTGAATGCATTATGTTTGAACCAACATTAGCACCTTCATTTATTCCAGAAATTAAAAAATCAAACTTAATATCTTTGAAAAGTTCACCACTAATTCTTGTACAATCAGCAGGCATTCCATCAACATAGTATGCTTTTTTAGTATTAGCCATTGCTATTTCTTGTACTTCTAAATACTTTCTAATCGTAATTGCACTAGACATTCCTGACTTATGTTCTTTGGGAGCAATAACATAAATATCTCCTAAATCTTTAATAATATCTAAGAGTATTTTTAGTCCTTCAGCCTGATAACCATCATCATTAACGACTAAAATCTTCATTTAAAACTCCTTCACATCTTTTACAAACATGTCCATCAGTTAACTCTTCAACAATATTCCAACATCTTTCACATTTAAAACCATCTGCCAAAGTAGCTTCTACTTCTAAATGATCACTTTCAAAAAAATCGATCTTTGCAACCATTAATACTTGGACATAATTAGCAGCCAACTTTTCTAAGGATTGATACATTTTGTTTGGAAGATGTATTTTTAATGATGCTTCTAGTGATTTTCCAATTACACGTTGCTCTCTTAAGATTTCTAATTGTTTTAATACTTCATCTCTAATCATCATAAAATCAGCAAATTCATTTAATAAATTGAAATTATAATCAACAACATCATCCATTCTTTCTAAGAAGATGTCATCTAAATGATCAAATGGAAGCAACCAATAAACTTCACTAGTTGTATGAGGTAAGAGAGGATTTAGTAATTTTAGTAACGTCATTAAATGATGATAAATTACTGATTGAGCTACTCTTCTCTTAAAACTATTTTTAGCTTCCACATATAAAATATCCTTAGAATAATCTAAATAATACGCTGATAAGTCATTAGTCATATAATTAGTAATTAACCGGTTTACTAGATCAAAACGGTATTTTTCATAAGCATCATAAACAGCTGTTTTTAGTTCTTCTAACTTCACCATCATCACTTTTGATAAGTTATCCATTTCTAGAAATTCCACTTTATTTAGTGATGGTGTAAAATCAAATAAATTGGAGAGCATATACCTAAAAGTATTTCTAATTTTTCGGTAAGATTCACTATTTTGCTTTAACGATTCATTACCAATCTTAACATCTTGAAAGTAATCTACACTACTAACCCATAACCGTAAAATATCAGCACCCATTTGCTCAGAAACTTTAACAGGATCAACTGTATTACCAACACTTTTACTCATTGCTTTTCCTGCTTCATCTAAAACAAAACCATGTGATAAAACGGTTTTATAAGGAGCTGTACCATGTGTTACAACACCAGTTGTTAAACTTGAATTAAACCATCCACGGTATTGATCACTACCTTCTGAATAGAGATCTGCGGGGTAACTAAGGTTGTGTCTTTTTAAAACTTCATACGAAGAGCCACTATCAAACCAAACATCCATAGTATCTGTTTCTTTTTCAAAAATTCCATTTGGACTTTCCGGATGACTATACCCTTTTGGTAATAATGCTTTTGAAGGTAAAGTAAACCAAACATCACCATCATTGTTTTCAATCATCTCAGCAACATGGTTAATCACTTCTTCATCTAAAATAGGGTTCCCTGCTTCAGTATAAAAAACCGGAATTGGTACTCCCCAATTACGTTGTCTGGAAATACACCAATCTTGACGATCTTTAATCATGTTACTAATTCTTAGTTTGCCCCAACTTTGGACCCAATTAACATTATTAACAGCGTTTAGTAAATCATCTTTTATTGATGAAATATCACTAAACCACTGTGGTGTTGCCCGAAAAATAACCGGGCTATTGCTACGCCAATCATGAGGATAGGAATGAGTAAAATAAGAAAGCTTCATTAAAGCTCCTTTTTCTTTTAATGTTTCAATAATTAAAGGATTTGCCTTTAAGTAATATTGACCGGCAAATTGAAGTGCTTCTTCTGTAAAAAAGCCTTTATCATCAACTGGAACTAAAATATCAAGATTATACTTTTGACCGACAAGATAGTCTTCCATACCATGTCCTGGCGCTGTATGGACTAAACCAGTTCCTTCGTCAGCTAAGACGTGTTCTCCTAAAATAACTGGTAATACTTTATCATTTAACGGGTGAATATAATTAAGATTTTCTAATTCTTCCCCTTTAATTTTTTCTAAAATTTCCACTTCATTTAATGCTAGTTTATTAGTAACATTTTCCACTAGGCTTTCGCAAACAATAAAGTTTCCTTTATCAGACTTTAAGTATACATAAGTTAATCTCGGATGCACGGAAATAGCTAAGTTTGCTGGAAGAGTCCATGGAGTTGTAGTCCAAATTAAAAAACTACCATCTTTAAACTTACCATCAGCAACTTTAAAAGCGACATAAATGGAAGGAGATTCGACATCTTTATAAACAATTTCCGCTTCAGCAAGAGCCGTTTCACTAACAGGCGACCAATAAACTGGTTTTAATCCTTTATAAATTAAACCTTTACTAACCATCTTTGAAAACACTCTTAATTGATCAGCTACGTATTTATTTTCTAAAGTAATATAAGGTGTCTCCCAAGCTCCTAATATTCCTAATCGTTTAAACTGACCTTTTTGCATCTCAATTTGCTTATAGGCATATTTTTTACACTCACTCCGGTAATCAACAATTGAATAATTTCTTCGATTAATGCCCATTTTTTGTAAAGCCGTTTCAATTGGTAAACCATGGGTATCCCACCCTGGAACAAACGGCGTATAAAAACCTTGCATAGTTTTATATCTAACTATGAAGTCTTTAATTACTTTATTTAAAGCATGACCTATATGAATTGGTCCATTTGCATATGGTGGGCCATCATGTAAAATAAATGACTTATTATGTTTATTTAACTCCAAGTTTCTTTCATATAAATTCAAATCATGCCACTTCTTTTGAAATTCCGTCTCTCTTACTCCCAAATTTCCTCTCATGGGGAAATCAGTTTTGGGAAGTAATAATGTATCTTTTAGTTCCATCTTATTTTCCTTTCTAAAATAAAAATCGCTCCTAGAATTAACTAAGGGCGAATTATCCGCGGTACCACCTTATTTCCAAGCAATGCTTGGCACTTATTTATTAGTATTACTCAGTGGTGATATTTTTATTAAAGTTTTATTAGTTTGCACCAACCACTAATTCTCTTTTAAAAACTTTTTAATAAAAACGTGTCCACATCATCGTAATTATTTAATTAACGTTGTTTTACATCTTCAATAAATTTCTTTAATGTACCATCTTTAAAGTCTTGCTTACGAGCAAACAAAAAGATTTTATCATCAATTTCTTCAATTATACCATTAATTGCAAAAATTACACCACTCAAAAACGAAACTATTTTATTTGCCTCATCAACATTTATTTCTCTAAAGTTTAAAATTAAAGGTTTACCCATAATTAATTCTTTAGCAAAATCAACAATATAATTATCGTCATCACTAGTAACTTCATCAAAAATTATTCTTTCACTAGCAGTTTTTAACCGATTATCATTGTATTCGGGAAGTTTTCTTTCTAAATTTTCTCTTTGAGTTCTTTTTTTCATTTTTTACCTCACAAGCATTCTGCCAATTCTAATAAAAGTTGCTCCATGTTTAATTGCTAGTTGATAATCATCACTCATTCCCATGGAAAGTTCTTTATATGGGATAGTTTCAGTTAACTTAGTTAATTGCTTAAATACTTCTTCAGTTTTAACTAAATCATTAATAACTCCCATCGTCATAAAGCCTACTACTAATATTTTATCATATTTTTTTAAACTATTAATAAAAGATGGTAATTCAGATAGTTTTATTCCTGATTTTGATTCTTCCTGAGAAATATTTACTTGAATGAAGCAGCGCAAAGGTTGATCTCGATATTTATTAATTTCTTTAGCAACACTTAATCTATCTAGTGAATGAAGAAAATCGATACTATTAATGACTTTTTTAACTTTGTTTGATTGTAAGTTACCAACAAAATGCCAATTAATCCTTAAATCACTTAACTGCTCTTTTTTTGAAAGCAATTCTTCAACTCTATTTTCTCCAAAATTGGTTATTCCTTGATCATATAATTCTCTAACTTCTCTTAAACTATATGTTTTACTAACGGCCACTATTGTAACATTATGATTACTGATTTCTCTATGGAGTTTTAAAACATTTTCTTTTATATTAGACATTAAATCTAAAGACAATGACATCACCATCCATCACTAAGTAATCTCTACCCTCTAAGCGAACCTTACCTGCTTCTTTACATTTTTGGTAGTTCCCGTAAAAAGAAAGGTCTTCATAATTAACTACTTCAGCTCTAATAAACCCTCTTTCAAAATCACTATGAATAATTCCTGCACACTTTCTCGCTGTTAATCCATTAGCAAATGTCCATGCCTTCGTTTGAGTTTCACCAGCAGTGAAAAAAGTACTTAAACCTAATGTTTTATACATCGCTTTTTCTAATTTGCTAATACCACTTTCATCAATTCCTAATTCATCAAGAAAAAGAACTTGCTCTGCTTTTTCCATCTTGCCTAACTCATATTCTAGTGAAGCACAAATAGGAATTACTTCAACATTTTCTGTTTTGGCTTTTGTTAGGATCTCATTATATAATTTATTATTATTTAAATCAGCGAAATCATCTTCGGAAACATTAGCAATAAAAAGCATCGGCTTTTGGGAAAGAAAATGATAACTCTTGATAATTTTTTCTTCATCTTCTGTTAAGGGAACTCTTCTAATAGGCAGATCGTTTTCTAATGCTTCTTCAAGTCTTTTTAAAATATCAAACTCTTTTCTTTCTGTACTATTAGCATCTAACTTTGCCTTTTTTTCTAGTCTAGGTAATCTTTTTTGAATTGAATCTAAGTCAGCATAGTTAAGTTCTAACTGAATTGTCTCAATATCGTTTAAAGGATCTAACTTATCACTAACATGGATGACATTTTCATCAATAAAACATCTAATGACATGACAAATTGCATCAACATTTCTAATTGAGACTAAAAATTGGTTTCCTAATCCTTCTCCACTTGATGAACCACTAACTAAAGCGGGTACATCGACTAATTCAAAGGAAGTGGGAATCGTTTTTCTAGATTTATGAATCTCTGCTAAAACATCAAGCCTAGTATCTTCTAATTCAACAACACCAATATTAGCTGTCGTTGTTGAAAACATAAAATTGCCACTCATTACTTCGCTTTTAGTCAAAGCGTTAAAAAGTGTTGATTTACCAACATTCGGTAAACCGACTATTCCTGCATATAACATTTACATATTCTCCTCAAAAAAAGGCTTTACAGCCTATTTTCTTTTCTTTAACCATGGTGGTAAATTTTGTTTAGATGTGCTTGATTGATCAACTGTTTTCGATTCAAAGCCAGTTGAAGTTAGTGACATCTGTTCTGGACTAGTTTTTTTGAATATTTGTTCAGCAAAATTATCCATATGATGATCCTTTGCTTTTAATTCATAACCAGTCGCAATTACAGTAACAATCATCTCGTCGCCTAAATCAGCATTAAGGGTTGTTCCATAAATAATATTTAAATCATGTTCACTAGCATTTCTTATTTCTTCTAAAGCTTGACTTACTTCGAATAATGTTAAATTAGTTGAAGCGGTAATATTTACTAGTGAATGTGTCGCTCCATCAATTGTTACTTCTAATAATTGACTATGAATAGCTTTTCTTGCTGCTTCAACAGCTCTATTATCACCTGAAGCTATTCCAATTCCCATTAAAGCAGTCCCTTTATCTTGCATAACTGTTCTTACATCAGCAAAGTCAACATTAATTAAACCAGGCATAGAAATTAGTTCTGCAATACCTTGAACACCTTGTCTAAGGACATTATCAGCTTCTCTAAAGGCAGTTAACATATCAACATGGGGATCAATGATTGAAAGTAATCTTTCATTGGGAATTACAATTAAAGTGTCAACATATTTTTTTAATTCTTCTAAACCAGCAATTGCATGTTGGGTTCTTTCAGGACCTTCAAATACAAATGGTTTTGTGACGATTCCAATTGTTAAGCAACCCATTTCTTTGGCAAGTCTTGCAATCACAGGTGCGGCACCAGTTCCAGTTCCCCCACCCATTCCTGCAGTTACAAAAACCATGTCAGCGTCAGATAAAATTGCTCTAAGTTCATCTTCATCTTCTAATGCAGCTTTTTTACCAATATCAGGTTTTGCGCCTGCTCCTAGACCTCTTGTTAAATGTTTTCCAATTTGTAATCTTTCTTGTGCTTTGGAAATTCTTAGTACTTGAGCATCAGTATTTACAGCGACAAATGTTACTCCTTTAACATCGTTTTCAATCATTCTATTAACGGCATTTCCACCACCGCCACCTACTCCAATAACTTTTATAATTGGTTTTTGATTGAAATCATCGTTCGCACCGAACACCATAAAATACCTCCTAAATAATTTTTATCTACTATATTAAGTATACACTAAAAATATTATTTTACAATAATATGAAAGTAATTTATTGTAATTATTTTCTTTGATATTGTTTATAAAATTCTTCTTTAAAATCAAGTAATCTATCTTCTTTAATTGCTGTTCGTATTTCATTCATTAAATGTTTTAAGAAAGCCAAATTCTGATATGTCATTAACCTTAACCCAAAAATCTCATTGGCCTTAAAGAGATGTCTAACATATGATTTTGTGAAATTCGAATATTTAGTTATGAGATTACTATCAACTACAGATAAATCTTTTTCAAACTGTTTATTTTTAATGTTAATTTTTCCGCTTGTAGTAAAAACAGTCCCATGTCTTGCGTTTCTTGTTGGTAAAACACAGTCAAACATATCAATTCCTCTAATGACACTTTCTAAAATATCAACTGGGTCACCAACTCCCATTAAATATCTTGGTTTGTCAATTGGCAAAAATGGGGTTGTAAATTTGATTGCTTCATACATTTCTTCTGATTTTTCACCGACAGATAATCCGCCAATCGAGTATCCTGGGAAATCAATTTTAACCGTTTCCTCAGCTGAATATTTTCTTAACTCCCGGTTTAATCCCCCTTGAACAATCCCAAATAATGCTTGATCAGTTTTTAAGTGTTCTTTACCTCTTTTAGCCCATCTTAAAGTTCTATCTACACTATCTTTCATATATTCTTCAGTCGCATTAATTGGCGGACATTCATCAAATGACATAATAATGTCTGCTCCTAAATCTTCCTGAATTTCAATTGCTTTTTCAGGAGATAAAAAGAGCGTGTCACCGTTAAGAGGATTTTTAAAAGTAACACCTTCTTCTTCAATCTTTCTAAATGATGATAAAGAAAAAACTTGAAATCCTCCTGAATCAGTTAAGAGTGATCCATCCCATTGCATAAAACCTCTAATTCCACCATGAGCTTTTATAATATCTTGCCCTGGTTGAAGCCAAAGATGGTAAGTATTTCCTAAAATTAAACCATCAGAAACTTCTTTTATTTCTTCCGGTGATAAGGTCTTAACTGTCGCTTTTGTTCCCACAGGCATAAAGATCGGAGTTTCATAACTACCATGTGGTGTGTGTAAGATACCATATCTTGCTCCTGACTGCTTACAAACGTGTTTTAATTCGTATTTGATCATTTTGATTCTCCTTGAACTAACTACTTATTAGTGTTAAAATATTTTATTAGGTGATAATATGAATTTTACTTTAAAAGACTTAATTAAACAATCACTAATTGCTGCTATTTATGTAGTGCTTGTTTTTATTTTTATGGAATTTAGCTTTCAAGAAATTCAATTTAGAATTGCTGAAGTACTTTTAATTTTACTTTTATTTGATAAAAAGTCAATTTTAGGCCTTACTCTAGGTGTTTTTATTGCAAACTTTTTTAGTTCAATGCTGTTATTTGATATAACATTTGGCGTAATCGCATCAATTATATCATTTATTTTAATAATTTTATTTAAAAAGAAACCTTATCTTGCCCTTATTTTCCCACCACTTATTAACGGTTTAATTATTGGCCTTGGTTTAACAATCATTTTTGAATTGCCTTTTTTATTAACTTTCACTACAGTCTTTATTGGTGAACTAGTAGTTGTTTATCTTATTGGATTACCCTTATATTATCTTTTAAAAAAATATAATTTTGACGATATTCTATCTTAATAAAACAATTTATCTAACCAAATATAGTTTTAAACATCTAAGCAAAACATTTGTTTTTTTTATTGATAATTAACATTACTTAAGATTACTAACGTTTCCAACGAATTTGTTTCTGGAAACATCTTTATCGGATAAACTTTATCAATTTTATAACTATTCTCTAGTAACCTTATATCTCTAATTAAAGTCTGTAAATTACAAGAAAGGTATATGAATCTTTTTATCTTTCCTTCTTTAATATTAGAAACCAAACTTTCTTCTAACCCACTTCTTGGCGGATCAACGATTAAAGTATCAAAACTTTGATTAAGAAAATAGTTTTCCGATAAATTATGGATAATTTCTAAGTTGGTTATTTTCTTAGTATTTTTTATTAATTTAGCAAGTTTAATATTTTCTTCATTGCTTTCGACCATAATACCTTTTTTATTATCATCTAAAACACTATAAATAATACTACCAATCCCACTATATAGATCTAAAACCTTGTTTCCTGTAATATTTTCTTTAATTAGTTTAAAGGTTAAATCCATAACTCCATAATTAACTTGCATAAAACTAAGATCAGTAATTAATAAATTTCGATATCTTAATTGATTAACACCAGCTAGGAGAAACGATTTATTTCCTAATATTTTATTAGCGTCAGTGTTTATATTTAAGGTAAGTCCACTTACATACTCACAACCTTTTATAAGGGAAATGAGTTCAACTAATCCTTGAAATTTACTTTTAGTTCCCACTAAAGTAACTAAAAGTTGATTATTATCATTGTTTTTTATCATAATGTGTTTTAAAACACTACTATCAACTACAATTTTAGAATCGTTTATCATCTTAAGCAACTTATTACTAAGTGGATGTGCTAAAGAAAAATGATTAACTTCTGTTAATGTTTTTGAATCTCTTTTATATAATCCTAGTTTGATTTCTTGATTATTTAAGACATGAAAAGTCACTTTATTACGGTAATTAAACTGGTTATTATCAGTAATTGTTTTTAAGACATTAACGTCAGTTTTTAAGGCTTTTTCAAAAGTAGTTTTCGTAATTTCTTCTTGCCAGGAAAGTTGGCTCTCAAAATTTAGGTGACTTAAACTTAAACTACCAAGCTCATTTAAATGGCCTATCCTTTGAGGCGACATTTCTAATACTTTTATTAACTTGCCAATACCATATTTTTTAGTCAGTTTAACTAGTTCAAAATTAATTAGTTCATCTTTTAAAGCGCCTTTAATAAAAATATAAGTATTATCAATCAAGACTACTCCATCAGCTTTATAATCAAGTTCAATTACTCTAGCAACATATCTTTTATTGTTTTTTAACATCTCTTCTACTACCCTTTTCTGTTTTATTTTAAAATTGTAAAAAAAGAGGATTGCTCCCCTTACTTAATTTCTAATATTCTAATTGTATTAGTTGAACCATGTTGTTGTAAGTATCCACTTGTAATAATTATTTTAGCACCATTTGTGTATCCTAATTGTTTAGCAACATCAATGGCAACTCTATCATAGGAGATAAAGTCATTATAGTCATCTCTAAAGACTGATGTAATACCCCAATAATATGTTAATTTATTACAAGTCTTTTCCTCTTTTGTAATAGCAATTAACGGAACACTAGGTCTAAACTTACATAGTCTTTTTGCAGTTCCACCTGTTTCTGTAAAAGCAAATACTGCAGCGACATCGGGTAAGATTAAAGCACTTTGAGCAACACTCATCCCAATTGCATCGTTCACAGTTTTTTCAGATGTAAGCAAAGATTTTTGTAATCTATTTTCATAATCAATCGTTGGTTCTATTGTTTTTGCGATAATATCCATTGTTTCAACTGCTTCAATTGGATATAAACCCGAAGCTGATTCACCACTTAACATTATTGCGTCACTTCCATCTAAAATCGCATTTGCAACGTCACTTGCTTCTGCTCTAGTTGGTCTTGGAGTATGCATCATCGATTCCAGCATATGGGTTGCAGTAATAACAGGTTTCCCTTTTTCGTTAGCCATCGTAATCATCTTCTTTTGGTATAAAGGAACTACTTGAGTTGAAACTTCAACACCTAAATCTCCTCTTGCAACCATAATACCATCAGAAACATTTAATATTTCTTCAAGAGCATCCATTGCTTGTTGTGATTCTATTTTTGAAATAAGTTCAATCTTCTTGCTGTCTAAGAAATTTAAGATCGATCTTATTTGCATAACATCGCCTGCAGTTCTTACAAACGATAAAGCAATCATATCAACGTCCATTTTTACAGCAAAATCTAAATCCTTTGAATCCTTCTTACTAACAAATGGCATTGAAACATGAACACCAGGAGTATTAACACCTTTATGATCTTTAATTACTCCTTTGTTAGCAACTTCACAAAGCAAATATTCTTCTCTTACTTCAATAACATTTAATTTAACTTTACCATCATCAATTAAAATAATATTGCCAATTGACATATCATGAAAAAGTTCTTTAACATTAATATGGAACCCTTCTTTTGTCCCTAGTACTTCTTTTTTAAAGATTTTGACAATATCCCCCTTTTCATAGGAAACAGAGCCATTTTCAAAAGCTCCTGTTCTTATTTCTGGCCCTTTTGTGTCCACTAAAATACCAACATGTGTATTTAATTCTTTAGATTTTTCTCTAATAATTTTAATAATTCTTTCATGTTCTTCATGAGTCCCATGAGAAAAATTCAATCTTGCCACATTCATTCCGGCTTTTATTAATTTCTCAATCATTTCTGGTGTGTTTGTTGCTGGTCCAATTGTACAAACTATTTTTGTTTTTCTATTTAATATCATAATATAACACCTCTCTAATATTCTATCATCTTTACAAGATAACTACAATATAAAATCGTTTTACATCCACTCTCCATAACGTTTAATATAAAGTTTTTTAACAACTTCCACACTAATCACATACATCACTGCCAACAATGCCAGCCAACCAAAATAACTTAAAGGTAAAATATCAAGATCAATAACCGAACCAATTGATGTGAAACCGATAATAACTGCAATAGAAGCAACTACAAACGTCGATAAAATTAATATTTTTGATGGTAAACTTTGGATAAAAGAAATTTTTTCGGTTCTAATTGCATGAATAACAACTATTTGTGAAACAGTTCCAAAGACAAACCAACCAGCTTGAAATAGTGGAGCTAAATCAACTGTATTCGCTTTTATGAAATACCAAAGCACTATAAATGTTAAAATATCAAAAATTGAACTTAGTGGTCCTAAAATAAATGTGAAATTACGAATGCTTTTTGTATTCCATTTTCTAGGTTTTAACAAATACGACTCATCTACTTTATCAAACGGCATCCCTAGCTGGGAAAAGTCATTAAGTAAATTTTGCGTTAAAATATGAATTGGTAACATCGGTAGAAAGGGTAAGAAAATACTTGCAATAATAACTGCAATCATATTCCCAAAGTTACCACTAGCGGCCATTTTAATATATTTAATAATATTACCAAAAGTCTTTCTTCCTTCCACTACACCTTCTTCTAAAACTAATAAATCTTTTTCCAACAAAACAATATCAGCTGTTTCTTTAGCAATATCAACAGCACTATCCACAGAAATACCAATATCTGCTTGATGTAACGCAGGAGCA
>CAYZTG010000017.1:0-19483 GCA_964481475.1 uncultured Acholeplasmataceae bacterium | reverse complement strand
AAAAAATGAAAAGAGCGAATTTTACAAAATGTGGCGAGTTAGAAGAAGTGGTTCCAATAAAGTGATCAAACACTTTAAAACTCAAAAAGAGGCCATTGATGAAGCTAAAAGATATGCTGAAGCTAATGAAGGGGCTAGTATTGTTATTCACCGTGTAGATGGCAAGATTAGAAAACAAAAATATTAAAGAAAAAAGCAGAAATCATTAAGATTATCTGCTTTTGTTTTTATTACCTAAAGTCATTTTGTTTTCTTCTTTTTTAAGCAACCTTTTATAATTAGGAATATGTTTATAAAAAATGAATAAAATCATTAACCAGTAAACAATTATTAAAAACAAGTTCTCGTTGATGGTTCCTAAAATTGCAAATTGAATGATTGTGCCAATTCCAACTGATAAAGCTGCAATTGTACTCCCAACACTTGCATATTTTGTTAATAAAACAACAACTATATATGTGAAAAGAGCAACTAAGCCGATTATCGGTGTCAAACTGAAAACAACACCTAAAGAAGCTCCAACAGCTTTTCCTCCTTTAAAATTTATAAAGATTGAAAAAGTATGTCCAATTACAGCCACTACACCATATAAAATAGCAGTGTTATAGAGAGTACCAAAAATTGTCATTGTCGAATAAGCTTCTGGTAAAACATATGTAGCAATTAATATAACAACAGCGCCTTTTAAGACATCTAAGAGTAACGTTAAAGCGCCTAAATAAAGCCCCATTACTCTAAGAGCGTTAGAAGTGCCAATGTTTTTACTGCCCTCTTCTCTTAAATCAATTTTTAAAAAAACTTTTCCTACAATAAGTCCATTAGGTATGGAACCAAGCAAATAAGCGAGTAAAAATAAACCTATTTTGACCAAGATAATACCCATATTATCACCTTCTTATATAAATAATAGTTTAATATATTTAAAAAAGCAAATTAAATAGTATAATTTTCTCTTTTTAGTATAATTAATCTTGAGATAACTCATAATTTTTGATATAATATAGAGAGTAAAAAGGGCTGATCTATATGGAAGAAGTTAAAAAGATATATAGCGAAGAATCGATTCAAATATTAGAGGGTTTAGATGCAGTTAGAAAAAGACCTGGTATGTATATCGGGTCAACTGATCAAAGAGGATTACATCATTTAGTTTGGGAAATTATGGACAACTCAATTGATGAAGCACTTTCTGGATATGGTGACGAAATTCGCTTAACAATTAAAAATGACAATAGTATTATTGTTGAAGATTTTGGAAGAGGGTTACCTTATAAAAAACACTCTAGTGGTTTAATGACTACTGAAGTGATTTTTAATATGCTTCATTCAGGTGGAAAGTTTTCAGAAACTTTAGGCTATAAAGTATCGGGAGGATTACACGGTGTTGGGGCGGCAGTTGTTAATGCTTTATCATTATTTTTAGAAGTAACAATTTATCGTGATAATTTGATTCACAAACAAAGGTTTGCAGAAGGCGGTAAAGTTATTTCCAAGTTAGAGAATCTTGGTCCTACTAAAAAAAGAGGTACAACTATTTGGTTTAAACCTGATCCACAAGTTTTTAGTACCACGTTATTTAATTTTGATACTATAAAAGAGAGAATGAGAGAAAGTGCGTTTTTAATTCCTAACTTAAAAATGGTATTAATAGATGAAAGAACAAATCAAAAAGAAGTATTTCAATATGAACGAGGAATTAGTGAATATGCTGAGTTCCTAAGTAAAGATAAGGCATTTCATGAAGTTAAAAGATTAAGTGGTAATTATCAAGTAAAAAAAGATATTATAATTACAGTGGAAACAGCTGTTTTATTTACTAATGCTTATCAAGAAAATATTATTTCTTTTGTTAATAATGTAAGAACGAAAGATGGGGGAACTCATGAAACTGGTTTTAAAAGCGCGATGACTCGTGCCTTTAATGAATATGCTAGAAAATATGGTTTTTTAAAAGAAAAAGATCCAAATATTGATGGTGTAGACTTAAGAGAAGGAATAACAGCTGTTATTTCTTTAAGAATACCTGAATCAGTCTTAGAGTTTGAAGGCCAAACAAAAGGGAAATTAGGGACTCCCGAAGCAAGAAATGCCATGGAAAGTGTTATTTATGATCAGTTTACTTATTATCTAGAAGAAAACATGGATTTTTCTAATGAATTAATTAAAAGAGCTAATGATGCTTACAGAGCTAGAGAAGCAGCAAGGAAAGCAAGACTTGATGCTAGAAGTGACAAAAAAAGAAATAAAAAAGAAGTAACTTTATCGGGTAAACTAACACCTGCAACATCAAAAGATAAGACAAAAACAGAACTATTCTTAGTTGAAGGAGATAGTGCTGGTGGCAGTGCTAAACAAGGAAGAAATAGAGTTTACCAAGCAATTCTACCTTTAAGAGGTAAAGTTATCAATAGTGAGAGAGTTAATGAAGATGCTTTACTTAAAAATGAAGAAATTAATACAATTATTCATACAATTGGTGCTGAATTTGGTGAAGAGTTTAATGCCGATAAAAGTAATTATAGTAAAGTTATAATTATGACTGACGCTGATGATGATGGCGCTCATATTCAAGTTTTATTGTTAACTTTTTTCTTTAGATATATGAAACCACTAATTGAAGCAGGAAAATTATATATTGCTAATCCTCCTTTATTTAAAATAACTAAAGGAAAAGGAAAAAAAGAAGAAATATTTTATGCATGGTCGGAAGAAGAATTAAAAGAACATACAGAAAATAACCAAGTAATTATTCAAAGATTTAAAGGTTTAGGTGAAATGAACTTCGATCAGTTATGGGAAACAACAATGAATCCAGCAACGAGAACTTTAATTCAAGTATTAATTGAAGATGAGGGTGAGGCAGAAAAGAGAGTGTCTACATTAATGGGTAATATAGTTGCGCCAAGAAGAGAATGGATTGAGCAAAACGTTGATTTTGAGAATGATGATGATTTTACAGTGAAGGAGCAAACTTATGAATAAAAAGTTAGATACCTTTATTGAAAAAATAATTAAAGAAAACTTATCTGAGATTATGGGAAGTAGATTTGGAAGATACTCTAAATACATAATCCAAGATCGTGCTTTACCTGATGTTAGAGATGGTTTAAAACCAGTTCAAAGAAGAATTTTATATGCAATGTATAAAATGGGAATGTTTAATAACAAACCTTATAAAAAGTCTGCCCGTATCGCTGGTGAAGTAATGGGTAAATATCATCCACATGGTGATTCTAGTATTTATGATGCAATGGTAAGACTTTCACAAATTTGGAAACAAAATGCAATTTTAATTGATATGCATGGTAATAATGGTTCAATCGATGGTGATAGTGCTGCAGCGATGCGTTATACAGAAGCTAGGCTAACTAAAGAAGCGGAAAGTTTGTTAGAAGATATCGAAAAAAGAACAGTCCAATTTGTACCAAACTTTGACGATGAAGAACTTGAACCAGTTGTTTTACCAGCTAAATTCCCCAACTTACTTGTTAATGGTGGTGCTGGGATCTCTAGTGGATATGCTACTAAAATCCCTCCTCATAACTTAAAAGAAGTTATCCAAGCAACAATTAGAAAGATTGAAAAACACTCTCTTTCTTTAACAGAATTATTAGAAATTATGCCTGGACCAGATTTCCCTACTGGCGGTATTGTTCAAGGTTTAGATGGAATAAAAGAGGCTTATGAAACTGGTGCGGGAAAGATTGTTATTAGAAGTAAGACAAGTATTGAAAATATTAATAAAACAACTTTTAGAATAGTCATTCATGAAATACCTTTTGAAGTTAATAAAGCAGATTTAGTAAGACAAATTGATCAGTTAAGAGTCGATAAAAAGTTTGAAGACATAAGTGAAGTTCGTGATGAAACTGATAAAACAGGCTTAAGAATTGCGATCGATCTAAAAAAGGATGCTAGTCCAGAACTTGCCCTAAATTATTTACTTAAAAATACTGAGCTCCAAATTAATTATAATTATAATATGACTGTCATTAATCAAAATAGACCGATGCAGATGGGTATTTTACCAATTTTAGATAGTTATATTAATCATCAAAAAGAGGTTATTACTAATCGCTCAAACTATGACTTAAATCGAGCAGAAAAAAGACTCCATATTGTTTTAGGTTTAATTAAGCTAGTTGATGTTTTAGATGAAGTCATCAAAGTTATTAGAAGTTCAAAAAACAAACAAAATGCAAAAGACAATATTATCAAGGCTTTTGATTTTTCTGATCTACAAGCAGAAGCAATAGTTACTTTACAACTTTATCGCTTAAGTACTACAGATATTAATGCTTTAATAAAAGAGAAAAAAGAGTTAGAAGATTTAGTTACTGAACTTAAAGATATTTTATCTAGTGAGGCTAAATTACTTAATATTATTAAAAAGGAATTAAGAAAGACCCAAAAAGATTTGGGAATAGAACGAAAAACAGTTATCGAAGGTGAAATAGATAGTATTAAAATAGATAAGATTGCATTAGTTCAAGAAGAAACAGTTAGAATTGGCATAACTAAAGATGGCTATATTAAACGTTCCAATATGAGAAGTTATAAAGCAAATCCGATTCCCGGCTTAAAGGAACTAGACGGAATGCTATTTGATGGCGATGTTTCCACACATGATACATTATTAATGTTTACAACATTAGGAAATTATATTTATTTACCTGTTTTTGAACTTGAAGAATCACGGTGGAGAGATTTAGGAGCTTATATTAATAATATAGTGCCAATTGAAAAAGACGAGTTAATTATAAAAGTAATTGTTGTAAGTGATTTTAATGAGGATACCAACTTATTATTAGCAACTGAAAAGGGAAAAATCAAACAGACTAAATTAAGCGATTTTAACGTCTCAAGATATTCGAGAACAATTAAAGCAATGAACTTAACAAAAGGAGACCGCTTAGCTAGTATTGAAAAGGGACCAATGTTTAATGTTTTATTATTTACAAAACGAGGCCAAACATTGAGATTTAGACAATCTGAAGTTCCTGTTTACGGAACTCAATCTGGAGGAGTTAATGCTTTAAAACTAAATAAAGATACATTAGTCAAAGCAATTTATGCTAAATCAACAGATGACTTATTAGTCTTGTCAAATAATGGTAATTTAAAAAGAGACAAGGTTGAGAACTTCCCTCTAAATAGACGTCTTCGTGCCACTGTTGTCTTTTGGAGCGAAAGAAAAGTAAACCCACACTATATTAGGGATGTGATAAGATTTAACAAAACACACCTTGATCATAATGCAACTATTTTATTAACTGCAAAAAAAGGTTCGTTTGCTTTTGAAATAAAAGACCTAAAAGCAAGTGTTGCTGAGTATGGAAGACCTACACTAAATGAAAAGCAATACGGGAAAAGTATCTTTTTAAACATTGAGGAAATTAATGAAGAAGCTGACCAAGATTTAATTGAAGAAGGTCAAGAAGAACTAAAAAATGCTTTAAAACAAGAAAAAGAAGCTAAAAAAAGAGAACTTGAAGGACTAACTGAAACTAAGCAATTAGTTGAAAAAGAAGAAATTAAAATAGATAAGGAAATTGTTCAAAATAAAACTATTAAAAAAACTATCCAAAAACCAAAACAAGTTAAAGATATTTCTCCAGTTAAAGAGCAAGTAGCTGAGGATGGTAAAATAAAAATTACTAAATTATCATTATTTGATGATGATTGGAAGGAGTCATAAATGATTTTAACAATAAATAATCAAGAGTATAAATATGATAGGCCAATATCTCTTGAACAAATAAAAGACGATTTAAAAATTGTCGCTTTTGCCGCTAAAGTTAATAATAGATTAAGAGAATTAACTTTTATCGTTGAAAGAGATTCAAAAATTGAGTTTTTAGATTTAGAAGATAGAGATGTTGTAAGAATCTATGAAGCAAGTTTAAGATACATTGTTTTTATGGCATTTAGAAATATCTTTCCTAAAATGGCCCTAAAGTATAATTTTTCTATTTCTAGAAGTACACTAGCAATTCCTAACTTTAAACTTACAGAGAAAATGTTAGAGAAATTAACTAATGAAACAAAACGGTTAGTTAGTTTAAATTTACCAATAAAAAGAATCAAAATGAATATTGATGAAGCGATTAAATACTATAGTTCTCAAGGTTTTAATGACAAAATTGAAATCTTGAAATATCGCAGTGAAGACTATGTAAACATGTATCAATGTGGTGATAACTACTTTAATTATATGTTTTCTTATATGGTTCCTAGTACGGGCTATTTAAAAGAGTTTAAACTAAGACATTACTATCCAGGCTTTTTAATCCAATATCCAAGAAGTGAAACCGCAGGTCTTATTCCTGACTTTAAGGATGCCCCAATATTTAATAACACAATTAAGGAAGCCTCAAAATGGGGAAAAATCATTGATGGTGATACTATTGCTAGAATTAATAAATATGCTAATAAAAAACAAGAAGCTGAGTTTGTTAATATTTGTGAAACCAAACACAATCAACAATTAGCCAAACTAGGTGATTCAATTATTCATAACATTGATGATATTCGCTTAATCGGGATTGCTGGGCCATCTTCAAGTGGAAAAACAACATTTTCAATTAGGTTAAAAATTGAATTAATGAGTAGAGGACTAAAGCCTGTGATGATTTCGATTGATGATTATTATAAACCAAAATCAGAGGCACCTCTTGATGAATTTGGTAAACCTGACTTAGAACATATTGAAGCTTTAGATATTAAACTCTTTAATGAGCATATGGTTAAATTAATTAATGGAGAGGAAGTAACTCTACCTAAGTTTAATTTTAAAAAAGTAATTAGAGAAAACGGCGAAACGTTAAAAATTGATGAGAAAACAATAATTATTATCGAGGGGATTCACGCCCTAAACGATCTATTAACTCCTAGTATTTCAAATCATCAAAAATATAAAATATTTATCGCCCCCCAAACTCAACTTCATATTGATGATCATAATCCAATTAGCTTTACTGATTTAAGGTTATTACGAAGAATGGTAAGAGACCAACAATTTAGAAATGCACCTGCTGAAGAGACCATTGATATGTGGCCAAGCGTTCGTAAAGGTGAATTTAAATGGATTTATCCGTTTCAAGAAAGCGCAGACTTTGTTTTTAATAGTGAATTAACATATGAATTTTTAGTTCTTAAAAAACATGCTTATAAATCTCTTGAAAGTATTAGACGAGATTCTAAATATTTTATTGACGCTAACAGATTATTAAAGTTTTTAAAATACTTCAAAGAAATAGATGATAAACTAGTCCCAAATAACTCTATTCTAAGAGAGTTTATTGGGGAATCAATTTTTCATTAAAGGGTGATTAAGTGCATAGTTTAAACAATATTAATAGAACACAAATAAATAAACAATTAATGATCAAACTATTTCACCTTTACGAAGAAAAAGGTAAAGCAGCAAATTATCAAGAATTGTTTTCCAAAGATGAGCAAATCTTAGCAAATGAAGTTTTAGAAACTAACATTGAATATTTGGCCCATTATTTAGAGCTTGACTTAACGCCAGCGAGAATTAAACTAATGGCGAACATTAGAAAGAATTATACGCCTAAAAACAAAGATGAAATACTTTTTAATAATTTGAAAGCTACTTTAATAATGATTCATAATTCAAAAGAGAAGTTCTATCTAAGAGAAAATGAAATTGATGATATGTCTGCTGTTATGTTTAGAGGTTATGAAAACATTTATCTCGCTACAAGCGGAAAAACAACGTCTCCGATTATAATTGTTCCTTTTGAAAAGCAATCAAAAAGGGGACAGTTAGAGGAACTTGTAAAAAAGTATCATGAACTTATTAAAGAAGATAATAATGAATTATTACAAATAATATTTAACTTTTTTGTAGACTTAATACATGTAAAACCATTTAATAAAGAAAATGACTTAATTGGCTTATTAACTGTCTATACGATCTTATATAGCGAGTTTCAAGTCTTAAGATATGATTCATTTTTTAAAGAACTTGCAAACCAAAAAGAAGCTTTCAAAAATTCCATTGTTCAGTCATCATATAATTGGGAGCTTGGTTATTCGCAAATTGATTCCCTCCTTACGATTATTACTAATATTTTATTAAAGATGCATCAAAACCTAAAAGAGAAAGAACACATTTATGCTTTTGATGTAAAAATGAATAAGCAAAATAATATTGAAGGAATTATTATGGATGGACCAGATGTATTTACAAAAAATCAAATTCGTAAGAAAGCTCCGCTTGCAAGTGAATCAACAATAAATAGGACTCTCCAAATTTTAAGACAAAAAAATATTATTGTCCCACTTGGAAAAGGGAGATCAGCAAAATGGCAAAGAGTGACAGAAAAGAAAAAAAGGTTTACTCATGAACAACTTTCATTATTTGATAACAAATAGGCTCAGTCAATTTTGACTGAGTTTTTTTATAGACATACCGTTGAATCGAAGAAGAAGAGAAGTAAAAAGCTAATATCAAGTGAAGTGGACTATAATATAGCAAACGATCTCCCGAATTATCAAAACAATAAGCAATCAATTGCTAAACTATATAAAAATAATAAAAAGAGTTAGTTTAATTAGTGTGATTAGCCATAATCACCCGCTGTAATATATACAAGAACCATCATTAGTATAATATTATAATTGAGAAAACCATTTTTTTTACTTCTCCTTTTGTACCGATAATATATATTATGTAAACCCATTGATGTGACGATACCTATGCGAACAACCTCTTGATGTTAACAATGTGTGGATAAAATGCTGTCAAAATTTCGCCTTCTATCTTTGTTGCTATGTGGAATTGTTTATTTTAAAGTATCAATTAGATGCTTTATTATGTTAAAATAAATTTAGGTGATGATATGAAACAAATTTTAATTTTATTTACTGGTGGAACAATTTCAATGGGCTCAAGTGGAGATTCAAAAAAAACAATTATTAAAGATAATCACTTGGAACTATTAAATCTAATTGAGAGCAGGTTAACTAATGTTAGGTTAACTCATCATATTTACTCAATGGTCCCTAGCCCTTCACTTACACCAGATGACATGTTAAGCATTGGTGTATTAATTAATAAATATTTAAATGAAGAAAATTATGATGGGATTGTAGTTACTCATGGAACTGATACACTTGAGGAAACTGCCTTTTTCTTAGATTCATACTTAAATACAAATAAACCTGTTGTCTTAACTGGTTCGATGAGGAATTACGATGAGATAGGTTATGATGGTTTTTCTAACTTATATTCAAGCATTCTCGTTGCCTTAGCGAATGAATCTTACAATCGTGGAGTACTTGTTTGCTTAAACGACGAGATTAATAATGCTTTTGAAGTAACAAAGACTCATACATTAGCTTTAGATACGTTTAAATCACTAGAGTTTGGACCTCTTGGTTTAGTTGATGAAAATAATGTGCTCTATTTTCGGCAAGCTGAATATTCAAAACATAATATTACACCAAGTAAACTCACAAAACGTGTTGAAGTTATTAAGATAACTTCTGGAATGACTGATGATCTACTCAAGTATTATGTAAACCAAAAAGTAGATGGCTTAATTATTGAGGGCTTTGGACGGGGAAATATTCCTGGTAATTTAGTTATGGCGATTAAAGAGGCTATCGACAAGCAAATTGTTGTTGTCATGACTTCGAGATGCCCAGTTGGCCGTGTTCGCGATACTTATGCTTATCCAGGCGGTGGTTATCAGCTAAAATCAATTGGCGTTTTAAGTGGTAATTCACTTCCTAGTTATAAAGCTAGATTATTATTAATGTTAGTTTTATCGGCTAATTTAGATGCTAAAGATTATTTTAAATACTAAAAAATAACTAATGTTAAAAAAAAAAGACTGTATAGAACAGTCTTTTCTTTTATTAAAACTTATCAAATCTTATTTCTGATTCAGGCATATTTAGTTGTTTTAAAACTTCAATACAAGCATTAATCATTCCTGGTGAGCCACAAAGGTAAGCTTCTGAATTAGTTAAATCTCCGGAAATTCGTCTAACTACTTCTGTAATTAACCCTTTTTCTCCTAACCAAGTTTTATCATCATTTGCATGTGATAATGCGGGGATATATTCAAAATTGGGATACATTTTAGAGAGTTCCATCAACTCTTCGGTTAAAAAGAGATCTTGTTGGGTTCTTGCTCCAAAAAAGTATTTAACTTTTCTTTTCATTCCGTGATCTTTTAAATAGTGTAAGATGGAATAAATCGGTGCCATTCCTGAACCACCAGCAATACAAATTATATCTTTTGTTGAATCTTTATTTAAATAGAAATCTCCAAAAGGCCCATCAAGGTTAATTTTATCTCCAACCATTAAGGCTTTATGAACAAACGTTGTTGCAGCACCTTTATAGACTTGTCTAATCATTAAATCAACATGATCATTATCAGCTGGATTTGATGCGATTGAGTATGCTCTAACTACTTCAATTCCTGGAACTTTAATTTGAATAAATTGACCGGGCTTAAAATCAATTGTTTTAGGCTCTAGTAAGGTGAATCTAATTCTTTTTATGTCGTATGTTAAATCTTCTATTAAACTAATCTCTGATTTAAAAACTTTTGCGTCTAAAAGTCCAGGGGGTAATTGCACCTTTAAATTCTCAGTAACTTTTACTTGACATGATAACCGCCAACCTTCTAAGGATTCCTCTTCATTAATAAAAGATCTTTCAATTGATTTAATGCGTCCTCCGCCTTCTAAAAGTTGAAACTTACATGTCCCACATGTGCCTTTTCCTCCACATGATGAAGGAAGATATATTTTATTATCAGCGAGTGCATTTAATGCTGTTGTATCGCCGTAAACAGATATTTGTGTTTCATCATTTACTGTAATTGTTTTTTCACTTATATCACCTAAAAATCTTTCCATAAAAATTAAGATTAAAGTGATTACAACTAAAACAGCTACTAAAATGAGAAATGTATAAACATAAGTCATCATAAAAAACCTCCTTTAAATAATTCCCGTAAAGCCGATAAATGCTAATGCTAAAATTCCTAAAATAATAAAAGCAATTCCTTTTCCAGCAAGTCCTCTAGGAATATCATTATGTTTAGCTAGTTTTTCTCTAAGTCCAGCCAGTAAAATGATTGCTAACATCCAACCTAAACCTGATCCAAAGGAATATACAGCAGTTTCTGCAAAGGAATACTCTCTGTTAACAAAGAATAATGAGACAGCTAAAACAACACAGTTAACTGTAATTAATGGTAGAAAGATCCCAAAAGTACTATGTAATGAGGGAAAATATTTCTCTAAAAACATTTCTAAAAATTGAACAGTAGCGGCAATAGTAATAATAAAAACTAATAAGGCTAAGTTAGTTGTATTAGTTTTTACTAATAAACGATAAATTGGATAGTTAATAATTCCTGTTAATGTGACAACAAAAACAACAGCAACACCCATCCAAAAGGCATTTTTTAAGTTATTTGAGATCGCAATTAACGGACACATTCCTAAAATAAAGACTAAAGCGATATTATTGCTTAATGTTGAATCAATAAATAATCTAATTAAATCCATGTTTACCTCCTAAACAGTCTCTTCATAATATTTAGTTAATTCTCTAATTAACCAAACAAAGAGACCTAAAACAAAGAATCCGCCTGGAGCCATTGCCATAATTGTCCAAGTTGTAAAACCACTAGCCATTACTGGGATATTAAACCAAGTTCCAAAAGCTAAGATTTCTCTTACACTAGCGACTAAAATTAAAACAATTGTATAGCCTAAGCCACTAGCAAATCCATCTACTAATGTATATTTAACAGGATTTTTAACAGCAAAAGCTTCTGCGCGTCCCATTACAATACAGTTAGTAATAATTAAACCAACATAAGCACCCAAACTTTTAGCAATTGAAGGAAAGAATCCTTGTAAAAACATATCAACAGCAATAACGAAGACAGAAATGATAACCATATAAGCAATCATTCTAACTTTAGAAGGAATAATATTTCTAAGTAAGGAGATTACTCCAGAAGATGCCATTACTACAAACGTTACTCCAATACCCATCGCTACTGCATTTTCCACCTTATTCGTTACCGCTAATGCTGAACAAATACCAAGGACAGATATAACAATTGGATTATTTGTAGAGATGCCATTTTTTAAAATATTATACCATTTTGTATATTTAATTCTAATCCACTTTTTCATTAGTTATTACCTCCAAAAGTATTGTAATAAGTATCATAAGTACTATTTAATAAACCTTCAAAATCAACTTCAGTAAATGGTGTTGTTGAACTTGAGATGTAATCAACTTCATTATCATCATAGATTACCTCTTCCTCAGGATTATCGATATGTCTAATAAAATCAAGGTCTGGAAATTGTTTACCGATCGCCTTAGCTAAATTAGTTGATGTCAGAAAACGTTCTTTACCCCATTGTGTTCCTTCTAAAGTATAAACAGTTAATTTTTTAATAGTTTTGAAGTCACTTTCCAGTGATACTATGATAGTAACTTCTTCAATATCTTTGCCGCCAAATCCGAATCGAACATCACCTTTAACGAGATAGGAAAGATCATTAGTGGTACGGTGTCGATAGATTTTTAAATTATTTTGACTAATGACAGTGAAATTATTTTCAAAAACTGACTTAAAATTATTATTGGTATAGACAACTTCATGAGCATCTAAAATATCTTTCATTGTTTGATCAGGTAAATCGAGTAGTTGTCTAAAAGATTTGAGATAAGCTTGATAATGATCATTTAAGACCCTTTCAAAATCATCTTGAGTGGCTTTAGTTGAAGATTGAGCAGTATTATCTACTTCATGATCACCAACTGTATCACCACGCTTAATTACTATAGGGAACTTTTTACCATTGAAGTTAGTTAAATTTTCTTCAGTTAAAAATCTTGTTTTACCCCAATGAGCATCAACCTTATCATGGATAACTGCGATATTTAAAATGGTTTCAAAATCACTATGCAAGCTAACAATAATTGTGACATCATCTAAGAAGTTCATCTCTTGACCAAATCTTAGCTCATCTACAAAGAAATAAGTAACATTACTTGTAGTTTTATTAGTATATAAGACTAAGTCATCTTTGGAATCAACATAGAAATTTTTATTAATTAATTTTTCTAAGTCATCTGCTTCCGTAAATGGAATACTATGAGCAAGTAATATTTTAGCGTAAATTTCTTTAATTTCATCTTGTCTAGGACCAAAATAATGAGTATAAATATTGTCTTGAGCTTTATTTAAAATAATTTGAAATGCACCAGAAGTTGAAGTTGCCCCAGTAACTTGATCAACTTCAGAATCACCAACTGGGTTTGAACCAATTCTAATTGTTGGATTAAAGATTTTCCCCTTTAAAGTATTTAAGAAACTACGTTCACTTATAACTGCCCCTAATCCAGGTGTCTCTTCTTGTTCTAAAACAGAAACATCAACAATTGTTATTAGATCTTCTTTTAAAGTCATTACACCATAAATATCTCCCCATAATCCTTTACCTCTAAACTCAAAACTTAAGTTTCCAGTTTCTAAATGACGATAAGTAGTTAATTCTATGTATTTTGATAAGTTAACTTGATTATGGATTATAATTGATTTAACAACCTCTTCATCTATATTAAGTTCAACTAAGTCAATACTCTTAAAAGAATCAAGTGAAGGAACACTAAATAGTGGATAATTAGTATTTAAAGAATCAAACAATGATTCATTTGTTCTAGTAACTTTAGCAGTTAAATCTACTTCAAGAAGACTTTCTAAAGGCAACTTTTTTACTTGGGCTAAAACATCATCAATTAATAAATCTCTTTTTCCCCAAAAGCTTTCATCACCATCATGAACAACGTCTAATCTAATCACATCTTTTAGATCGTTTGTCATCACTAAAACAATTACAACTATATCTTCATCCCGACCACCAGGACCAAACTTAAAAGTATCTTCATAAATAATTGTGACATCATTATTTTCTTTATTAATAAAGTATGTATAATCGCCATTTTTACTAACTTTAAATAAATCAACAAAAGCTTCATCATTAAAGAAAAAATTCTCAACCTTGATAATTGTGCCATTTTCAAATAACTCAATTAAGTCTCCACCATTTGCAGAAACATTATTATGATTAAAAATAGTGGAATACAACTCCATCTTTTTATTGTTTTTAATACGATCTTTTGTTAAAACATCAACACCAATTAAAACTAATGCTGAAACAGTCCCTAAAACTAGTACAAAAACAATCATTTTAAGATAGTTTCTTATTAATGATGGTTTTTCAGTTTTCATCATGAGCCTCCTTTAAATCATCAATCTGCTTTGGTTCTTCAATTTTATCAATTAATGGTGCTAACATATTCATAAGTAAAATTGAATGAGGTAAACCATCTGGATGAGAGGAAAATGTTCTAATTACAAAAACCATTAAGGCAAGTCCAACAGCATAAATAATTTTACCAAGGGGGTATTTCGCTACAGTAGGTTCATCTGTCGCTACAAAAAAGGCCCCAAGTAAAACCGTTCCCGAATAAACTGAAGTTAATGGGTCCAATGAACCAACATTAAGCAATTTAAAAAAAGCTGTTAGAAAGAAAAATGTTCCTAAAAAAACAATCGGAATTTTCCAATCAATAACTTTAAAAGCAATTAAAATAAATCCTAGAAATAAGATTAGTAATCTAAATGTTTCATTTACTAAAATTAAATCTCCAACCATATTAGGCATTTGCACTGGAAATGAAATTGAGACAAAGACAATTCCCACCATTGCTGGATTAAAAACGTAATAATCGTCTCCTCCAAAAATAGCTTTTGCAAATAAAACAGCAAACATAGTCCCATAAATGGGTAACCAAATTGGTGCGCTTGCTGGGATAAACAAGACAAATAATAAAGGGGTTACTAACCAGTTTAAGATGTTTATTTTTTTCTTTCTAATTAAAGCAAACAACAGTTCAATCACAAATGCTGAGATAACAGCAGCAAGTAATAGCCAAAATGTATTAAAACTTGTTAATGCTATTGCAAAGATGTTTAAAATAAGCAAACTAATAACATAGATTAGCAATTTGTTTTTCTTTTTTAATTCCATATTTTCTCCTTTTTATATAATAACCTATTTACTAAAATTATATCACTATGTTATTAATATGCAATTAATTCAATAAAAAATCGTAAAGTTATCTTATAAATGCTAAAAAAAAGGATATTAAATATCCTTATTTTCTTGTAACAAATCAATTAATTCGGCTTTTTTAAGTGAAGAATAACCAACAATATTTCTTTCTTTGGCAATCTCCTTTAATTCACTAAGTTTTAAATCTTGATAATCAACCTCAGTATTTAAGTCTTTACCATTAGTGGGAACTTGATCTAAAATTGCTGCAGAGTTATCCTCTTCAATAACTGTTTTAACTTTCGCTTTTTCTTCATTAAGAGTTATTGGTTGTTTTTCAAAATACTTTTTAACTTCCTCTTTAACATTAATCGCACTTATCTTTGCCTTTTGTTTTTCAAACGCTTTATTTAATTCAGATTGCTTTAAACTTTCAATTTCGTATGCCTTTTGTTGCTTAAGTAATTCTAATTCAGTCTCTCTTGTACGGTTTTCTCGGTATGTTTCTTCCTTAACACGCATCTCGTTAACCTTAGCAGCAGTCTCATTTAAACGTAATTCAATTTTGTCATGTTCAGACTTTTGAATTCGTCTAATTTCTGATTCTTTTAAGACTTTGTTAGTAGAAAATTTAATCTTTTGGTGTAATTTATAAAATGGTCTGAAAAATAATTTAAGAATCAAAAAGATTCTTTCACCTATATTATAATTTCCGGTTTCCATGCGCTCAAGTTTTTTTGCTTTTGCTTCCAAACGTCTAGTTTTTCTAAATTCTCTTTTTAAAAACTTATTAAGTTGTTTTGGTTTAGTCTTTTTTCTTAAGCCGATTTCGTTTTCAGCAAATAAAGTAACTTTTTTAAACTTCTTAACATTTAGATTTGTTATTTCTAAAATATCTTCCATTGGAAATTTTGTCGAATATTTATTTCTTGGTGGGATTGGATTGTTTTTATCATCCAAAACATGTCTTACATTTCCTCTATTAAAACCAATATGATTAATAAAATTAGGAGATAGAGATTTATTAACAACAGTAATATGATAAAAGTATTTCTTTTCTTGTTCAGCGATTGATTCTAAAATTTCAAAATCTTGTGAACTAATTCTTTCATTAACTCGTAAAAGCAAAACAAGTAAAAGAACTATAAAAATTATTAGTACTAAAAAAAGTCCCAATATAATATAAAATTCAGGCTCTAAACCATTTAACCAATTTGCCATTTTAAACCTCCTTTAAGATTTTAAGTATTGATTTACCCATTAACTTAGTATCAACATCAAAATTGTCTGCAATAGTTTTGCCGATATCAGCAAAATAACCGCGTTCAATTTCTTTAAAACCATTCATATTAGAATTATAACACATTATTGGAACATATTCTCTAGTATGATCTGTTCCATGGAAAGTAGGGTCGTTACCATGATCAGCAGTAACGATTAATAAATCATCGCTTTTAAGCTCATTTAATAGCTCGCCAAGTTTAAGATCAAACTCATCAATTGCCCTTCCATAACCAATTGGATCTCGTCTATGACCATATAGAGCGTCAAAATCAACTAAATTAACAAAGCATAACCCTCTAAAATCTTTATTTTTGGCAATCTCTATTGTTTTATTCATACCATCATCATTGGAAGTAGTTCTTAAATAATAGTTAATTCCTTCACCTACAAAAATATCATTAATTTTTCCGATTGCAATAACATCTAAGTTAGCATCATCTAAATAATTAAGGGTCGTTTTTATTGGTGGCTTTAAAGCATAATCATGTCTATTTGCTGTTCTAGTAAAATTATCTTTATTAGTCCCAATAAATGGTCTTGTAATTATTCTGGCTACTTTATACTCTTCCTTTAAAGTGATTTTCCGACATATTTCGGCAATTTCATATTGTTCTTTTAAAGGTATAATGTCTTCGTGCATTGCAATTTGTAAAACAGAATCAGCTGACGTATAGACAATCAAAGCACCAGTTTTTAAATGCTCTTCACCAAGATCCTTAATAATCTCTGTACCACTAGCAGCGTAGTTACCAATAATTTTACGGTTTGTTTTTTCTTCAATTTCTTTAATTAGTTCAGCAGGGAAGCCAGTATCAGTAAAAGTTTTAAATGGTTTTTTAGTAAGTAAACCCATAATTTCCCAGTGACCTGTCATCGTATCTTTACCATTTGATTGTTCCTCTAAAAGACCAAAGACACCTTTAGGGTTTTTAAGAGGAGCAACATCTTTAATTTTAGTTAAATTACTATAACCTAAACTTTGCAAATGTGGTATTGTAAGTTTATAGTTTTCACTAATATGATAAATAGTGTTAGCACCAACGTCGTTATAATCAACAGCATCAGGAGCTTCACCAGCACCTAATGAGTCCATTATTATTAAAAATATTCGTTTATACATTATTTTCTCCTTTTGCCCTTGGATGAGATTTTAAGTAAACATCTTTCAAGTGCTTTTGACTTATATGAGTATATATTTGCGTAGTAGAGATATCTTTATGACCCAGCAAATCTTGTAAAGTTTTTAAATCAACACCAGCTTCTAATAAATGAGTAGCAAAAGAATGTCTTAAAGTATGTGGGGAAATCTCCTTAGTAATATTAGCTTCAATTGCAATTTCTTTTAATATTTTATAAAAACCCTGTCTAGATAATTGATTACCATAAAGATTTAAAAAAACATAATCAGAGACATTATTTTTAAGTAAAAGTGGTCTGCCATTTGCAAAATAATTTTTGAGGGCAATCAAACTCATTTCCCCAAGTGGAACAATTCTTTCTTTATTACCCTTCCCTAATATTTTAGCATAATTTGCAGAAAAATGAATATTATTTAACTTCAAATTTAATAATTCAGAAACTCTTAAACCAGAACCATAGATAAGTTCAATGAGAGCTAAATTTCTTAGCGTGAGTGGATCATTATCTTTTAAAAGATCCATTAAACTTAAAATTTCTTCAATTGATAAGACACTTGGCAAGCTTTTATTTACTTTAGGCGTGACTATTTTTTTCATGTAATTCTCATTGATCTCCTTTTCAAGAAATAAATAGTAGTGAAAACTTTTTAAAGCAGAAATCTTTCTAGCTAAAGTAGAGCTTTTTACTTTCCTCGTGTGTAACGTTTTTAAATAATCTTTGATAACCTTTTCGTTAATCATTAAAGGTTTGGTAATACCTTTATACTGTTCTAGATAGAGCAAATAATTATTGACATCCGCAAAATAGCTACTGACAGTATTACTTGATAACCCTTTTTCGTTAACTAAATAATATTTAAATTCATTTATTAAGTATTTCATATAAACACCAACTCAATTTGGTTTAAAAAGAGTAATCCTTTTTGAGTAACTTTTAAAAAATTATTATCTATTTCTAAAAAACCATTATTAATAAAACTTGAGAGTTCACTAAAATGTGTCAAAGGATCAAGTTTAAACTTTTCTCGGAAAAGTGTTAAATTAACCCCACTCATTAATCTTAAAGAGAAAATCATAAAGTCTCCAATCAGCATCTCAGTAGTTTGTTTTTCAAATAAGACTAGGGGATTTTTAATAAACTCTTCAATATTTCTACCATAATGATAACGATATTCGCCATTAAATCCATGCGCCCCAGCTCCGATTGCGTCATACAAAGACAAATTCCAATAGAGTTTATTGTGAAGTGATTGATACTTCTCTTCCTTAGAAAAGTTAGAGACCTCGTAATGTTGAAAGCCTTGCTTTTTAAGTTCATCAATAAGATATAGATACATATCGGTCTCTAATTCGTTTAAAAGAAAATTACTAGTTAAGTATTGCTTATATAAAATCGTTTTTTCCTCTAAGATTAAACTATAATAAGAAAGATGTTTTATAGGCAGTTCACTAACGATTGTTAAATCATTAATAACATCAGCCATTGTTTGATTAGGTAAAGCAAACATTAAATCAAGAGAAATATTTGTTATTCCTAAATTAATTAAATCATTAATTACAAAATATACATCCTGATTAGAATGTTTTCTATTTAATGTTTTTAAAATAGTTTCATTAAATGTTTGAACACCTAGCGATACTCTATTTACACCATATTTTTTTAAAAGTAACCCTTTTTCATGAGTGTATGATTCGGGATTAATTTCAATTGTGTACTCTAAAGCATTATTTTCTTTTAACATTTCCAATAAAAGCGTTAATTCAAAAATAGAAAGCATTGAAGGAGTTCCCCCGCCAATATAAATAGTTTCATAGTCAGTTTTATTTAATTTTAAATATTCAGTTTTTAAAGTTTGAAGATAGTCAACAATCATTTTTGGTTTTGGGACCCGTTTACAAAAGTCACAATAAACACAAATATG
>CAYZTG010000016.1:0-21278 GCA_964481475.1 uncultured Acholeplasmataceae bacterium | reverse complement strand
AAATATTCACGATTTTAAGAAGTCCACACGTAAATAAAGACTCTCGTGAACAATTTGAAAGAAGAACACACAAACGTTTAATTGAGATTGTTGATCCAAATGCACAAACAATCGAAGCATTAATGCATATCGACTTACCTAGTGGTGTTGATATCGTACTTAAGAGATAATAATTAAAGGAGATAAATAATGGCTAAAGGAATCTTAGGTAGAAAACTAGGAATGACACAAATCTTTAATGATGATGGTCATCTAGTTCCTGTAACCGTAATCGATGTTTCAAATAATGTTGTTTTACAACAAAAAACTTTAGAAACAGATGGCTATGAAGCTACTCAAATTGGTTACGAAGATAAACGGGAAAAATTAGCTAACAAGCCTGAATTAGGGCATGTAGCGAAAGCGGATACCGCACCTAAGCGCTTCATTAAAGAAATTAGATTCGACGAAGCGCCAAATGAGTTAATAGAACTTGCGGTAGGAGAAAAAGTATTAGTTGATATGTTTAAAGTAGGCGAACTAGTCGATGTCCAAGGAACTTCAAAAGGTAAAGGTTTCCAAGGACCAATTAAAAGACATAACCAAAAAATGGGTTTCATGTCTCATGGTTCTAGATATCACCGTGGTGTTGGTTCAATGGGCCCTATTAAGGGTAAATTAAAAGGTAAAAACTTGCCAGGACAAATGGGAAGTGAAACAAAAACAGTTCAAAACTTAGAAGTTGTCAATGTTAATACAGAAAAAGGACTTATTTTAGTTAAAGGTTCAATTCCTGGACCAAGAAAAGGATTAGTAGTTGTTAGGTCAGCTATTAAAACTAAGTAAGGAGGATGGCTATGCAATTACAAGTATATAAACAAGATGGTACAAAAACCTCTGAACTTACAGTAAACGAATATGTATTTGGTATTGAACCAAATATGGGAGTTCTTTATGATGTAGTAGTTGCTCAAAGAGCAGCAATGAGACAAGGAACGTCAAATGTTAAAAGTAGAGGCGAAGTTCGTGGTGGTGGAAGAAAGCCATGGAGACAAAAAGGAACTGGAAGAGCAAGACATGGTTCTAGAAGAAGTCCAATTTGGCGCGGTGGTGGAGTTGTTTTTGGCCCAACACCAAGAAGCTATGAAGTTAAAGTTAATAAAAAAGTTAGAAGATTAGCTTTAAGAAGTGCACTTTCTTTACAAATAGCTAATAATAACGTTACTGTTTTAGATAGTTTGATTTTAGATGAAATCAAAACAAAGAATTTTGCTGAAATGATGAATGTTCTTAATTTAACTGAAAGAACTCTATTTATTGATAATAATTTAGATGTAAATGTAATTCTCTCAGGAAGAAACATTCCAATCGTTTCCTTAGAAAATGCTTCTCACACAAGCGTATATCAATTAATGAATGCCAAACATGTGGTTTTAACTGTAGAAGCAATTAAATATTTTGAGGAGGTGCTCAAAAATGATTAAATACTACGAAATAATCAAAGCACCAATTATTACAGAACAATCAACTAAGATGATTGAAGCTTCAAATACTTACACATTTAAAGTTGATAAAAAAGCAAACAAAATTGAAATAAAAAATGCAATTGAAGAAATCTTTAAAGTAAATGTTCTTAGAGTAAATACTTTAAACGTTAGACGTAAGTTTAAACGTATGGGACAACATCAAGGATTTAAGTCAGCTTATAAAAAAGCATACGTAACAATTGCAAAAGGCGAAAAAATTGACGCCTTCACAATTTAGTTTAGGATAAAGGAGTAAAAAATGGGAATTAAAATTTATAAACCAACAACGAATGGTAGACGTAATATGAGTGTATCATCATTTGAGGAAGTTACAACAAGTAAACCAGAAAAATCTTTATTAGCTCCCTTATCTAAAAAGGCAGGAAGAAATAACCAAGGTAAAATCACTGTTAGACACCAAGGTGGCGGAGCAAAAAGAAAATATCGTGTTATTGATTTTAAAAGAAATAAAGATGACATCGTTGGCAGAGTTGCAACTATAGAATATGATCCAAATAGAAGTGCTTATATCGCTTTAATAAACTATGAAGATGGAGAAAAAAGATATATTATTGCTCCTAAATCATTAGCAGTTGGACATCAAATTATGTCTGGAGAACGCGTTGATATTAAAGTAGGTAATGCTTTACCGCTGAAAAACATTCCTGTTGGTACTGTAATTCATAATATTGAATTATCACCAGGCAAGGGTGGACAATTAGTACGTTCTGCTGGGACATCAGCGCAAATTTTAGGCCGTGAAGATAAATACGTTTTAGTAAGATTAACTTCCGGTGAAGTAAGAAAAGTCTTAGGAGTTTGTAGAGCTACGATTGGAGAAGTTGGTAACGAAACACACGAACTTGTTACAGTTGGAAAAGCTGGTCGTAAAAGACACATGGGTATTAGACCAACAGTAAGAGGTTCAGCAATGAATCCAGTTGATCACCCACACGGTGGTGGAGAAGGTAGAGCTCCAATTGGAAGAAAATCACCAATGTCACCATGGGGTAAACCTGCACGTGGAATTAAAACTAGAAGATCGAACAAGGCTTCTGATGACTTAATCATTAGAAGAAGAAAGAAATAGGAGGTCATTATGGCACGTTCAATTAAAAAAGGACCATTTTGTGACGAACACTTAATGAAAAAAGTTGTAGAACAAAAGAAAAATAAAGATAATCGAGTAATCCAAACTTGGTCAAGAAGATCAACAATCTTTCCAGAGTTTATTGGTTTAACGATTGCAGTCCATAATGGTCGTGAACACGTACCTGTATATATTACGGAAGACATGGTAGGGCACAAATTAGGTGAGTTTGCTCCTACAAGAACATTTAAAGGTCATGCCGGAGATAGAAAGGCACAAAAGAGATAATATGGAAGCAAGAGCAATCGCGAAAACAGTTAGAATCGCACCTAGAAAGGTAAGATTAGTTGTTGACTTAGTTAGAGGAATGGATATACATGAAGCACAAGCGGTTTTAATGTATACATCAAAAGCTGCCTCACCTGTTATTTTAAAATTATTAAAAAGCGCAGTCGCTAACGCAGAAAATAACTTAAATATGGATGTATCAAAATTATACATTAAAGAAATTTACGCTACAGAAGGCGTAACATTAAAGAGATTATTACCAAGAGCTAAAGGCCAAGGCGATATTATCTCTAAAAGAACTAGCCACATTACTTTAGTTGTGGCAGAAAGGTAGGTTTATTAATGGGTCAAAAAGTTAATCCTAAAGGACTACGTATTGGTATTAATAAAGGTTGGGATTCCAATTGGTATGCTGAACCAAATAAAGTGCCAGAACTAATTAAAGAAGATCATCTTATTCGTACTTATTTAACTAAAACTTACCAAAAAGCTGACGTTTCTAAAGTTGATATAGAGCGCGTTAAAGGAAAAACAAAAGATAGAGTTAAAATAACCTTATATTCTGCAAAACCAGGAATGGTAATTGGTAGAGATGCAGAAACTAAAAATAAAGTGGTTTCTACATTAGAGTATAAAACTAAAAAAGAAATAATTTTAAATGTAGTTGAAATTAGAAGAGCTGAAGTTGATGCGCAAATAGTTGCTGACAACATCGCTAGACAATTAGAAGCAAGAGCAAGCTTTAGAAGAGTGCAAAAAATTGCAATCCAAAGAGCGTTAAAAGCTGGAGCAAAAGGTGTTAAAACTTTAGTGTCAGGGAGACTTGCTGGTGCAGAAATTGCTCGAGCAGAAGGATATAGTGAAGGAAGAGTTTCACTACATACTTTAAGAGCAGATATTGATTATGCAACGGCTGAAGCTAATACTACATATGGAAAACTTGGTGTCAAGGTGTGGATTTACAAAGGAGAAATTTTACCTGGAGAAAAAGCAAATCCACAAGAGCAAAGAAAACAAAGACCAAGACCTAATAGGGGAGGTAAAAGCCGTGTTAATACCAAAGCGAACAAAGTATAGAAAACCACACCGTGTTAGTTACGAAGGTAAAGCAAAAGGTAACTTAGAATTACATAATGGTGAATGGGGTTTGCAAGCACTTGAAGGTGCTTGGATAAGTAACCGCCAAATTGAAGCTTGTCGTATTGCAATTACTCGTCATATGAAAAGAGTTGGAAAAGTTTGGATTAATATTTTCCCACACTTATCACTTACTAAAAAACCTTTAGAAGTACGTATGGGTAGTGGTAAAGGAGCGCCTGATTCTTGGGTTGCCGTAGTCAAACAAGGTAAAATCATGTTTGAAATTTCTGGAGTTAGTGAAGAAGTAGCTAAAGAAGCATTAAGATTAGCATCACACAAACTTCCAATCAAAACAAAAATAGTAAAAAAGGTTGGTGCGTAAAATGAAAGCCAGCGAAATAAGAAAATTAACAACTGAAGATTTAAACAAACGTGTTGATGAGTTAAAAATTGAACTTTTCAACTTACGTTTCCAACTTGCAGTTGGTCAATTAGAAAATACAGCAAGAATCTCTCAAGTTAGAAGATTAATTGCTCAAATGAAAACAATTATTACAGAGCGTAAGGAAGGATAATATCATGGAAAGAAATGTAAGAAAACAATTTAATGGTATCGTAGTTTCAAGCGCTAATGATAAAACAATTACAGTTGAAGTTACTAGATACAAAACTCATAGATTATATGGAAAACGTGTCAAACAAACAAAGAAATTTCATGTCCACGATGAAGATAATCAAGCGAAAGTTGGAGATAAGGTTCGTATTATGGAAACTCGTCCACTTTCAAAAACTAAACGTTTTAGATTAGTTAAGATTACTGAAGTGGCAGAGAAGATATAGGAGGTCTCTAATGATTCAACAAGAAAGTAGATTAAACATTGCTGATAATAGCGGTGCAAGAGAAGTCCTAGTTATTAAAGTCTTAGGCGGAACTAGAAGAAAATACGCAAACATTGGTGATGTTGTAACTGTTACAGTTAAAAAAGCAGCACCAAACTCACAAGTTAAAAAAGGTGAAGTTATTAAAGCGGTTATCGTAAGAACAAAAACTGGCTTAAGAAGAAAAGATGGTTCATATATTAAATTTGATGATAACGCTGCAGTTATCTTAAAAGATGATATGACACCAAAAGGGACTCGTATATTTGGTCCTGTTGCGAGAGAGTTAAGAGAAAAAAACTTTATGAGAATTATTTCTTTAGCTCCAGAAGTACTTTAGGAGGATAACATGCATATAAAAGTTGGCGATACGGTCGTAGTTATTGCTGGAAAAGACCGTTTTACAGTTGATAAAAAAGGCAATAAAGTAGCAAAAACAGGTGTAGTTATTAAATCACTTCCTAAAGAAAACAAAGTTGTTGTAAAAGGTGTTAACATTGTTAAAAAACATGAAAGAGCAACAACACAAGATGGTAAAGGACAAATCGTTGAAGTAGAAGCGGCAATTAACGTATCAAATGTTATGATATTAGACCCTAAACAAAAAGTTCCTACAAGAGTAGGCTACAAAGTAGTTGACGGCAAAAAAGTTCGCTATGCTAAAAAGTCCGGCGAAATATTGGATAAGTAGGTGTAATTAATGAGCAGATTAAAAGAACAATATAAAAATAATGTTATTCCTGAATTAATGAAGCAATTTAATTTTACTTCTGTTATGCAAGTACCAAAAGTAGAAAAGATTGTTGTTAATATGGGAGTAGGAGATGCAACACAAAACCCTAAAGCATTAGATGACGCAATTAACGAACTTACTTTAATCACTGGACAAAAACCTGTAGTAAGTAAAGCTAAAAAGTCAATTTCTAACTTCAAATTAAGAGAAGGAATGCCAATTGGTTGTAAAGTTACTTTAAGAGGAGATAGAATGTATTATTTCTTAGATAAGGTAATCTCAATTGCACTACCAAGAGTAAGAGACTTTAGAGGAGTATCTAAAGAAGCTTTCGATGGTAGAGGAAATTATACTTTAGGAATTAAAGAACAATTAATCTTTCCTGAAATTAACTTTGATAATGTTAAAAGGGTAAGAGGTATGGACATCGTTATAGTGACAACGGCTCACACTGATGAAGAAGGAAGAGCGCTTCTTAAATCATTAGGAATGCCGTTTAGAAGGTAGGATATTATGGCAAAAAAATCAAAAGTTGTTAAACAATATAAAAAAGCAAAATTTTCAACAAGAGAACATTCAAGATGTTCTGTTTGCGGAAGACCGCATGCTGTATATTCTAAGTTTGGATTATGTCGTATTTGCTTCCGCGAGAAAGCTTATAGTGGCGAAATTCCTGGCGTAAGAAAGGCTAGTTGGTAAGGTGATATTATGGTAATGACAGATCCAATTGCAGATATGCTAACAAGAATTCGTAATGCTAATCAAATGCATCACGAAAAAGTGGAAATTCCAGCTTCTAAAATCAAAGAACAAGTTCTTCAAGTATTAAAAAAAGAAGGATTCATCGTTGACTTTAAAAAAGAATCTGGCTTTGGTCCACAAGGAGCATTAACTGTAACATTAAAATATAATAATCAGGAAAGAGTTATCAAAGGTTTAAGAAGAATTTCTAAACCTGGCTTACGTGTTTATGCGAAAGTAGAACAACTACCAAGAGTTCTTAACGGTTTAGGCATTGCCTTAATTTCTACATCAAAAGGGATTATGACCGATCGTGAAGCGCGCATGCAACAAATGGGTGGCGAAGTTCTCGCCTATGTTTGGTAAGGAGAATTGTTATGTCACGTATAGGAAACAAAATAATTAAAGTACCTGAAGGTGTTGAAGTTAAAATTGAAAATAATTTCATTATAGTTAAAGGTCCTCATGGAACTTTACAAAGACAATTTTCTGATCGAGTTGCTTTTGAACAAAATGGAAATGAAATAGTTTTAAAAAGATTTAGTGATGTAGATCTAGATAAACAAATTCATGGAACATCAAGAGCACTTCTAGCAAATATGATAGAGGGAACTCATACACGTTTTAAAGAAGAATTAGAAATCATAGGAACAGGTTATCGTGCCTCCTTAAATGGAAATGTATTAGTTGTTAATGCTGGATATTCACATCCAACAGAAGTAACTATTCCAGAGGGGATTGATGTGACAGTTCCGAGAAATACACAAATTATAATTGAGGGTATCAATAAGCAAGTGGTTGGCGAATTTGCGGCAAATGTCAGAGCTATTAGAAAACCTGAACCATATAAAGGAAAAGGAATTAAGTATAAGAGCGAAGTTATTAGACGTAAAGAAGGAAAGACAGCTAATTAGGGGGAATAAGATGATAAAAAAACAATCAAGAAATGTAAAACGTCAAAAAAGACATTTACGTATTAGAAAAAATTTATCGGGAACATTAGAAATTCCTAGAGTATCTGTTTATCGTTCAAATAAAGAATTTTTTGTTCAACTAATTGATGATGAAAACCATCACACTTTAGTTTCAGTTCATTCTAGTGAAGTAGTAAGTGGAATGAATATTAAAGCAGCCGAAGCAGTAGGTAAAGCTATCGCAGGAAAAGCTAAAGAAAAAAATATTACAAAAGTAGTATTTGATAGAAGTGGTTACATTTATCACGGTAGAATTAAAGCATTAGCTGAAGCAATGAGAGCTTCAGGATTGGAATTTTAGGAGGCTATTATGCGTAGACAAAGAAGAGAAAGAGAACCAGACGTATACGAAGATCGCGTTGTATCGATAAATCGAGTAACTAAAGTTGTTAAAGGAGGAAGAAGAATCCGCTTTTCGGCATTAGTAGTAGTTGGTGATAAAAATGGTACTGTTGGTTTCGGTTTAGGTAAAGCACAAGAAGTTCCAGATGCAATTAAAAAGGCAATTCAAAGCGCACGCAAGAGTTTAAAGAAAATCTCTTTAGTGAACGGAACTATTCCCCATGAAATAACAGGTGTTTTTGGAGCAGGTAAAGTATTTTTAAAACCAGCTTCTGAAGGTACAGGAGTTATCGCAGGTGGAGCAGTAAGAACAATTTGTGAATTAGCAGGAATTAATGATATTTTATCAAAATCTATTGGCTCTAAAACACCAATTAACGTTGTGAGAGCAACATTTGCGGGATTAGAATCTTTAAAGACAATAGAAGATGTTGCAGCACTTAGAGGTCTTAGTGTAGAGGAGTTGATTTAAATGATGTTAAAGGTAAAATTAGTACGTAGTTTAATTGCTAGAAAACCAAATCAAGTTAAAACAGCTAAAGCATTAGGACTAAAAAATATTAATAGTGAAGTAATTGTTCCTAAAAACCCTCAAACAGTTGGTATGGTTAATACAATTATTCATTTAGTTGAAGTTGAAGAAATCGAAGGTGATGCGTAATGATAAACGAATTAAGACCTAACGAAGGATCAAGACAAAAACGTAAACGTGTTGGACGCGGAATGAGTTCCGGACATGGTAAAACATCAGGAAGAGGCCATAAAGGACAATTAGCACGTGGTAGTGTTCGTCCAGGATTTGAAGGGGGACAACTTCCTTTATTCCAAAGTTTACCAAAACGTGGTTTTAATAATGTTAACCACAAAATTTTTACAATTATTAATTTAAAAGATTTAAATAACTTTGATGACAACACAGTTGTTACACCTGAGTTACTTTTAGAAAAGAAATACATTAAAAAAGTACAAGATGGTGTAAAAGTATTAGCGAATGGTAATTTAGAAAAGAAATTAACAGTTAAAGCACATGCTTTTTCAGAGCGAGCAAAGGAATTAATTGAAAATGCTGGTGGCACCATTGAGGTGATTTAAGTGGATAAACTTAAAGCAATTTTAGCTAACAACAAATTACTAGGGAAAATAGGTATAACATTAGGAATTTTATTTATTTTTAGAATCTTAACTTGGGTACCAATTCCACTATTAAATGTTGATGCTATAACAGCAACAATCAAAAATAATAGTTTCTTAGCAATTTTAGATAACTTCTCAGGTAATGCCTTAGGTCGTTTCTCGATTATGGCAATGGGTATTAGCCCATATATTACTGCTAGTATCGTTGTTCAACTTTTACAAATGGATATTATTCCTGTATTAAAAGAATGGGGCGAACAAGGAGAGATGGGTAAAAAGAAACTTAATAAACTAACACGTATATTAGGTTTAATCTTATCTTTCGTACAAGCTTTAGTTTTCCTAATTGGAATGGATGACAACGGAAGTATCTTTAACATTGATATTATTAATTATAATTTCTTCTTTTATATCTACATGGCTTTAATTGTCGCTGCAGGAACAGGACTAGCAATGTGGATTGCTGACTTAATCACAAGATATGGAGTCGGTAATGGAGGAAGTATGCTAATTGTTGCCGGTATTGTTACATCATTACCAGCGATGATTAGAACATTATGGACTAAGTATATTATTCCAGGTGGAGCAACAAATATTACATTATTTATTTTAATAATCTTACTTTACGTAGGAATATTGATTGCAATTACTTATTTAGAGTTAGCAAAAAGAAAAGTTCCGATCCAATACGCTAATAGAAGAGCAGGACAAGGACAAACTGATTCTAACTTACCAATTAAGTTAAATACATCAGGAGTTATTCCAGTAATATTTGCCTCAACAATCTTATCAATCCCATTATCGGTTGTAGGTTTCTTTGGGAATGAAGCAAGTGGAGTTAGTTATTGGATTGATCAAATATTTAATTATCAACGCCCATTTGGATTTGTAATTTATATGTTTTTAATTATGGTTTTCTCGTTTTTCTATTCGTTCTTAATGTTATCACCGGAACAAGTAGCAGAAAACTTATCAAAAAGTAATGCCTATATTCCAGGTGTTAGACCAGGTGCAGAAACAGAGAACTATATTTCAAGACTTTTATTTAAGATTACATTATTAGGAACCACATATTTAATGATCTTAGCAGCATTACCAATTTTAACAGCAATAATATTTAAGTTCAGTCCTCAAGAAGCGCAAGTTATTACGCTAGGGGGAACATCATTATTAATTGTTGTTGGGGTAGCACTTGAAACAGCAAATCAAATTATTACAGAAGCAACAGAACAAAAGTACGAAGGTATTTTTTAAATAAAAAGATGAGAATTATTGTAATGGGGCCTCCGGCTTCCGGTAAAGGCTCCCAAAAACCCTTTTTAACAAAACAATTTAATATACCTCAAATTTCAACAGGAGAAATGTTTAGGGCAGAAATTAAAAAGCAAACCCCTTTTGGTAAGAAAATAGATAAACTATTAAGCGAAGGTAAGTTTGTAAAAGATGAGATTACTAATAAAGTGGTTGAATTACGGTTGCTTGAAGAAGATGTTTCCAACGGATTTGTCTTAGACGGATATCCAAGAACAATTAACCAAGCCGAATTTTTAGATAAATTTTTAGAATCTCAAAACTTAAAATTAGATTATGTCTTTATTTTAACTGCTCCAAAAGATTTACTTATTAAGAGAATTGTGGGGAGAAGAACGTGTCCAAATTGTGGAGCAATCTATAATATTTATTATTTGAAATCAAAAGTAGAAGGAATTTGTGATATATGTGGGGCTACTTTAACAATGAGGGCTGATGATACAGAAGAAATTGTTAAAGAAAGACTACTTACTTACCAAGAAAAAACAGCGCCAATTTTAGACTTTTATGAAAAGAAGGGTCTGTTAGTAAGTATTGATGGTTCAGGGGCACCAATAGATAGCTTTAAAGAAATTATGGAAATAGTTGATAAAAAATGATTACGATTAAATCAAAAAGAGAAATAGAAATAATGAAGGAAGCGGGGATTATTCTTGCGAAAACAAGAGAATACCTAAAAGACTTTATTAAACCAGGAATTACTACCCTTGAAATAGATAAACTGGCAGAGAATCATATTGTTAAGTTAGGCGGAAAACCTTCGTTTAAAGGATATAATGATTTTCCAGGAGCAGTTTGTACTTCAGTAAATGAAGAAGTAGTTCACGGAATTCCTTCTCAAAGAAAATTGAAATCAGGAGATATTATCTCGATCGATTTAGGAGTATATTATAAAGGTTATCACGTTGACTCCGCTTATACTTATGCAGTTGGAGAAATCCCTGAAGAGTATCAATTATTATTAAAAAGAACTGAAGAAAGTTTATATGAAGGTATTAAAGCGGCTAAAGCCAATAACTATATTTCTGATATTTCAAAAGCAATTGAAAAGTATTTAAAACCTTTTGGATATGGAATAGTAAGAGAATTTACTGGACATGGAATTGGTAGGGAACTTCATGAAGAACCTTATGTACCTAATTTTATAGGTAATGAAAAAGGAGCTTTGTTAAAAGAGGGAATGACAATTTGTATTGAACCGATGGTGAATTTAGGAACTAGGAAAATTTATTTAAAGAATGACAATTGGACTGTAGTTACTAGGGATAAAAAAGTGAGTGCTCACTTTGAACACACAATAGCAATTACAAGTGATGGATGTAAAATATTGACAACGTTGGAAGAGGATGGTGTATGGCAAGGGAAGATTTAATAGAAGTACAAGCTAAAGTAGTAGAAGTATTACCAAATACTAAATTTAAAGTAAAACTAGAAACCGGGCATATTGTATTAGCCCATGTATCTGGTAAAATCCGTATGAATAACATACGCATTTTACCTGGTGATAATGTAACGGTAGAATTATCACCATACGATCTTACAAGAGGAAGAATAACGTACCGCAGGAGGTAAATTAATTATGAAAGTTAGAACATCAGTTAAACCTATGTGCGATAAATGCAAAGTAATTCGCAGAAAAGGTAAAGTTATGGTTATTTGTGAAAATCCTAGACACAAACAACGACAAGGATAAAAGGAGAAAATATAAAATATGGCACGTATAGCAGGTGTAGATATTCCAAGAGATAAAAGAGTAGTTATTTCACTAACTTATATTTTTGGGATAGGCAATACACTTTCAAAACAAATACTACTTGACGCAGGAATTTCTGAAGACATTAGAGTTAAAGATTTGACAGAAGATGAATTAGGAAGAATCCGTCAAGAAATAACAAAGTATCAAGTTGAAGGTGATTTACGTAGAGAAACTACGTTAAACGTAAAAAGATTAATGGAGATCGGTTCTTATAAAGGAATTAGACATCGTAGAAATTTACCAGTTAATGGTCAAAACACACGTAATAATGCCCGTACAAGAAGAGGAAAATCCAAAACAATCGCAAATAAGAAGAAATAGGAGGCATAATTAAAAATGGCAAAAAGAAGACAAACTAAACGTCGTGTAAAAAGAAATGTGCCCCTAGGTATGGCACATATTCACACAACATTTAATAATACAATAGTTACTATTACAGATGAAGCTGGAAACGCAATTGCTTGGAGCAGTGCAGGAGCATTAGGATTTAAAGGTTCTAAGAAATCGACTCCATTTGCTGCTCAAATGAGTGCTGAAGCTGCTGCAAAAGCTGCTTTAGACCAAGGCATGATTAAAGTCGAAGTTTCCGTGAAAGGACCAGGTCCTGGTAGAGAGGCTGCGATTAGATCAATTCAAGCAGCTGGATTAGAAATTACAGCAATTAAGGATGTAACACCAGTACCACATAATGGTTGTAGACCACCAAAACGTCCACGCGGATAAGAAATGGAGGACATAAAGTGCAAGAATTAAAATTTACAAAACCTGATGTTATTGTGACTCCTAGTAAAGAGGACAAGAATAAAGCTTCTTTTGTAATTTCACCTCTAGAAAGAGGCTATGGAATTACAATTGGTAATACTCTAAGAAGAATATTATTATCATCACTACCAGGAACTGCAATTGTTAACGTTAAAATTGAAGGGGTTAATCATGAGTTTCAAATGATCGATGGAGTTGAAGAAGATGTGATGAGCATCATTCTTAATTTAAAAAATGTGATTTTATCAACTGATTCTATTGATCCGGAATTTGAAAAACATGTTGAGATTCGCCAAGTTGGTGAAGGAGTTGTAACTGCTGGGGATATATTATCTGATGACCAATTAACGGTTGTTAATAAAGACTTAGTAATTGCTAACGTTTTACCAGAAGGGAAATTATTTATGGATCTTACTATTAGAAGAGGAATTGGTTATACTAGTTCTGAAGCTAATAAAGTTCATACAAAATATGTTAATACAATTGCAATTGATTCTTTATTTACTCCAGTCTTAAGAGTGACTTATAATGTTGAGAAAACACGTGTAGATAAAAGAACAAACTATGATAAACTTCATTTAGAAGTGGAAACTAATGGGGCTATTAAACCTCATGAGGCAGTGTCACTAGCTAGTAAAATGATGATGGAATATTTAACTGTTATCGTAGACTTAGACAAAGAGACTCATGAATTAAGTTTTATCACTGAAAAAGAAGATAAAGTCGAACATCAAAAATTGGAAAAACCAATTGAAGAATTAGATTTATCAGTCCGTTCATTTAACTGTTTAAAGAGAGCAGATATTAACACTGTTCAAGAACTTATCTTAAAAACAGAAGAAGAAATGATGAGAGTGAGAAACTTAGGACGTAAATCATTAAAAGAAGTAAAAGATAAATTAGAAGAATTAGGCTTATCGTTAGCGCCAAGCTTCGTATCTAGAAAATACGATGATGAAGCCGAAGCTTTAGAATAGGAGAATTTAATTATGGCTTATTCAAGACTAAGAAGAACAACAACTCAAAAAAAGGCATTAATGAGAGATCTAGTTACTGATTTAATCATCAACGAGCAAATAACAACTACTGAAGCGAAAGCAAAAGAGTTAAGAAAGTTAGCTGATAAAATGGTTACTCTAGGTAAAACAGGAACTCTCCATGCGAGAAGACAAGCAGCTAGAATTGTTAGACCAGAACAAGCGTCTGAAACTAAAACTGCTTTGCAAAAACTTTTTGATGACTTAGCTAAGCGTTATGAAAATAGAAATGGTGGTTATACTGCCATTTATAAAACCATGCCAAGAAGAGGCGACAACGCCCCAATGGCGATTATTAGATTTATACAAGATTAAGGCTTTAACAAGCCTTTTTTTGTACTTTGAAAGGAGCTAGAATGAAATTTAATGATTATCAATATATAAGACCAAATCTTAAGAAATTAGGAGACGAGATAAAATTATTTATATCTTCCTTTCCAACCCTTAACGGCAAGGACCAAATAAAGATTCTTAAAAAAGTCTTTACTAAACTAGATGAAATTGAAAGTATGTATACAATCGCAAGTATTAGAAACTCAATTAATACTCAAGATAAATACTATGAAGAAGAAAATGAATATTTAGATGCTAACTTCCCACAGCTTGTAGCATATTTGAATCAATTGGATGAACTAGCGTTTAAGAGCGAACATAAAGAGGAGTTAATAAAGGAATTTGGGGAATATTATTTTGTTCAAATTGAAACTAAACTTAAAACATTTGATGAAAAAATGATTCCTTTAATGGTTGAAGAAAGCAACTTATCAAGAGAGTATAATAAGTTAATTGGCGGAGCCCAAATTGATTTTGATGGAAAAATAAACACTCTTCCAGAAATGGGTCCTTATCTACAAAACTTAGATAGGAATGTCAGACACCAAGCCCAATTAAAAGTGTCTAGTTTTTTTAGCAAACATGAAGAAAAACTTGATAATATATACGATAGATTAGTCAAAATTAGAGATGAAAAAGCCAAAATTAAAGGTTACGAAAATTTCATTGAACTTGGATATTATTTAATGGGGAGAACAGATTATAATAGCCTAGACGTCAAGAAATACCGTGATCAAATTAAAAGGGATGTAGTTCCTGTTGTTACACAACTGAATCATAAAAAAAGAGAAAGGTTAGCGATAGAAGATTTAAAGAGTTATGATACAATCTCCTTTTTATCAGGTAACCCTACCCCTAAAGGAACTAAAGATGAATTAATAAATGTTGCCAAAGAGATGTATCAGTCTTTAAGTAAAGAAACAAATGAGTTTTTTAATTTTATGTTAGCTCATGATCTCTTTGATTTAGATTCCAAACCTGGGAAAGCAGGCGGCGGATACTGCACATATATTGCTAAGTATGAAGCGCCATTTATTTTTGCAAACTTTAATGGTACAGCCCATGATGTTGATGTTTTAACACATGAAGCAGGGCATGCTTTTCAAGTATATTCTTCTAAAAATAATCTTCCCTCCCAAAGATGGCCTGGTAGTGAGTCAGCAGAGATTCATTCCATGAGTATGGAGTTTTTTGCTTGGCCTTGGGTGCCCAAATTTTTTAAAGAAGATGCCACTAAGTATTATTTTACTCATCTTGTAAATGCAATTAGTTTTCTTCCCTATGGAGCACTAGTGGATGAATTCCAACATGAAGTATATGCTAATCCAAATCTTACACCAAATGAAAGAAAATCATTGTGGAGGAAATTAGAAAAAGAATATTTACCTGATAAAGATTATGGTGATGATGATTTTATGGATAAAGGGACTTATTGGTATAAACAAGGACATATTTTTGATGTACCATTTTATTATATTGATTATACTTTAGCGCAAGTAGTAGCATTCCAATTTTGGGTTTTAAATAAAGAAAATCCTCAGGTTGCTTGGCAAAAATACTATCATTTGTGTAAACTAGGTGGTTCAAAAGGATTTAGTGGACTAATAAAAGAAGTAGATTTAATGAGTCCCTTTATAGATGGAACTATTAAAAAAACAATTAAGCCTTTATTAGAATTTTTAAAAACCATTGATGATAGGAAACTATAGGGATGAGAAATAGTAAAATATTTATTACTATTATAGTAATGTCATCAATTATCTTTTTGGTATCAATACCAATTATTATTAGTTTAACTAACTATGCTGCATATTTTCAGCCTTGGTATTCTTTTTTAACACTAAAAGAAGCAATTATCTATTTAATATTATTTAGTGTGCTGGCACTTATTAGTTTGAGTTTCTTAATATTTAGTATTTATAAATTGATTAAAAATAAAAAAAGTGAGTAATCACTTTTTTTAATTAACTATTAAATTAAACACCCAATAATTGTCTTAAAGCTGTCTTAGAGTGCACCCCAGTAACGTGATTTTTAATTTTACCATTTTGGAAAACAACCATTGTTGGCACCGAAGTAATTTTAAACTGATTTGTTAATTCTCTTTCTAAATCAATATTAACTTTGCCAACTACTGCTAAGTCTCCCACTTCACTTGCTAAGCTCTCAACAATAGGTAACTGCATTTGGCAAGGGCCACACCAATCAGCATAAAAATCAATTAAGACAGGTTTAGTACTTTTTATTACTAAAGCATTAAAATTTTCTTTTGAAATTGTCAAAAACATTTGCATTCTCCTTTTTAAATCCTTCTTAATTATAGCGAACATAAATTATTTATTCCAGCCTATTGCTTTAAGATAAATTTAGAAATGTAAAAGAGTTCTTTTTATGATACAATATAATGGATAATAAAATAGAATTGGAGAGTATAAAAATGAATATTCCTAAAATAAAATTAGAATTGGATGAACAATTTGTTCCTGCAATTCTCTATATAGAAGAATATAAAAAAGCAGTCTTAAAAACAAACAACTATGAGAAGATGACAATTGTAATTGAAAGAAACAATGGTCTTAATGAGTCATATCAAACAGTTGTTTTTAATAAAGAAGAAGGTAAACTTCAAGTAAATCTCTTTTATTTAGAACGTCTAATAAAAACTTTATTATGGGTTTATGGCGGTTATAAGGTCATTATTGTTGGGCCATACTATTTATATGAACATATTAAAGAAATTTTTGAAACTAACCGCTTCTTTGATGCCAAATTTATGGAGAGAATTTATGAAGAAAAATTTACCGTTGAGCATCGCTTAGAAATTCCTAAACATCATAAGAACCATATTAACATTGGTAAAAATTTTGACGGTTTTAGAATTGGTTTTGATGCTGGTGGTTCAGATATGAAAGTCTCAGCACTAATTGATGGAGTTGCTGTTTTTTCTGAAGAGATAGTTTGGTATCCAAAGTTAAATAGCGATCCCCTTTATCATAAAGAAAAGATTAGAGAAGCCATTAACAAAGCGATTAATCATTTGCCAAAAGTTGATGCAATTGGCGTTAGTAGTGCTGGCGTTTATATTAATAACCAAGCAAGGGTTGCATCACTCTTTATTTTAGTTCCAATTGATGAATTTAATGATCACATCAAAAATATTTATCTTGATATAGCAAACGAATTAAATGTACCTATTGAAGTAGTTAATGATGGAGAGGTTACTGCACTAGCGGGTTCGATGAGTTTAAACAAAAATAAGCTTTTAGGAATTGCAATGGGTACAAGTGAAGCAGTTGGTTATATTAATGATGAAGGTAATATTACTGGTTGGTTAAATGAGTTAGCATTTGCACCAGTTGATTTTCAAGAAAATGGTCCAATTGATGAATGGAGTTTAGATATTGGTGTTGGTTGTAAATACTTTTCTCAAGATGCTGTTATTAGATTAGCTAAAAAAGCCGGTTTTCAATTTAAAGAAGGTCTTCAACTTGGCGAAAAATTAAAAGAGATTCAAAATTTGGATTCTACTAGCGAGTTATATCAAAATATTTTTAAAACAATTGGTAGTTATTTAGGTTTTGGGCTTGCTTATTACAGCGAATTTTATGACATTGAAAATGTCTTACTATTAGGGAGAGTAATGTCTGGTGATGGGGGAATTATTATTACAAATAGAGCAAAAGAAACCTTAAAAGAATATTTCCCTAAGTTAAGTAAGAAAATAACTCTCCATTTACCAGATGAAAAAACAAGAAGAGTTGGCCAATCGATTGCAGCAGCAAGTTTGGTAAAATTAACTTAAAGTATTTATTGAGGGGTTATTATATTATATGATATAATAAACAATGAATGTGGTGGTGAAGAAATGACCATTAATATAGAAAATGTATATTTTTCTTATGATAAAAAGAATCATGCTTTAAAGGGCGTTAATTTAAAAATAGATAAAGGTAAGTGGATTGCTATTGTCGGCCATAATGGGTCAGGAAAAAGTACACTTGCAAAGCTTTTAGTAGGTCTCATTTCTCCAAGTGAAGGTGAGATTACCATTAATGGATTGAAATTGAACGAAGAAAATATAAAAACAATTCGCAAACATGTTGGAATTGTTTTTCAAAATCCCGACAATCAATTTGTTGGTGTTACTGTAAAACATGACATCGCTTTTGGTTTAGAAAATCAACAAGTTCCGCAACCGGAAATGGTTGAACTGATTGGTAGATATGCGAAAGTTGTTGGTATGGAAGATTATTTGGAAAAAGAACCTCATCAACTTTCTGGAGGCCAAAAACAACGAGTAGCGATTGCTGGTGCTCTTGCGATGAATCAAGAAATTATGATTTTTGATGAGGCAACTTCAATGTTAGATCCTGAAGGGAAAAAAGAAATAATTGCTTTTATTAGCAGTTTAAACACTGAATATAATAAAACTTTATTAACAATTACTCATGACCTAGAATTCGCGAAGAAGGCAGATGAAGTAGTAGTTATGAATGAAGGGGAAATTATTTTTCATGGGACTCCTAATGAAGTTTTTCAAAATGTCAAAATCTTACAAGAAATTGACTTAGATATTCCCTTTGGACTTAAAATAACTGACTTAGTAAAAAAAGATGAAACATTAAATAAGAATAAACAATTGGTGGATACTTTATGGCAATACAGTTTAAAGAAGTAAGTTTTTCATATAAGGGTATTAAGGATCAAAGATATCCAGCAATTCAAAACATTAACCTAAAGATTGAAAAGGGTGAATTTATTGGCATCTGTGGGCACACAGGTTCAGGTAAAAGCACTCTAGTACAACATATGAATGCTTTATTAATACCTAGTGTTGGTGAAGTTTTTGTTTTTGATCAAAGGATTCCGCTCAAAAAGAAAGAAAAGGTTGGACCAATTAGAAAGAAAGTTGGTCTTGTTTTTCAATTTCCAGAGTACCAACTTTTTGAAGAAACTATTTTGAAAGATATTATGTTTGGCCCGAAAAACTTTGGTTTATCAGACAAAGAAGCTAAAGAGAAAGCAATTGAAGCATGCAAGCTATTAGAAATTCCTGAAGAACTTTACGAACAAAGCCCCTTTAGAATTAGTGGAGGGCAAATGAGAAAAGTTGCAATAGCGGGAATACTAGCTATGGAACCGGATGTTTTAGTTTTAGATGAACCAACAAGAGGTCTTGACCCTAAATCAGCTAAGGAAGTTATGGAACTTTTTTATAAACTTCATAAGGAATATAATAAAACGATTATTTTAGTTAGTCATGATATGGATTTAATTAGCAAATATGCTAAACGAGTTCTTGTTTTAAAAAATGGTAGTATTGTTTTTGATGGTACTAGGGAAGAACTATATTCAAAAGATGACTTTTATAGTTATCATCTTGACAAACCAGAAACATTGAAGTTAATGGATTACTTACATGAAAAGATTAATTTACCATATCGCTATGTTTTTACAGAAGAAGAATTAATCGCTTATTTAAAGGAGAATGCACATGAATAATATTGTTATTGGTCAATATATTCATGGTGATTCTTGGATATATAAATTGGACCCTAGAATCAAAATTGCTTTAATGGTTCTCATAATGATAGCAACATTTATGCTTAAGAATGTCTATTTAATGACGGGAATGTTTGTAATAATGATTACTATGTTTTTAACTACTGGGGTACCATTTTTAAAGATGATTCGTGGTTTGAAACCATTACTCTTTTTATTAACATTTACTTTCTTAATTCAAATATTTACTTTAAGAACGGGCACACTAATTTATGAAACTACTATGTATATTGGCCCTCTAAGTATTTTAGCAATCGTTGTTTTAACTATCTTATATATGGTAATTAAAAAGAGGTTTAAATACCGTATTATTCTCTTTTTTCTATGGGTGTTTTTAATCTTTTATCTCCAAAAGATTTTACCATCATCACTAATTAATTTAAAAGATTTCAGTTATCAATTTTTAATGTATAGTGGTGGTGTTTTTCAAACAACATTTTTAATTTTAAGAATTTTAATAATAATTATTTTATCGAGCTTGCTTACCTTTACAACAATGCCTACAGATATTACTAATGGGATAGAGTCACTTTTAAAACCACTTAAAGTCGTAAAGTTTCCTGTTGGAGAATTAGCGACAATGCTTTCGCTAACATTAAGATTTATTCCTTCGCTTTTAGAAGAAACTAATAAAATTATGAAAGCCCAAGCCTCAAGAGGCGTAGAGTTTAGTGAATCGAACTTAAAGAAAAAATTAACACAAATAATTTCTTTATTAATTCCTATCTTTGTAATCTCTTTTAAAAGAGCAGAGGATTTAGCAAATGCGATGGAAGTAAGAGGTTATGTTGTTGGGGGAATAAGAACTAAAATCGACGTAATGAAATTAAAGTACTTTGATTATATTGCTTTATTTATTGGTTTAGGCCTGTTAACTACATCTTTTCTATTTCGATTTGGTGTCTTAAATGTTTAGATATAAAATGGTCATTAGTTATGAAGGAACTAATTACTATGGATTTCAAAAACAAGCAAATAAGGTTACTATTGAGGAAAAATTACTAGAAGCACTTTATCAAATTCATTGTAAAGAAATAAAAATTGTTGGTTCAGGAAGAACTGATAAAGGAGTTCATGCAATTGGAATGGTAGCTCATTTTGATAGTTGGTTAGACTTATCTGATTATCACTTCACAAAGGCATTAAATACATATTTGCCTGAAGATATTAGAATTAAAAGTGTCACTAAGGTTTCTGCTGATTTTCATGCTAGATATAGCGCAAAAAGTAAAACATATAAATATATTATTTCAAAAAAATACAATGTTTTTAAAAGAAACTTAGAAACATATGTTCCTTATAATTTAGATACTAAAAGTATGAGGCAAGCTTTAAATAAGTTTGTTGGTAAACATGATTTTTTAGGATTTTCTAGTTATGTAAAAGGTAAGCCGACAGTAAAAGAAATTTATTATGTTTCTTTAGAAGAAGATCATGAAAAAATAATTATCACATTTAAAGGTGATGGTTTTTTAAAATATATGGTTAGAAGAATTGTAGGAACGTTAATTGATATCGGTCGGGATCGCAAAGATATTACAGTTATAGATGAAATTTTCAACACTAAAAATGGCTCTTTATCAGGGAAAACAATTGATCCTGAGGGGCTTTATCTAGTCGAGGTTAATTATTGAAATAAATTTGAATAAATTATCATTTACTAGTATACTAGTAAGTGATTAAAGGGAGAATGTGTGAAGATGTTTATTACATTTGAAGGTGGAGAAGGATCAGGAAAAACTTCTTTAATT